>JAZNIJ010000190.1:0-74444 GCA_045577455.1 Eubacteriales bacterium
TTCTATTTTTAAAGGAATCCGAAGATGAAAAAAGAGATTTAGCCACAAAAATGATATATCATCATCTTGTTGCTCTGAAAAATGAATTTGATGCGAAAAAGGGGTATAAAAGGTTTAAATCTATTATCCTTTCCGCTTCAATGCAAGAGTGTGCTGAATTAGGAGATGTATCTAAAGAAAATCCTAAAATAATAAAACAAATAAAAGATAAAAAATGCTTTTTGTTATATATTATTTATAAGCTTATCTCCATTAGAAAGTGAAGATTATTTTTTTTATGGATTTATTATTTTAAAATGTAATAGTATTCGTTTTTTATTAAATTAAAAGAGGGAGCAGTAAAGTAGGATTTAGCGTATTCAATATCGGTGATACAATCAAGGTTATGTTCCTTGAAATAGACGATAAGGGCAGATACAACCTTTCCCGCAAAGACGCTCTCACAAAGAACGACTAATTAGCTGAATGTGAATTGCGGTAAAGCTCAAAATTAACGGAAACTCGGCTTGTTGCCTTGTAAATCTTAATTTGTGAGTTTGCAAATATTAAAAATTATAAAAGTGCTGTGGCATGAACCGACCCCCAAAAGTTAGACCAAAAATCTAACTTTTGGGAGGTCGGCTTTTTGTGGTAAATAAAAACAGAACCATTCCGCAATTGGAAAGGTTCTGTTTTTTGTTGTGTGTTTTAAAAAAGTGAACTTTATGCCGTAAGAAACATATTTTTTATTATAATGTAGTCCGTTGAGTCGATTGTACCGTCTGAGTTAACATCTCCTGCAATGGATGTCGGCTCGTCAAAGGTGATTTTTGAGAGGAATTTGCTCTTTATTCTAAGATAATCCGTTGAATCAATTGTTCCGTCTCCGTTAACATCTCCCGAAATTACGATAACTGCAGAGTCTACAATGTCACCGTTGATTGTGAGAGTTATCAAGCCACCTGTTCCTGCTTTGCTTATATGGATACCTTCTTTATTGGAAATATTGCTTCTGATAATTTCGGTAGAAGTGTTCGGAGCAATACCCTTGATATATCCGTTTTCAAGAACATATTTGCTGTTTTCGTTGAGCTTTATTGTATTATAAACTTCTTCGCTTTCTAAAAGTGAATTCTTATGAATGGGATATCCTTCGTTTTTGCTTTGAATATATGTATAAACAGCATCATTCAAAAGCGTTGCCGTTGATTGTGATTTCATTTCTGCCGGAGTTTTGCTCTGACAAGTTCCTGAACCACTTGCAGATGACCAGGAGTTTGTTCCTTGAAAAGCATTGTTTGCTCCGCCAAAGTTGTTGGCAAAGATGGAATTTGTTATGGTTATCTTTCCACCTGAGCTATAACCCCCTGCTATTGCTCCGTTAGAACCGCCACCAAGGATGGATGATGCGTTATAGCAATTTTTAATTTCTGCGGTTGTATTTCCTGCATATCCAAAGATACCACCTGCAAGTGCTGTGCTTCCGTGAGAATAAACGCATCCTCTGTTATAACTGTCGCAAATAATATTCTTTGTTCCGCTATAAAGCTGACCTGCAATTCCACCTGCGTTGCCTGCGGGATGATGGGCAATTACAGAGCCGTAATTTGAGCATCGTAATATTTGAGTTCCGCTATTTGCAAGTCCAACAATTCCACCGATTTTGCTTCCCGAATTTGAATAAACAGAAATTGATGTGGTGCAATCTTCAATAATCGACCCTTGGGAATAGCCGGCCAATGCACCAACATACCAATTTCCCGAAATGTTACCTGAATAAAGAATAACATTTTTAACTGTTGCTTGTCTTAACGCTCCGAAAAATCCCACATTATTTGAGGTTGAAATAATATTGAGATTCTTTATTTTGTATCTGTTTCCGTTGAATATGCCTGAAAATGCATTTGAAACAGAGTTGCTATCAGAAGAAGTGTCATCATTTCCTCCAATCGGCTTAAAAGGAAGGAGCATCATATCGATATCGTTTGCAAGAATAAATGTTTCTCCCTCAAAGCTGTTACGGCTGTTGCAGTTTTCGGAAATCCACGCTATATGCTGTGGTGTTGAAACAACATATGAGCCGTTAATTTTTGGTGGTTGTTCCCCTTTGTATGAAACAGTTTTTCCATCGGAAAGGGAAACTGTTCTTTCATCATACAAAGCGGAAGAATCTACAGTTGATGTGTATGCTCTTATGTGAGCATATTCGTCTGAAAGGAGTATGGATGTGGAAACATTGCTTTGCTTTGAGCTACCACCTGCTGTTATTGAATATATGCTGTTTTCGTTTACAGTGTTTGACACAGAGTAGCTTGCGGTATGACCTCCTATGTGGAGAATTGCACCCTTTTCTTTGAGTGGAGCTTCCAGATTGCAACCCAAATGGGATTTTACAAATGAAAGAGGCATATGGGAAATTGATATGAGCTTGCCTTTTTCCATTGACTCTATCCACGAAACCTGCTCTTGTCTCAAAGCATCAAATGTAACTCTGTTGCCGTATTTTTTTATTGTGCTTCCGTTCCATTCCATAGTGAAATTGTCGGGGTCATCTTCGGCAGTATCAAGATTCACGAGAGTGTATTCACCGATGTCAAGGGAGTAGTAAAATTCACCTGTAACTGTTGGTATATACTTGAAAAGCTCGGTTGCGTTATATCCTCTGCATTCTGCGTTTCCTCTGGAAAAAACAACAGGGTGTATTCCCACGGATGCGGCAGAGGTTACTTTAAAAAGATTAACAAGGTCTGCGTCTGAATCCAATGTTATGCCTGTCGCATCACCGTTTACAATTACAATTGCAGGTGATGTACCAAGAGCTTGCACCGCCTGACTGATTGCTGTGAGCCGTTGAGTTTCGTTGCCCTGCATTTTTACATCGGGACAGGCAAAGATAGTTACTGACGAATTGTTGCTTCTATTTTCAAAAATGTATTTTGAGCTGTATACATAATCTCCTGCTGAATAATATCTTCCTGTTTGTGCAGAAGGGTTTGTGTATGAATATTCAACAAGGAAAGAACATACTTTATAGCTGTTGTTATCAAGGTGAGCTTTGGGTACTTTTACTGTGTGGATATTGCTGTATGAGCGTCTGTAACCACCAACTTCGTCAAAGAGTTGATAGGTTTTTCCGTTATAAACATATTCAACAAATCCCGCGCATCCTTTTGCGTTTGAGTTTGATGTGCTTGTTGCCCATACGATGTTATACCAATCACCGCCTGTTTCAAAAACTGTTGGTTCAACGGATATTGAAACTGTTCCCTTTGATGCGTTGCTCGGCTTAAACTGGGCATTTGTTCCGTATTCGGGAACAGGGAGGAGAGAGGGAGTGTTTCCAAAGGTATAAGAAAGTGGGATGGAATAATTGTTGAAAGGGCTTATAATTGCACCTGAATCGGATTTTGATGTTACATATGCGGATTTTGTATTGTTGTTAAGAGTTATAAATGTTCCTGCATTTTTATCATAGCCGCCACCGACATATGTGTGATGGGCTGATTTGATGCTGCTTCCTGCAATATCTTTGCAGGTGTGTGTATGCCCTGATATTCCAATCTGGAATCGAAGATGTGCAATGGAATCTGAAAAATCAATGGAGTTGGGGAGAGTGTTAATATTTGGTATATGGTAGATTCCAAGTCGGTAATCTGCCGTTGTGTCAGGACGGAGAGACCTGAGCCACACTTCCTGCTTTAAATTGTATTCCTTGTAGTTTGCAAGGTTTCCGTAATATTCGTGGGAATCAACTTTATCTTCTCCTGTGTCAATAACAACTCCCCAAAGTGGGCCATATCGGAAGTCAAAGTAAAATTCACCTGTTTTTGTTGGAAAATAGTCGAGAATTGCAGTTGAATAAATTCCTCTTGTTTCGTGGTTACCTCTGCAATATATAACGGGATATCTGCCACCCGTAACTGTTCCCATTATATTGAACATATGAGCAATTTCGGCTTTTGTTTCGATGGAATCCACAATATCACCGCTGAAAACAACCAAGTCGGGGTCTTTGCTGAACTGCTTTGAGACATTTTTAGCCCAGTTTAACTGTCCGTGTGTATCTGTCAGCATAAGAATATCGAAATCCGAACCGCCATCGTATTTTTTCATTGATATAGGGCCTGCAGAAATGGTTGTGCCGTAATTTGTAATAGCGTATTGATGGCTTGTAACCTCGGTGGAAAATACGGTGTAGCTGTTTCCCTGTAAATGCTCGTGGGGAACTTTAACAACATGTATAGTATCGTTTGTTCTAACGATGTTGTTTTTTTCATCGTAAACCGTATAATTTTTTCCATTGTATGTATATTTTAGATACCCTGTGCCTTTAAAGCTCGTTGCCCATATAACAGCGTATCCGTCGCCCATTTCATAAACACCCGGAAGAGCCGTGAAATACTTTGAACCGCTAACGCCCGATGTGGTGGGCGATGGAACGTTGAGAGCTAAGATATTCGTTGGAATAAGAGAAATTAACAGTGTAAACAGAATAAAAAAACAAATTGATTTTCTGAAATTCATTTTCATAACTTTTTTCCTTCTGATATGTTATAATTTCGTTTGATGCTTTAATTATTGATGTTTAAAAGCTCTAAAAACTTATCGGTTGCACCGCTTGTTGTAACTTCTTCAAGGGTGCAAACTCCTATGCATCTTTCGGGGATGGAGAAGGTTGTTTTTACTTCAAAAACCTTTTCTTTTTCAAAAAACTCCTCTGCAAATTCCTTTATAACGCAGGATATACCTAAATTCGCCTCTGCAAATTCAAGAAGTAAATCGTGGCTTCCAAGTTCAATTTCAGGGGAGAGCTTTGTTTTAAGTGAATAAAAATGCTTGTCAACATACATTCTGGAGTTCGATTTTTCTTCAAGCATAATAAGGGGCAGTTTTGAGATTGCATCTGCAGACAGTGTTTCACTTTTAAGGTATTCATATTTTTTTCCTGCAACAAAAACATCATGGAGAGGGTAGGTTGCCCTTGTTTTCAACTTGCATTGTTTTTCTGTTGCTTCGTCAAGTGGAAGGTTGATAACAGCAATATCGGCTTTTCCGTTTTTCAAAAGCTCAATCGCTTCTGATGTAACACGGTTGATAATGCGGAGCTTAACTTTTGGGTAAAGGGTATTGAATTTTTCAAGTGCAGGCAAAAGAAAATGTTTTGAAATTGTGTCCCCTGCGGCAATTCTCAGCTCTCCTGTTTCAAGGGCAGACAGCTTTCCAATGTGATTTTCTGCGGAATTGAAAAGTAACAACGCTTTATCAACATATTCCAAAAGCAATTTCCCCTGTGGCGTGAGGGTTGCACCGTTTCTTCCCCTTATAAAAAGGGTAACATTCAATGAGTCCTCAAGGGACTTTATTTGCTGACTTATTGCACTTTGTGTCATATACAGTTCATTTGCCGCAACGGAAAAGCTGGAGCATTTTGCAACTGCGCTGAACGCTTTATATTGGTCGAGCTTGATATCCATAGTAACCTCATATATAAACTAATCTGATAACAATCATTAAGTTTAATAATTTGACTTCTTAATATATTTATAATATAATATATTTGCTCGGAAGTCAAGTATTATTTTTCGGGCAGAAACGGAGAACAAAAATGGAAAGACTTATTGGTACGGTATCCCGTGGTGTTCGTGCTCCCATTATAAGAAGCGGAGACGATATTTCAAAAATTGTTGCAGAAAGCGTTTTATCCGCTGCGGCATCTGAAAATCTTGAAATAAGAGACAGAGATGTTGTTGCTGTAACCGAAGCAGTTGTTGCAAGAGCTCAGGGAAACTATGCCACTGTTGAACAAATTGCAACCGATATAAAATCAAAATTCCCAACAGGTGAATTTGGAATTATTTTCCCAATTCTCAGCCGTAACCGTTTTGCAATGTGCCTTAAGGGTATTGCAATGGGTGCAAAGAAAATATACTTGATGCTCAGCTATCCTTCCGACGAGGTTGGAAATCACCTCGTTGACCTTGATGAGCTTGATAACGCAGGTGTTAACCCTTGGACAGATGTTCTCACAGAAGCAAAGTTCAGAGAGCTTTTCGGATACAAAAAGCATCGTTTCACAGGCGTTGACTATATTGAATATTATAAAGAATTGATTACATCCGTTGGTGCAGAAGTTGAAGTTATTCTTGCCAACGATTGCCGTTCTATTCTTAAATATACAAAAAATGTTCTTTGTGCTGATATTCACACAAGGGCAAGGTCAAAACGACTGCTTAAGGCGGCAGGCGCAGAAGCTGTTTTCTGTCTCGATGAAATTTTAACTTCTTCCATAGACGGAAGCGGATTCAACGCTGACTACGGTCTTTTGGGAAGCAACAAGGCAACAGAAACAACTGTTAAGCTGTTCCCGAAGGATTGTCAAGTTGTTGTTGACAGAATTCAGGCAATTATCAAAGAAGCAACAGGTAAAACCGTTGAAGTTATGGTATACGGAGATGGTGCTTTCAAAGACCCTGTTGGTAAAATCTGGGAGCTTGCAGACCCCGTTGTTTCTCCTGCATTCACATCAGGTCTTTTGGGACAGCCAAACGAAGTTAAGCTGAAATATCTTGCAGACAACGATTTTGCAGACCTTTCGGGCGATGCTTTGAAAGAAGCAATTTCAGACTACATAAGAAACAAAGAAGATGACCTTGTTGGCAGTATGGCTTCTCAGGGTACAACACCAAGACAACTCACCGACCTTATCGGCTCACTTTGTGACCTTACATCGGGAAGCGGCGACAAGGGCACTCCCATCGTTTGGATTCAGGGCTATTTCGATAACTACACATCAGAAAAATAATTTTGTTGCATAGTTATTGCAAAATAAAAAAATGGATACTCTTTACCAAAAAAGTATTGAGTATCCTTTTTCTATATCTCGGGTTTAAAAAAATCTGTGCAGTTTGAGAAGGTCATAATTTGGTGCAAACAGGCGTTATACCCCAAAGTTATGACAAAAATGACATAACTTTAGGGTATAATACTGACTTTGCACTGCAGATAATGTACAGCGGTTAATACATATTTATATAAATGAAAGCATTTACAAGCTGTTGTATAAATCGAATGTGCTTCTGCGGATAAAATCTTCCCATTTGTAAACATCGGTATCATGCCCTGCAAAGCAGATAATGAACGGATTTTCGCCTAAAACAATGCCAACATCGTTGGAAAGCATATAATCCTCGCCTGTTTTGTGGGCGGTGGGAACACCCTTCAGCTTTCCGCAGATTTTATGATTTATTTGTTGCTTTAAAAGTACATCAAGAGCGTATTTGCTAACTTTTTCGTTTATAAATTCTCCTTTGAACAGCTTTTCTAAAAGCATACCCATTTCTTTTGGACAAATGGTGTTTTCAAGTCCTCTTGATGCCGCTTCGCTGTCAAAAAGAAACCTTCTAAGAGTTGTTTTTGAAAGCCCCAATTGTGCAAAGCCCTTTTTTGCCCCATCCATTGTGCAAAAACGCAGAAGGCGATTTGTTGCTGTGTTATCGCTTATGCAAATCATAAGGTTGCAAAGAGTTGCAATATCTGCTTCAACTGCTCCTGTGAAAAGATTTAAAGCCCCACAGCTTGGAAATTTTTCGTTTTCTTCTGTTGTTATTTTGGTTTCGAGAGATATGCTACCTTTTTCGCATTCTGAAAGTATATGGAGAAACAGAGGGAATTTAATAACGCTTGCGGCTAAAAACTCATCGTTTTCATTAACACCAAACTCAAAACCGCTTTTAAGGTCTTTGAAATAAAACCCAAGATGTCCCGGCAGGGTTTCCAGTTCCTTTTTGATTTTTTGTAATGTGGTCTGCATGTTTTATATCCTTTTCATTTTTGGTTTTATTTTATCAAAATAAGTTTTCTGTGTCAATATACAAGTGGAAAAAAAGGGTTAAAGCAACAAAGTTTTTTAAACAAAAAACAAAAAATTGTTTAAGAGAAAATTTTGATAAAACAAAAACATTATTATTTTTTTCTAAAAAGGTATTGATTTTTTTAAAAGAATATGGTACAATGAGTTGAATAAAAAGGATGGTGGGCTAATAACAATTTGTTGTAATTTTTTTTATTGTGAAAATGGTTATAAAAAGCGTTTTTACTTAATGATTATTTGGCTAAAATAGATGATTGTTGCCGCCAAATGTTGCTTTTGCGATTAACTTTGTGTGAAATGCCAAAGTATTATGTTGCATTTGCCGTGTTTTTGTTGGTTAATATCATTTAGTGTTTGAGGAGCGTTGAAAGATGGAAAAAAAAGAAACAGGTAAAGAAGTATATACCATAGATATTTTACATATAGTAAGAAGCTTGTGGCATAGAGCGTGGATTATTATTTTAGCTTGTATTATATGCGGTGGTGCCGGCTTTTCTTATTCGTATTTTTGTATAGCTCCATCGTATTCATCATCCATAATGCTTTATGTAAATAACGGTGTGTTCAGCGTTGGGGATATTGGGCTTAGTATTTCAGCTTCACAGCTTTCCGCAGCGCAGAGTTTAACAAAAACATATTCCGTTCTTCTTAAAAACAGAACAACTCTTGAACGAGTTGTTGAGAAGGTTGACCTTGATTACGATTGGAAAGAGCTTGATGCAATGATAAGCGCTTCTCCTGTTGACGAAACAGAGGTTATGCGTATAACCGTAACCTGCGGAGAGCCAAATCACGCTGAGAGGATAGCAAACGGAATTGCAGAGGTTTTGCCCGGCAGAATTTCCGAAATTATCGAGGGAAGCAATATGGAGGTTGTTGACTATGCTGTTGCAAATCCTCAGAAAGTTGCTCCAAGCATCAGCCGATATACAGCAATAGGAATGATTATAGGGGTTTTCATTTCCGTTTTGATACTTTCTATAGTTGCTCTTATGGATAACACAATCCATGATGATGATTATATAACAGAAAACTTCGATTACCCAATTCTTGCAAAAGTTCCGAATCTTCTTGACTCAGGAAATAAAAAGCAAAATTATTACAAATATTACAAGCAGGAATACAGAAGTCATAAAAAGGAGTAAGTTGAAATGGCAAACACTAAAGGCAGAGCGAACCAGGTGAACGGTTCTCAGATTTCCGGTGATTTGATTTTAAAAACATTGCATAAAAATCTTGATTTTGCCGCCAACGAACAGTATAAGCTCCTTAGAACAAACTTGTCTTTCACCCTTCCAATGGACGAAAAGTGCCATATTGTTGGGGTAACAAGCTCAATAAGAGGTGAGGGAAAAAGCACAACGGCGATAAATTTGTCATATGTGCTTGCAGAAAATGATAAAAACGTTTTGCTTATAGACGGTGACTTGAGATTGCCCAGCGTTGCTAAGAAAATGGGCTTGAAATCTTCTCCCGGACTTACAAACTTTTTGAAAAATGATAATGAATGTAGTTTGGAGCAATTAAGGTCTGATATATTTGATAATTGGCATATTATGCCATCAGGTCCATTGCCACCAAACCCATCCGAACTCTTGGGCTCAGACAGAATGGGCGAGCTTATCGGTCATTTGAGAAACTTTTACGATTTTATTGTAATAGACCTTCCTCCCGTTAACATCGTTTCCGATGCGTTGACTATTTCAAAATATGTTTCGGGAATGATAGTTGTTGTCAGAGAAGAATACACCGAAAAGAAGTCGTTTAACAACTGTATAAGGCAGTTAAAACTGTCGAATGTTAAGGTGCTGGGCTGTGTTATGAACGAAACAAGCGGTGGCAAGGGTTCATACAGTAAGTATAAGCATGGTAAATATTACAGATATTATAAGAACTATCGTTCTCATTACGGCGATTATTATCAGGGTACACCAAATGAGGATGAAAAAAAATAATTTTCTTTCTCACCAATATAACTGTTTTATTATAAAATGCAAATAAAATTGTTTCCGTTGTTGAATAAAAAAATATATATATTAAAGAGAGGTACTTAGAAATGAAGAAAACATTAGTATGCCTTTTGGCAGTATTTGCAATTCTCACCGCAACATTATCTGCATCTGCGGCGGGCATCTTTCTTGAAAGCGTTTCTGTTCAGGAAGGTCCAACAATTATCGAGGGCGTGAACGAAGACGAAGATTGCGATGCAGAATTGATCGTTACACCTTACAGCAAACGCCATTTGCTTGAAGAACAAATCAGATCAAAGCTTGAACTTGCATATTCTCAGATTTCAAGCACAAACAACCTTGCTTCCATTTGCGCAGCTATGGCTGATGTTGCAGGATATTACGGAATAGACACCTCAGATGTAGTTGTTTCCGACCTTTTTGATATCAGCTCTTCGGGATGCGATAACCACGAGGAACACGGATATTTCAGAATTACACTTGCTTGCGAAAACCTTGATAAGTTTGTAGGTCTTATGCACTTGTCTGAAAACGGATGGGAAGTTGTTGAAGATGCAAAAGTTGAAAACGACGGAAAATATCTTGTTTTCAAGGTTAAAGATTTATCTCCTTTCGCAATTGCAGTTCAGAAAGAAGAGCAACCATCCAAACCAGGCGATGCTTCCAATACATGGACATTTGCAATTATAATGGTAGTTTCTGCTGCTGCCATAGTTGTTCTTGGTTACAACCTTAAGAAAAAAGCAAAATAATTAGCGTGTAGCAAAAAATTCATGTAAAGCGTAAACATCAAGTTTAGCTTTAATCCAAAACAGAATATAACTTTATTGCTTGTCTCATATGGTAAACCCATATGAGACAGCATTAAATCATAAATGTTAAGTAATTTTAATTTTTGGGTTAAAAAACATTGGCAAACAACTGGAAAATCCGTGTTTTTGTTAATGCGTTACCCTTAGTATCCCGAATAAAACCAATATTTTGAATGGGTTTTCAGATTGACTTAAAAAGGGGTGAGTTGCAAATGAAAAAAACAACAAGAACAATAGTCAAAGGCGTAATAGTTATTTTGTCTTTGATTTTTGTTATTTCAGCTATCGCTTTGGCTATCAATATATGGGATGAAAATAATGGAAAATATGAAACGAGCGAGGACGAAGCCGATAAAGTTCTTGAACATAACGGAAAAAAATACGACCTCCGTTCTGATGTAGAAACATTCCTTGTTATAGGGCTGGACAAGTTTTCGGAAGATATAAACAACACATCCTATGAAAATGACCAAATGGCAGATTTTGTTACCCTTTTAGTTGTTGATAACCAAAACAAAAAATGGGAAGCAATTCAGTTTAACAGAGATACAATGGTGGATTGCAACGATTTGGGAGTTGCAGGTCAAGTTATTTCAACTGAAAAGAAACAATTAGCTTATGCTCACACTCAGGGAAACGGCAAAGAAGTCAGTTGCAGAAATGTTTCAGATTCCATATCAAAGCTCTTGTATGGCGTTGATGTTTCTCATTATCTTTCACTCACAATGAGCGCAGTTGAAAAATATAATGATATGGTTGGTGGTGTTGAAGTTGAGATTCTCGACGATTTCACAGGCGTTAACGATGAGCTTATCAAAGGAACTGTTATGACTCTTAACGGAAAGCAGGCGCTTTCATATGTAAGAGAGCGTAAGGGTATGGAAGACAGCTCAAATGTTGCGAGAATGACTCGTCAGCGTCAATATCTCAAAGCGTTGTATGAAAAAAGCGTAAAATGCGCCAATGAAAACGAAAATTTCATTAAAGAATCAGCGGCAAGCGTTGCAGAAGATGCTGTATCAAATCTTTCGTCAGGCAGATTAGAAACACTACTTGAAAAGCTCTCTGAATATGAGTTTGTTGTATTGCACAACCTTGAGGGCGAAAATAAGGTTGGCGAAAAATATATGGAGTTTTACCCTGATGAAGATGCTTTAAAAGAGCTTGTTATTTCTCTCTTTTATAAAGAAGTTGGCGAAGGAAAATAATTCCTTGGTAACAAATTCAAAACCAATGGTTTTAATGTGATAACGATTTTAAATCCAATCCTTTTAATATGATAACAATTTTAAACCCGATGGTTTTGATGTGAAAGTAAACTCATAACCAATGTTTTTTAATGCATAAGGTGATTTAAATAACAATATGAAGAAAATAAAGAAATGGAGGATGAAAAATGAAAACACATAGAGTGCGTTGGCAACTTTTCTTTTATGACTGTTTTATTTTTGCATCTATCATCCTTCTATTGTTGTATATATATAAAGGTACAGACCTTACTTATGAGGGAAAATTATTTCAGCTTGGTATATCTTTTTGTTCCCTTTTTGGCATAAGATTTCTTTGTGGAATATATTCCCTTATCTGGAGATACGGTGGAATTCAGTGCTACATACGGCTCTTAATATCAGACTTTTTCTCCTTTATTTTATATAGCTTTGTGGATTTATTCTTGGTAGAGGGATACTCTATAACCTTTGGAAATATGATTTCCATCATAACCTTAAACACTCTGTTCTCACTTGCTTTGAGAATGATGTATAGATATGCTTATAAATGCAAAAACTCCAAAACAAGGTTAGGGCGGTTTCTCAAGGTTCTTTTGAAGATTTTCGCAAACCCGAAAATCGCAAAAGAAAACGATACGCAGATAGTTAAAACAAATGTTGCAATAATCGGTGCAGGTAGAGTTGGTGTAATTTTAGCAGAAGAACTTCTCAATAACGCTTATTCAACCTATTCGCCCTGTTGTTTTGTTGATATCGACAAGAATAAAACAGGAAGAAGCATTTTCGGCTTGCCCGTTTATTATGCAGAAACTCTTTCCTTTGAGCAGTTGCGGGAAATGGGAGTTCAAGAGGTTATTTTTGCAATTCCCAACCTTAGCGAAGAAAAGCGAAAAGAATTGTTTAACAGATATTTTTCAAGGGGTTTCAAAATTAAATCCTATGACTATCCAACAGTTCATTCCGTTGGAGATAAGCGTCAATTGAGAGAGTTTGATATAGAAGACCTTCTTTTCAGAAATCCCGTCGTTATGTCCGATGAATTGCTCTCATCATATTATAAAGACAAGGTTGTTCTTATAACAGGCGGCGGCGGTTCAATCGGGTCTGAGCTTTGCCGTCAGCTTGCTAAAGTATCTCCCAAAAGAATTATAATAGTTGATATTTGCGAAAACGGTGCATACGATGTTCAGCAAGAATTGAAAATAGCATACGGAGCAAAGTTAGATCTGCGTATTGAAATCGTTTCAATAACAAATAAAAACGGTATGAAGCGTGTTTTTGAAGCACACCGTCCTCAGATAGTTATCAATGCGGCGGCGCATAAGCACGTTCCACTTATGGAGAATAACTGCATAGAAGCAGTTGAAAACAATGTTTTTGGAACAAAGATTCTCATTGACCTTTGCGAAGAATACGGAACGAGCCACTTTATGATGGTTTCAACGGATAAGGCAGTTAACCCAACAAATGTAATGGGCGCAACAAAGCGTATGTGCGAAATGATCGTTCAGAGCGCAAGCACTCATAATAAGGTTAAATGCAGTTTAACAAGGTTTGGAAATGTTCTCGGCTCTGCCGGCTCCGTTATCCCTCTTTTTAAGAGACAGATTGCAAACGGTGGACCTATAACCATTACGGATAAAAGAATTATCCGATACTTTATGACTATCCCCGAGGCATCACAGCTTGTTTTGCAGTCGGGCGCAATGTCTAAAAACGGTGAGCTTTTTGTTCTCGATATGGGACAACCTGTAAAAATTCTTGATCTTGCCGAAAATATGATTCGTTTATCGGGCGCAAGGGATATAAAGATTATTGAAACAGGGCTTCGTCCCGGTGAAAAGCTGTATGAAGAGCTTCTTATAAAAACAGAGGAGCTTGACCAGACAGATAACACCTTGATATTCATCGAGCGAGATGCTCCTCTCGGTAAAGAAGCAATTGACGAAAAGCTTGATATACTGAGAAGTGCTTGTGCAATAAGCGACGATGCGGTTAAAGAGGCGTTGCATATGGTTGTTCCAACATACAAAACTCCCGAAGCGGTTAACTCCAAGGCGGAAGAATCTTACGAAATGGCAATTCAGAAAAAGCTCTCCATTGTTTAAGAAAGCTCTTAATTGTTTAATGCTCTTTACACGGAGTGGGCTTTGGAAGAATATATAAAATATTCAAAAAATAATAGTTTAAAATCAGCAACCTTGAATTGAAATTTTCAGGGTTGCTTTTTTATATAAGTTTGGTGTTTTGAAATATATTTCAGTGTTGATTTTATATAAGTGTGATGGTTTTAAAGCATAGTAGATTTGAAATGTATTTTGGGTATTTTTGTAAGATACAACCACCGAAAAATACCTTCAGAAAAATTTATGCATATAATAAGAAAAAGGAATAAATATTAACATAAAAAATTTCATTTGTATATTGACTTTTTAGCCCTTTCGGGGTATAATTCCAAATGGAGATTCTGTTTTTTTGGAAAGCTGGTCAGGGAGTCTGCGTCATGGACTGAAAGCGCAGGTTACAGCGAGTAGTAAACAGGGAACACTCTTAGATTTATAAAAATCGGAAATATCAGTTAATTAAGAGGAGATGCAAATCTCAAACAACGGATGGCACCGCGGGCAAACAAGCTCGTTCCGATTGGATTATTTCCGGGAAATAGCATGGAGGAAAAAATGCTAAGAACACATCATTTGGGCGAACTCAGACCTGAAAACGTTGGCGAGAAGGTACGCCTTTCAGGTTGGGTTGAAACTATCAGAGACCATGGCGGAGTTATTTTTGTTGACTTGAGAGACCATTACGGCGTAACTCAGGTTGTTATGAATGACGAAAAGCTCATGGATGGCGTAAACCGTGAAACCGTTATTTCCGTAACGGGAGATGTACGGCTTCGTGATGCTGAAACAGTAAATCCAAAGCTGGAAACAGGTCTCGTTGAGGTTTATGCAGAAACTCTTGAAATTTTAGGTACTTGCAAAAACATGCTTCCTTTTGAAATTTCCGATTCCAAAGGAATAAGAGAAGATGTAAGACTTAAATACCGCTACCTCGATTTGCGTAATCCCGAAATTCATAAAAATATCTTGCTTCGTTCAAAGGTAATCAGCTTCCTCAGACGCCAGATGGAAGAATTGGGATTTGTTGAAATTCAAACTCCAATTTTAACCGCTTCTTCTCCCGAGGGTGCAAGAGACTACCTCGTTCCAAGCAGAAAACATAAGGGCAAGTTTTACGCATTGCCACAAGCACCTCAGCAGTTTAAACAGCTTCTTATGGTGTCGGGCTTTGATAAATATTTCCAGATAGCACCCTGCTTCAGAGACGAGGACGCTCGTCAGGACAGAAGCCCGGGGGAATTCTATCAGCTTGACTTTGAAATGGCTTTTGCAGAGCAGGAAGATGTTTTTGCTGTAGCAGAAAAAGTGCTTTACGAAACCTTTAAAAAGTTCACAAACAAAAAGGTTTCTCCTCCTCCTTTCAAACGCTTCACATATAAGGAAGCAATGCTTAAATACGGCTCCGATAAGCCCGACCTGAGAAACCCCCTCATTATTCAGGACCTTACAGAATTCTTTGCAAAGAACGAATTCCTTACAATAAACGGAAGAACAATTCCATTTAAGAATAAGTTGGTTCGTGGTATCGTTGCAAACTATCTTGTTAAGAAAGATGGAGACGGAGACGGCAAAAAGGCGTTTGAAAAGGCAATTGACGCTTATTCAAGAAGCATTGGTATGAAGTTTGGTATCGGTTATATCAACCTTGAAAACGGCGAATACAAAGGTCCTATTGCAAAATTCCTCACAGAGGAACAGAAAGCAGAGCTTACAGAGCTTGTTGGAATTAAAGAGGGTGAATCACTTTTCTTTATCAGCGATAACGCAAATGTTATAGACCGTCTTTCGGGCGAAATGAGAAAATGGATCGGAAACGAGCTTGGACTTATTAAGGATGACAGCTTTGAATTCTGCTATATCGTTGATTTCCCAATGTATGAGCTTAACCCCGATACAAACAAAATAGACTTTACTCATAACCCATTCTCAATGCCACAGGGCGGACTTGATGCCCTTAACAATAAAGACCCGTTGGAAATACTTGCATATCAGTATGATATAGTATGTAACGGTATAGAGCTTTCTTCGGGTGCTGTAAGAAATCATAGCCCCGAAATTATGAAAAAGGCGTTTGCAATTGCAGGATATTCCGAAGAAGAATTGGCAAAACGCTTTGGCGCACTCTATACAGCGTTCCAGTACGGCGCACCTCCACACGCAGGTATGGCTCCCGGTGTTGACCGTATGATAATGCTTCTCGCAGACGAAGATACAATAAGAGATGTAATTGCATTCCCACTTAACGGAAACGCCCAAGACCTCCTTCTTGGCGCACCCGGTGAAGTTACAGAAATGCAGTTGAGAGAAGCAAATATCAAAATCAGAGACTAAAATAACTTTTTTGGAGAGATAAAGCAAGTTTTAACCAATAACGGTAAACTTGCTTTATCGTGAGTATAGAATGTTTGCCGTTGACGGTAAAATTGAAAGACAGATTTAATTATCAGAAGGTATATATATGACAAAAGAAACATTTGTTGCTTTAACAAAGCTGAATCGCCTTTCTCTGTCTGAAACGGAAGAAGCAAAGGTTATGGAGTTTTTTGCCTGTTTGGAAAAGGGCGAAGAAGCACTTTGCGATGTATCAACAGAGGGGCTTGAAGTTATGGTTCATCTCAACGACCTTTCCAACATCCTCAGGGAAGATGTTGAAGTGAAGAACTATACAAGGGATGAGCTTCAGGAACACGCACCTGAATCATACGACGGATATTGGCAAGTGCCTCGTCTTGTGGATTAAGGAGGGTGTATTATGTATATAACAGAACTTAATAAAAACGGAAATGTTGCCCTTGAAGATACAATTTTGTATAAGGGTGTACCTGCAACAGCAGGTTCAAAAATGCTTGAGAAATTTATACCACTTCACAATGCAGAAGTTGCAGACCGTCTTGAAAAGGCAGGTTATGTTATCTCGGGCAAGGTGAATGTGGGCGAATTCGGGTTTGACCTCCTTGGGGAAACATCCTTTAAGGGTGAAGAAAAGGACGAAAACGGAAACCTTGTTTCTGCGTCTTCTGTTCTTGTTAAAAACGGACTTAAGGGAGTTATTTCTGTTGCACTTAACGGAGCTTCTGTAAGAGGGGCAGCACTTGGAAATACAGTTTTTGTTAAACCCACCTATGGAACAGTTTCTCGTTATGGAATTATTCCCTGTGCTTGTTCATCAGAGCAGGTTGGGGTTCATGCAAAAAGTGTTAAAGATGCAGTTGAGCTTCTTTCCGTAATTTCAGGTTATGATTCCAAGGACGGCACTTCGCTTCCGACTGAAAAATACGATTACACATATGAAAAATGCGTAAAGGGTATGAAGGTTTGCGTTCCAACAGAATATATGGAAAAAGTTTCCGATTCTGTTAAGGCGAAAATCAAAAATGCAATAGAATCCCTTGAAAAGGGCGGTGCAACTGTTGAGTATGTCAGCTTTGCCGATTATGAAGCGGTTCAGGCGGCGTGGTTTATCATGATGTGTGCTGAGAGCTGTAACAACCTTTCCCGTTACGAGGGCGTAAAGTTTGGATACAGAACAGCAGAGTATAACGATATTGAGGAGCTTTATACAAAGTCAAGAACAGAAGCGTTTGGACTTTTAACAAAGTCGGTTATCCTTTATGGCTCTGATGTGCTTTCAAAGAACAGATATTTTTCTGCTTATGATAAATCCCTTAAGGTAAGAAGGGCTGTAAGAAATTCTTTAAACGAACTTTTTGCAAAATACGATTTGATTTTAGCTCCCGTTTCATCTGAAACAGAGTATAAAGATGCCGATATGGGTACAGTTTATAACGAAAGCTATTTCACCTCCCTTGGTATGATGATGGGGCTTCCAACCGTTGCTGTGGGCGGAGTACAGCTTATGGGTAACAGCTTCGGAGAGAAAAAGCTGTTTGCCGCCGCTGAACAATTGACGGAGGTAGAATAATGAGATACGAAACAGTTATAGGACTTGAAGTCCATGTTGAGCTTGCAACAAAATCCAAAATTTTCTGCTCTTGCGGAACAGCTTTCGGAAGCGGTCAGAATAACAATGTTTGCCCTGCGTGTTGCGGTATGCCCGGTATGTTGCCTGTTACAAATAAAAAGGTTGTTGAACTTGGTATGCGTGCAGGTATGCTCACAAATTGTAGGATAAACAGATACACAACCTTTGATAAAAAGAGTTATTATTACCCCGACCTTCCAACCTCTTACCAGATAACACAGTGGTTTTCTCCTATCTGCGTTGACGGTGGTGTTGAAATTGAAACATCGAAGGGAAAAAAGGTTATTGGTATAAAGCAGATTCATATGGAAGAAGATGCGGGAAAGTTAGTTCACGATGATTGGAGCGATACTTCTCTCGTTGACTATAACAGAACATCCGTTCCACTTATTGAAATTGTAAGTCGTCCCGACCTTAACAGCGTTGAGGAGGTTGTTGCATATCTTGATAAGTTGAAAACACTTCTTCGTTTTGCAAGGGTTTCAGATTGCAAAATGGAGGAGGGTTCAATGCGTTGCGATGTAAACCTTTCAATCCGTCCTGAGGGTTCAACCGAACTTGGCGTCAGAACGGAAATGAAAAATATGAACTCTATAACCGCAATTTCAAAGGCGATAGAATATGAAGTTGCAAGACATATTGACGCGCTTGAGAGGGGAACAGAGGTTCTTGTTCAGGAAACAAGGCGTTGGGATGATGTGAAAAACCGTAGCTTCTCTATGAGAAGTAAGGAAATGGCGGCTGATTACAGATATTTCCCCGACCCAAACCTTGCACCAATTATTATTGATGATGAATGGTTCAACAGCGTTAAGGATAGCTTGCCCGAGCTTCCCAATGTTAAGAAGGAAAGATATATAAGCGAGCTTGGACTTTCAGAAACAGATGCTTCAATTATAACTTCAAGCAGAGCATTGTGCGATGCTTTCGAGGGTGCGGTTGAGGTGAGTGGTTCTGCAAAGGATACAGCAAACTGGATTCTTGGGGATTGTATGAGCATTTTGCGTCAGAAAAAACTGTCCGCAGATGAGCTTGATATAGACCCTGTTAAGTTGGGAACTATTGTTAAAATGGTTGCAGAGGGCAAAATTGTTCGTGTTGCAGGTAAAAAGGCACTTCAGGCAGTGTTTGATGAGGATGCAGACCCTGTTCAATATTGTAAAGCGAACGGACTTGATTCTGTGAGCAACACAGGTGAAATTGAGGATGCTGTAAAGAGAGTGCTTGATGCAAACGAGGCAACGGTTACAAAGTATAAAAACGGAGAAACCAAGGTTAAAAATGCACTTTTTGGTCAGGTTATGAAAGAGTTGAAGGGGAAAGCAGACCCTGCAACAATTCAGGCAATACTTGCAAAGCTACTTGATTGATTTCTTTGGATTATTATAAAGTCGGAACAGGCGTTTTGTTGAAAAATGCCTGTTCTGTATGCTATGAAGTGGGATAGAGTATGTTTCGTCTTATAAACCGTTTTGCGCTGAAAACAAAAAAGACGGCTGCCGTGTTGATTTGCGTTGTAATCGTCTTATGTTTTGTTGTGGACATTGGAAAATATGCGGATAAAACCCCCCTTGAGGTGGATTATTCTCGCTTTATAAATGAGGAATTAGATGCCGAGGAAGTTTTTGGAAACATTGACGTTTCTGAAAATGAAAGCGTTTTGTATTATGGCGTTGAAAATGAAGTCGAGGGCTTTATATACGGTGAAACAATTCAGGTTTTGGAAGGCGATAAAAAGTCAACTTATGTTACCGCTGTAGCTAATCCTAATTACCGTTTTGTAAAGTGGAGCGATGGCAACACCGAGGCAAAGCGTTGCGATGTAATTTCAAAAAACACAGTTATTAAGGCGGAGTTTGAATATCTTGGGTTTCCCGATATTTACATAAATGTAGATAATCCGTTGGAAATCAACAAGAACGATTATTCTGTTGCTTCGGTTTCTGTTTCCAATTCCGAAGAAAGATATAACTTTGAAAATTTCGGTGTAGGTATTCGTATTCGTGGAAATTCTTCATCAAAGTTTGATAAAAAGTCGTATAAAATCAAGTTTGACTCAAAGATAAATCTTTTAGGCGTTGGAAAAGCGGCAAGAAAAGATTGGGTTTTAATTGCAAATCATTGCGATCAATCGTTGATGAGGAACTATTATGCATATAAGTTGGCAATGAGTTTTGGCGGATTTGAAGTTGCTTACGATTGTATTCATGTTAATGTTTATCTTAACGGTGAATTTAACGGTGTGTATCTGTTAACCGAGCAGGTGGAAACAGGCGCATCAAGAGTTAATGTGAAAACCGATGGAACAAACAAGGATATTGGCTTCCTTCTTGAGCTTGATTCACGAGTTGAGGACGATGACCCGAACCTTATCACTATTGGCGATTTGAAATTTGTTATCAAGAGCGATTATGCAACAAGAGAACAGTATTTGTATGCGGAAAATTATTTGAAACAGTGTAACGAAGCTATAATTTCAGGTGATTTTGAAAAAATCAGTCAGCTTGTGGATTTGGATTCATTTGTTGATATGTATATATTGCAAGAGTTTGTTAAAAACTTTGATGTTGGTTTTGCCAGCTTGTTTATGTATATAGAGGAAAATGGCGGAAAGTTATATTTCGGCCCTGCTTGGGATTTTGACCTTTCTATGGGCAACGATAACCGTGTTGATGATGGGGGCTTTGAGGAGCTTTTTGTTGGAGAATGGTATGGATTTGGCGTTGGTCATGAATGGTTTTATGTTGTAATGGAAAATGAGTGGTTCAAATCAATAGTTAAAGACCGTTGGAATGAGCTTTATCCACAGATAGATAATCAGATTGGCGGTTGTGTGAGATATTATCTTTCTAACGCTGATGAGCTTGAAAAAAATTTTGAAAAATGGGATATTTTTGGTGAACGAATCCTTTTTGAACCCGAAATAATCTGCTTTAAGGAAACGCATAAGGAGCATTTTGATTATTTGATTTTCTGGCTTGAAAACCGTCTTAATTGGCTTAATGCATATTTTAATGAAATCGAGATTGTTAAGTAAGAGATAATGTAGGGCAAAATATAGTGATTTTTGATTGGTATGCAGAAACTCTCGTTTTTTCGGTTTGAATTGTTTGAAGTGGAGAAATGTGCTGTATGAAACTTGAAGGAAAAAAAGTAGCTTTTTTGGGAGATAGTATAACCGAGGGTGCTGGCGTTTCAGATGTTTCTTGCCGATACGATAATGTGTTAAAAAAAGAAAAAAATCTCCTTGAAACATATAATTATGGCGTTGGCGGAACGAGGTTTGCTCATCAGACTATACCGAGCGATAAGCCGTCTTACGACCTTTGCTTTTGTGGCAGAGCATATAAAATGAACCCCGATGCAGATATTATCGTTGTTTATGGTGGGGTTAATGATTATCTTCACGGTGATGCCCCTTTTGGAAAAGTTGGTGATGAGAGACCCGATACTTTTTGCGGAGCAACATTTTTCCTTATGAAGCTGTTGAAGGAGCTTTATGGTGATGCAAAGATTGTTTTTGTAACACCTGCTCGCTGTGTTTATGGACAGAGCGATACAGTGCCGTCTGTTAACCCTGTAAAGAAACCCGATGCAAAGCCACTTTTGGAATATGTGAGGGTTATCGAGAAAACTGCAAAACAGTTTAATATTCCAACTTTGAATTTGTATGAAAACTTGGGTATAAACCCAAATCTGCAAGGAGACAGAGAAAAATATACAGTCGATGGCTTGCATTTCAATAACGATGGCCATAAGGTTTTGGCGAGCTTGATTGGTAACTTTTTGGAGAGCTTAGAAAAGTAATAAGTGATAAGTAATAAGTGATAAGTGATAAGCGGGAAGCATAAAAGATATAAAACCAATTGAAAAATGTTTTTTTAAAATAAAAGTCGGAAGAGTATGTAAACCCTTCCGATTTTTGTTTTAAAGCTATGTTAAATCTATTATAAAGCAGAAAATGCGCAATTCCTGCGCAAAAATTTATAAAATAAATGCGCAATTTTTGCGCATTGTACGAATAAGAAAATATAAAAAATCACCCCGAGAATGTAAAAAAACAAGTTCAATACCACGAAGTGGGAGGAAAAGTTTAAGGGGGTTCAGGGGATTTTTTCAAAAATCCCCTGAAAAAAAGCGCAATTCTTGCGCAATTTACGAAAAATAAATGCGCAATTTTTGCGCATTGTACGAATAAGAAAATATAAAAAATCTCCCCGAGAATGTAAAAAAACAAGTTCAATACCACGAAGTGGGAGGAAAAGTTTAAGGGGGTTCGGGGGATTTTTTTAAAAATCCCCTGAGAAAAGCGCAATTTTTGCGCAAATCTGAAAAATAAAATGCGCAATTTTTGCGCAAAAGGGTTGATTTTTCAATTAAATTATGATATAGTTGGAATGGGGTGAGGAATATGACTTTAAAAGAACTGAGAAAAAAACACAAATTATCACAGGAAGAATGTGCAAAATATTTAGAAATACCAAGACGGACATATCAGAATTATGAAACTGATTTATCAAAAATAAATACAGTGAAGTATAAGTATATGGTTGAAAAAATGGAAAAATATGGGCATATTGACGAGACCAATGGAGTTTTGTCATTGGAAGAAATCAAAGAACTGTGTTCTGAAGTATTTGAGTCGAGGAATGTAGAATATTGTTATTTGTTTGGTTCTTACGCAAAGGGGAAAGCCACCGAAACAAGTGATGTGGATTTACTTATTGCAACATCTGATAGCGGATTGAGATTTTTTGACCTGGTTGAGAGTTTGCGTGAATCTCTTTGTAAAAAAGTTGATGTTCTGACACTTGAACAGCTTAATGATAATACACAGTTGTTGAACGAAATTTTGAAGGATGGGATAAGAATTTATGGATAACATTAAGAATGACAAATATTATATCGGAAAAATAAAAGGGGATTTATTACACATAATAAAAAATACAGAAGGATTATCCGAATATGAAATTGGTGATAATGATATACTTGTTGATTCTATAATGTTCAGATTGATTCAAATTTCCGAAAACTGTGATAAATTAACAGATGAATTAAAGAGTAAAAACAGCCATATTCCTTGGAGAGCGCTTAAAGGATTGAGAAATAGAATAGTTCACGACTATGGTGCAGTTGATTTATTTATTATTTATGATACGGTAATGAGGGATATTCCTCAGCTATTAAATGAATTGAATACCTTAGAGTGGTAATATAATAGAGTTGGCGCACCTGCTATATAGCGGGTGCGCCAATGTGCGTCAGTTTATTAAAGCGTTAAGATGAACCTGTAAAGAAAGTTAGTCTTCCCAAACGGCTTTCTTTGTAAAAATTTTATAGAGACGGTCTTTGGGGAACTTAAGCACTCTGTTGTAGGTGTAAAGCCCGTTCTGTTCCTGTTCAACATCGGTAAGCTGTGTGTAGCAGAATGCCGTGAAAGCAGGGTTTTCGAGAAGTACATCTGTAAGCCCTTCAAGACGGGTGAGAAGCTCTTCTTCAGATTTGGGAGCTTCACCATATCCCCAACCGCTTCCTTCTTCTGTCCACCTGATTCCGCCGTATTCACTCATAAATGTTGTGAACCCTTTTTGGCGTTTTGTTATGCAGGGAACTTGTTCGCCTTTTTTGAGGGGTTCGTAATACTCTCTGAATGTGTCAGGGTTCTGTTCGTAGTTGTGAACGCACCAGAAGTCAGAGATGCTGTCAACATGGAACCATCCCGATGAGTCAATAACGGGCCTGAATGGGTCGAAGAGCTTTGTTGCGGTAGTAATGCTTCTTACAAATTCCTGGTCCTGGTCGTGCTGTGTTTCGTTGAGTGGACACCAACCGATGATGGCAGGATGGTTGTAATCCCTTTGAACTGCTTCCATCCATTCGGGAATGAAGTTTTTCCATGCCTGCGGCCTGCTGATGTCAAGCCCCCAGTTTGCGTGTTCGCCCCAAACGATGTAACCCAATTTGTCGCAGTAATAAAGGAATCTTTCTTCAAAAATCTTTTCGTGGAGACGTGCGCCGTTAAATCCAACCTCCATAGAACGCTTGATGTCACCGATAAGCTCGGCATCCGATGGAGCTGTGTAGATACCGTCGGGATAAAAGCCCTGGTCAAGAACAAGACGCTGATAAACACCCTTGCCGTTAATGAAAAGCTTGCCGTTTACTGCGTAAACGCTTCTCATACCGAAATAGCTGTTAACCTTGTCATCACCTAATGTGAGTTTGAGGTCATAGAGAAGTGGGCTTCCAATTTCCCAAAGGTGAAGTTCGTTGAGGTGTATGTCCAGCATTGCGGTTCTGCCTCTTACTATCCCTTTTGCGCTACCTGTTGCTATACCGTCAAAGCTACTGTCTGCAATAAGCTCCAAGCCGTTTGCATCAACACATTCTGCTTCAATGCGAAGGAGACGGTTGTCTATGTCGGGAGTTGCTTTGATACGCTTGATGTATGACTTTGGAACTTCTTCAAGCCAGACCGTCTGCCAGATACCTGTTGTTCTTGTGTAGAAACAGCCGTGTGAATTAAATTCGGGGCATTGCTTGCCTGCAGGTTGGTTGCAAGAACGAGTATCGTCTGTTGCAGAAATGGTAATTATGTTCTTTCCGTCTTTAACCTTGGATGTGATGTCGAAGGAGAAGGAAATATAACCGCCAATGTGAGTACCAACGGATTGACCGTTAACCCAAACCTCGGTAATATAGTCGCAAGCACCGATGTTGAGAATGTATCTTGTGTTTTCTTTGAGATTGATTTCAACTTCTTTTTTGTACCATACAGCAGGTATAAAATCCTTGTATCCAATTCCAGAAAGGTCGCTTTCGGGACAGAAAGGAACAATAATTTCTTTGGATAATGATTCTGCTTCGGGTAAACCTCTTTGCCTGCCTGAGAGACCAAAATCAAAATCAAACTGCCATTTTCCGTTAAGATTTGTCCAGTTTTCTCTTTGAAATTGAGGGCGTGGATATTCGGGGCGTGGAATACTCATGACAAATTGCCTCCTTGAAATGGATTTGTTGTATGTTGTTAATTAGTGCAAGCAATCTTCAGTGCAGATAGTAGCTGATTCTTCGTTGCATTCGCTGCATTTGCCGTAAAGAACAGTTTTGTATAAATCAAGCTGAAACCTATGATGAGATTTTATGTGAGAGGATAGCTTTGAAAGCTCGTTGCAGTCCATATGTATAACTTTTCCGCAGGAAATACACATAAGTGAGCTGTGCTGATGAATACAACGGTTGCAATCTTCAAACTGATAGAGAAAACTACCTGACTGTGTTGGTATTTTGGCAACTTTGCCTTTTTTCACCAAGGTGTCAAGCTGTCTGTATACAGTGGCAACTCCAACAGAATAACCTTGGGATTTGAGAATGCTAACGATGTTTTCCGCAGTGAAGCATTCTCCTTTGTGGGAGCTGAAAATGTCTTCAACGGTCTTTTTGTGTTTTGTTTCATAACCCATGGTTTTTCTCCCAAACGGAAATATTATAATAAAAGAGAAATAGCCACAAAAACGGAATATTTCCCTTAAATCTAACAAAAAATATGCATAAATACACGGACATTATACTTGTTTTTAATCTTAAAATCAATAGCAAGGTAAAAAAATTTTTTTTTTGTGCAATCTGCACATTTCAAGAACATTTTTTTTGTGTAAATAACCAAATATATTTTTTGGGATTGTTTTTGATTGATTATTTTGAAAAAAGGTGATATAATGGGATAACACTAATTATATAGAAATCTGAAAAGGTGAAAAGAGCTTTTCATATTTTTCATGGAGGTCATTTTATATGAGCAAGTCTAAAATAGTTGCTTTGATTATTCTCGTTGCCATAGTAGGTGGATTAGTGGCATACGGATTTATTTCCAGTTGTACAACTTTGTCTGATGGAGATAAAGGAGCAAGAATTCCAATTCATTTAGCGAGCTTTCCTGAGTCTTTTGACCCTGCAGCACAGCAGTATGACGATGATACAATGCAGTTTTTCAGTCTTATTTATACAGGTCTTACCCGTGTTAATTCCGAGGGTGAAGTGTATGGCGCACTTGCAGAATCCTGGTCTGGAAGATACAACGAAAGAGACGAAGCATATGTTATCACTTTCAAAATAAAGGAAACTTATTGGGATAACGGCTCAAGAGTTAGAGCAGACGATTTTGTTTTTGCATGGAAACGTATCCTTTCTCCTGAATTCCAAAGCCCTCATGCATCTACACTTTATCCAATAAAGAACGCTGCAGAAGTTAAATCAGGTAACCTTACAAGCGATGACCTTATGCTTTTTGCAACCGATACAGATACTCTTGAAGTTTACATAGACCCTAAATGCTATACAGAATCATATGAAGAAGCAGACGGAAAATTTGATGCAAACCTTTTTGCGAGAATGATTGCTTCTCCCGCATTCGCTCCACTTTCCGAAGACGTTGTAACAAGAAATGCAGAAACATGGGATACAGTTGCAACCGATATGCGTACAAACGGTCCTTTCAAGGTTTCAACAATACTTGAAGATGTTCAGATAATCCTTGAGCGTAACCAATTCTATTTCAGAAACCCTGAAAAAGAAGACGATATCCCTCTTGATAAAAAGGTTCTTCCTCATAAACTCATTTGTTATTATGGTGAAAACAATGTTGATGAACAAGGAAAGAACGAAGTTGACCCATATACAATTTCTGAGCTTTACACCTTGTTTGAAGAAAACGATTTGTTCTATCTTTCTAACTTTGATAAAGAAACCTATTCTGCACATAAAGACAGCATTAAAACAGAAAATGTTTTGTCAACTTATGCATTCTTCTTTAACACAAAGAGCGAAGCTCTTGCAGATAAGGATGTAAGAAAAGCTCTCTCCGCGGCTATAGACAGAAACGAGCTTGTTGAGCGCATTGGTACAGGTCAGGTTGCCGCAACAGGAATAGTTCCTCACGATGTTTTTGATGTTAAGGAAAATTCATCATATAGAGATAAAGCAGGGGATGTTATTACAAACGGAGACGCAAGCGGACTTAAGGGTAAAAGAGGCACTTTGACAATAAGATATCTTGAAACCGACGAAGCTGGACTTGTTGTTGCTGAATATGCAAAAGAAGTTTGGGAAGCAAACGGCTTTAAGGTTGATATTAAGAAAACAAATGCTAAAAACTATAAGAAAGCTCTCAGCACAAATCCCGAAGATGCAGGTGTTGAATATGATGTTATCGCTGTAAACCTTGCAATGCATTCTGTTGACCCTCTTTCTTATCTTGCTCAGTTCTCCAGCATATGCAGTGGCGGATATATCTCCATTGAAGAAGGTTCTTTAACTTATGCAGTTCATTCAACCGGCTTGCAAGATGAAGAATTTGATGCTCTTGTTAAAGAAGCAATCTACTGCGGTAATACAAGTCGCAGAATCGAGCTTTCAAAAGAAATCGAGAAAAAACTTGTTGACCTTTGCCCTGTAACTCCTCTTTTCTTCAGCACAAACTCATATAAGGTAAACGGAAAACTTGGCGATGTTAAGAAGTTTTATGGCGGTGCAATGAACTTCACCAGAGCGGAACTTGAAGGATACGAAGAAAGAAATAGGTCAGAAGATATCCTTTCAGGTGTTATTGATGAGTCTAAATAATTGTATCAATTTCCAAATAGTATCTTTTGAGATTTTAATTTCAGAAAAAGTATAGGTTATATTAAGGCAAAAGTATTCAAATATAAAAGCAGAAAATTGAGCGTTTGCTCAATTTTCTGCTTTAATGGGAAATTTTCTCTTAGTTAGCAGAGAAAAGTCATAACAATTTTAGCAGAATTGTTTGGGTAGAATAATCGGCAAGAGTTTGCAGTAAATTGTTTAGGTATAACAAAAAAGAAAAACAAAAAATCAAGTGTTTGAAATGTGGGGGTGAAAAAATGAAGCTTGGTATAGTTGGAAATGGATTTATAGTTAAAACATTTCTTGAGATGACGAAAGAGATAGAAAACTTAGAAATTGTTTCAATATGTGTTCGTGAAAAATCATTGGAGCTTGGTAGGGAGTTGGCGGAGAAATACGGAATCCAAAGGGTTTATACTTCTTATGAAAAGTTTCTTGAAGATAAAATTGATACGGTTTATATTGGTATTATAAATAACCTACATTACGAATATGCAAAAATTGCAATTGCAAAGCATAAGCACATATGGTGCGAAAAACCATTCACAAGGACAGCAGAGCAGGCAAGAGAGCTTTTTGAACTTGCAGAAAAAAATAATGTTTATTTGTTTGAGGCAATAACAACAATCCAAACCCCTATGTTTAAAAAAGCAAAGGAACACTTGGAAAAAATAGGCAAAGTGCGTCTTATTAACGCAACTTTTTGCCAATATTCTTCCCGATACGACAATTACTTAAAGGGAATTATCGCACCTGTTTTCAAAAAAGAGCTTTTTGGCGGTGCTTTGGTGGATTTGAATATATATAATATTCATTTTGTTGTTTCTCTTTTCGGAAAGCCAAAAAGCGTTGCTTATTTCCCGAATTTGGGTGAAAATGGTGTTGACATTTCAGGGGTGCTTGTTATGGATTATGGGGATTTTAAGGCAGTTTGCTCCGCTTCAAAGGATTCTGCTTCACCGTCTTTCGCAACAGTGCAAGGGGAGAAGGGTTATCTTAAAATAAATTCAACCCTTAACTCTTGCGACGAGCTTATTGTTTCCGCAAGGGATTACGAGGGATATTTCAAGCCCGAAAACAATTTTGGCAGAATGTATTATGAAATTGCCGAGTTTATACGCATCATTTTGGAAAAAGACAAAAACGCTTATGAGAAATTGAAAAAGCAAACCATTTGTGTTATGGAGGTTTTGGAAACCGCATATAACAGCATGGAAGGGGATAAGGGATAAGTGATAAGTGCTTGCAGGAAACAGACAGAAAACGGAGGGAAAAATGATACTTGAACTTAGAAACATAGATAAGTCATTTGGCGAAAATAAAGTGCTTAAAGGCGTTTCTTTAAAGGTTGAAGGGGGAAAAGCGTTTGGGCTGTTAGGAAGAAACGGAGCTGGCAAAACAACAACAATTCGTATTCTTATGGGTGTTTTTCCTGCAAATAGCGGTGAAATACTTGTAGACGGAAAAAAGATAGATTATAAAACCGTTGGAATGGGGTATCTTCCCGAGGAGAGGGGATTATATCCCAAAAAGGTAATTATGGACCAGCTTATATACTTTGCCCGTCTTAAGGGTATGGGGAAAAAAGACGCTGTAAAGTCAATTGATTATTGGCTTGACCGCCTTGGAATGATGGAGTATCGAAATAAAAAGCTGGATATTCTTTCCAAAGGAAACCAACAGAAAATACAGCTTATCACCGCTTTGGCTCACGATCCTGAAATAATTATTCTTGATGAGCCGTTTTCGGGACTTGACCCTGTTAATGCAATGCTTTTGAAGGATGTTGTTAAGGAGCAGATAAAAAAAGGGAAAATTGTTCTGTTTTCAAGCCATCAGATGAGCTATATTGAGGAGTTTTGCGACAGTATTGCAATTATAAATAAGGGAAAGGTTGCCATTTCGGGTGATATAAACGAAATAAAACGAAATTATCCCCGAGACCGACTTGTTGTGAGAACAGTTGATGCAGAAAAGCTGAAAAAAGATTTTGAAGGCAGATATACTGTTGAAAATGATTCTGTTATAATTAAGCTCCAAAACCCCGAAGATAAAAATGAAACAATGAAAACACTTATTGAAAAATATGATATTGATGAGTTGAAGGTGCTTGAACCGTCTCTTAACGATATTTTTGTTGAATATGCAGGGGAGGGAATATAGATATGAAGCAGTTTGGAATAATTTTAAAATATGAGCTGAAAAACTATCTTAAAAACAAGCTCTTTGTTGGAATAACAATTTTTCTTGTTGTCGCAATATCAATTGTGATGTTTTTGCCGAATATTATATCAGCTTTTGAATCTGATGATGAAGGCACAGAATCTCTGCCTGTTATGCTTGTTCAGTCCGACGATGAAACATTGCTTGCCCTTGTTGAGGAGTATTTTTCTGCTGTATTCACAGATTATAATGTAGTAAGAGCAAACAGCTTTGAAGAATTTGAGGAAAGTATTGTTTCACAAAAAGCAGAGTGTGGTTTTGTTGTTGAAAGTGCCGATGAATGTTATTATTATGTAAATGACCTCTCTATGTCGGATTCAAACGTCACCCGTGCTAATACGGCACTTCTTGAAGTTTACCGAGCAAACGCAATGATGGAGCTTGGAATAACTATGGAAGAAGCGATGGAAATTATGTCCGTATCCATAAAAAGTGAAACCAAGATTTTAGGTAAAGACCAGGTACAGAATTTTATTTATACTTATGTTATGATTATTGCTTTGTATGTGGTAATCCTTCTTTATGGTCAGATGATTGCTTCCAATGTTGCAACGGAGAAAAGCTCAAGAGCTATGGAACTTTTAATAACAAGTGCAAAGCCAACCAGCTTGATGTTCGGAAAAATTCTTTCATCCTGTATAATGGGTTTTTCACAGCTGTTGCTTGTTTTTGGAACAGCATTGGTTTTATTCAATATAAACAGAGAGCAGTTTTCAAACCCAATAATCGCATCAGTTTTTGATATGCCCCCTGAATTATTCGGGTTTATGCTCGTTTTCTTTGTTTTGGGATTTTTGGTTTACGCATTTTTGTATGGTGCGGTTGGCTCAACGGTTTCAAAATTGGAGGATATAAACACATCGGTTATGCCAATAACCTTCCTGTTTATCATTGCTTTTATGGTTTCTATGATGTCTATGACAGAGGGAGATGTAAATTCAACCATGATGCAGGTTTGTTCATATATTCCATTTACATCGCCAATGGTAATGTTTACAAGAATTTGTATGAGCACGATCAATTGGTATGAAATAGTTGCTTCAATTGCAATTCTTGTTGTTTCAGTTGTGGGAATCGGTATCGCGTCTGCAAAAATCTACCGTGTTGGCGTTCTTCTTTACGGTACACCTCAAAAATTGCCCGCAATTATAAAAATGGTTTTCACAAAAGAATAGTTTTTGTAATAAATAAAAAGGTTTTCACAAAAGAATAGTTTTTGTAATATATAAAAAGGTTGCTTCAAGCTGAATAAAGCTTTGGAGCAACTTTTTTCTTTAATGTTATGATACCACAAATGCCTCTATCAAAACACCACAAATGCCTCTATCAAAACACCGCAAATGCCTTCAGCAAAATACCGCAAAAGTCTCCATCAAAATACCACAAAAGTCTCCAATGAAATACCGCAAAAGTCTCCATCAAAATACCACAAAAGTCTCCATCAAAATACCACAAAAGTCTCCAATGAAATACCGCAAAAGTCTCCATTTGTATTGACAAAGTCAAAATTTTGGGTATAATAATATCAAAGGGTGGTGATTTGTAATGAGCGATTATATTAAACGAATTTGTGATGACGAGCTTGAACTAAAATTAGAAGCATTTGGTGCAGTTCATATCGTTGGTCCTAAATGGTGCGGTAAAACAACAACGGCAAAACAATTTGCAAAAAGCTATATTGAAATGCAAGACCCGGATAAGCGTGATATGTACATTCAGACCGCAAAAATAAAACCGTCAAATCTTTTGGTTGGGGAGAATCCTCGCCTGATTGACGAATGGCAGATAGCACCCAATCTTTGGGATGCGGTTCGTGTGTCTGTTGACAGACGAGGAGAAGACGGTCTTTATATTTTGACCGGCTCTAACTCTATAGATAAATCCGAGATTATGCATACAGGCACCGGTCGAATAGATACTTTGGTAATGTATCCTATGAGTCTTTATGAGTCCGGAGAATCCAACGGCACAGTTTCTCTTTCTAAGTTGTTTTCCGATTCCACCGCTCTTGACGATGGGTGCGAATCTAATTTGAACATAGATCAGCTAATATTTGCGGCATGTCGCGGTGGCTGGCCTTCTTCTTTGCAGAAAAAAAGCGACAAAGCAAAGCTGCTGGTTGCTCGCAGTTACTTTGATAGCTTGTGCGCCGAAGATATATCCAATGTTGATGGTATACAACGCGATGAAACTACAACGCGCCTTTTGCTCCGTTCTTATGCCCGTAATATTTCTACAATGGTAACGAATCGATCTATTATTAATGATGTGAATGCAAATATTGAGTTTAGTGAATCTTCATTCTATAGTTATGTGAATATTCTGAAAAAACTTTTTATTATTCAGGATGTAGAGGCATGGTGTCCTGCAATACGATCTAAAAGTGCTATTCAGGCAACTGACAAACGAGAATTAGTAGACCCTTCTTTGGTTGTTGCTGCCCTTGGTGTAGAGCCGGAATATTTTAATCTTGATTTGAAAACATTTGGATTTATTTTTGAAACTCTCTGCATCCGTGATCTCAAGGCATACTCTATAGCACTTGGCGGGCGTGTATCGTACTACCATGATAGATATGGTCTTGAGGCAGATTGTGTTCTCCATCTCAGAGACGGCAGATATGCACTTATCGAATTCAAACTCGGAAGTTCGGATATCGACGATGGTGCAAAACATTTAAATGAGCTGGAAAATCTGATTAAGGAATATAACGAGAAGGAGACTCAGTGCAAGCTAAAATTACCTGATTTGAAAATTGTAATTACAGGCACACAGTATGGTTATAAACGCGATGATGGCGTTTTAGTTGTTCCAATTGGCTGTTTGAAAAACTAAATATAAATTTTACATCAACATCCGCATTTTCGAAAAAGGAATAGATTTTTTCTTTTTGCATAGAAATAATAAAGAAAGGCGGTGATTGATTGAAAAAGAATATAAAATACAGGCAGATAGGCGGTTTTGTTTTTGCTTCTGCTTTGGGAACATTGCTTCATTATTTGTATGAATGGACAGGAGAGAGTGTTTTGGTTGCACCTTTTTCAGGTGTGAACGAGTCAACTTGGGAGCATATGAAATTGCTGTACTTTCCACTGTTTGTTTTCGCTGTTGTGCAGTCGTTTCATTATAAAGAGTATGAAAACTTCTGGTGCATAAAGCTATGTGGAATAATTACAGGGCTTTTGTCTATTCCTTTTTTGTTTTATACTATAAACGGTGCGTTTGGAAAAACACCGTCGTGGGTTAATATAGCAATATTCTATGTTTCTGCGTTTCTTGCTTTTTGGGTAGAAACAATGCTTTTTAAGAAAGGGAAAAAAATGTGCAAGTGGAACACCCTTTCATTTGCCGTAATTGTGGTTATAGGTGTGCTTTTTGTTGTTTTCACCTTTGCAACTCCAAAAATCCCACTTTTTCTTGACCCCGTAACAGGAACTTATGGCGTTAATGGATAAAATTAGCCGTTGCAGGTTGTTGCAACGGCTTTTTGATTTGCCAATTACAATAAATAACTTTCCGTTGATTTGAACTACTTAACATAATTTTTAGGTAACTTTGCTAAAATGTATTGACAAAAACGATTCTTTGTGGTATAGTTTAATCGTTAAGAAGCATAATATATTGTGATCATACTCCGGTGACCTACGGGCCCGGGGTTTTCTTATAGGAGTATTTCTATGGAAAAGAAGTTTACAACAACTGATACTCAACTCAGAAAACTGCGTTCGAGAGGTCTTATAATAACTGATGGTAGCAAGGCAAAGAAGATTATTGAAAAAGAGAATTATTATAATTTAATCAATGGATATAAAGCTTTGTTTTTGGATACTGCTTATTCCGGTCCGGATGAAAAATATATTTCAGGAACTAATTTCAATGAGATTTACTCATTGTATCTATTTGATAGAGAATTGCGAAACATCTACATTAAGTACATACTTGAAATCGAAAATAATGTAAAAAGTGTTTTATCTCACGATTTTTCAAAAAAATATGGTCACGATAATTACCTAAAAATATCTAATTTTGATACGACCGTAAGGAAATTTGAAAAAGTTACTCAAGCTCAAAAAAACGGAGAAATAGCAGATTTAATTGCATCTCTGCAACGAGAAATTTCACATCAATTAAAAAAGAATAGCCCGATGGTATCACACTATGTGTTAGATTACGGCTATGTTCCATTTTGGGTTTTGGTAAATACTTTATCATTAGGGACAGTCAGCACATTCTATTCATATTTAAAGCAGAAAGATCAAAATGACATCGGAAGAAAATTTAATTTAAAGCCCGAAGAAATGACCAAAATTCTTTTTATTTTGGCCATTTTTAGGAACGCTTGTGCCCACGACGAGCGTTTCTATAATCTGAAATCAATCAAGAGAGATACAACGGCAAACAGCATAAAAGATAATCCAATTCATTCTGCTCTTGCCATTTCTAAAAACAGTTCAAACAATTACATCTGTGGGAAAAATGATTTGTTTGCTATAACAATAATTTTCAAGCTAATGTTATCAAAGACTTCATTTAACAAATTCATTTTATCGGTGAGAGATCAAGTGGAGCGTTTAAGTAAAAAAATACATGTTGTTCCTGTTGATTCTGTCCTGAAAGAAATGGGATTCCCGACAAATTGGCTAGATATTCAAAAAATATAAGTCAATGTATAACAATGAGAGCATGAAGTGCAGTGGTTTTACCATTAAATTTAGTAATAAAAAATTCCCGAAGTAAATTCTCCTTTTCGCATTTTATCAGAATTTACTTCGGGAATTATCCTTATTGAATAACTTTCTGTATTGACAATTTGGGGCAAATGGTTTATAATTACAATGTTGAATAATGACAAAAAGAAAGGTATATAACAATGAGTAGCTTTATAAATTTTGAAAACGGAAACAATGTTTTCGGTGCTGAAATTGACTTTTCAAACAAGGTTAGCGGACTTAAGCCGTCTGCTATCCGTGAAATATTCAAATCACTGTCAGACCCTGAAATGATATCATTTGCCGCGGGTAATCCGTCTCCGCTTTCTTTCCCTGTTGAACAGATGAAGGTTATTGCAAACGATATTTTTACAAATCGTCCTGTAGAGGCGTTGCAATACAGCATAACCGAAGGTTATCCAAAGCTGAGGGAACAGGTTGCAGACCGACTTGCAAAGAAATTCAATATAAATATGGAAGGTCAGACAACTATAATAACAACAGGCGGACAGCAGGGTATTGACCTTACAGCAAAGGCACTTTGCAACGAGGGTGACATAATTATAACAGAAAACCCATCCTTTATAGGTGCTTTGAATGCGTTCAGGGCATACAATGTTGATATCCGAGGCGTTGACCTTGAAGAAGACGGAATGAATCTTGAACAGCTTGAAACAATTCTTAAAGAAAACAAGAATGTCAAGATGATTTATACAATACCAACATTCCATAATCCGGGTGGAATAACCGCTTCTGTTGAAAAAAGAAAAGCAGTTATTGCTCTTGCAGAAAAATATGGTGTTATTATTCTTGAAGATAACCCATACGGTGAACTTCGCTTTTCGGGCGAAGATGTTCCAACAATGAAATCCATGGATAAAAACGGAATAGTTGTTTATTGCAGTTCTTTCTCAAAGGTGCTTTCCGCAGGTATGCGTATAGGTTTCCTTTGCGGAAGAAGTGATATAATTCAGAAGGTAGTTGTTGCAAAGCAGGTTAATGACGTTCACACAAATATTTTCTTCCAGCTTTTAGCTTCTGATTTTATAGAAAAATACTCCCTCGATGACCATATCAAGAAAATAAGACAGCTTTACAAAGAAAAGTGCGGACTTATGCTTTCCGAAATGGACAAGCATTTCCCAAAACATATTAAATATACCCGTCCTGACGGTGGTCTTTTCATCTGGGTAACGATGCCCGATAAATATGATGCGGATGCATTTGCAAAAGAGGGTGTTAAAGAGAAAGTTGCCGTTGTTTCAGGCACAGCATTCACACCAAAACAGGGCGACCCAAGCTCCTCCTTCCGTATGAATTATTCAACTCCTTCCGATGAACAGATTATTCTCGGTGTTGAAAGATTGGGAAAACTCTTGGAAAGATATGTTTAATATAAGTCCTATTAACTGAAAGGTGAATTGTATTTTATGGATAAAACAAACGAAAAGAAAAAGGTCATATTTTCAGGTATACAGCCGTCGGGAAACCTTACTATAGGTAACTATATCGGTGCTGTTAAAAACTGGATGGAGCTTCAGGAAGAGTATTATTGCTATTTCTGTGTTGTTGACCTTCACGCTATAACTGTAAGGCAAGTGCCTGCCGACCTTCGCAAGCGTACCCGTGAGGTTATGGCGATATATCTTGCCGCAGGTATCTCGCCCGAAAAGAATGTTATGTTTGTGCAGAGCCATGTGCCTGCTCATGCAGAGCTTGCTTGGGTGCTTAACTGCTATACTATGTTTGGTGAGCTGTCGAGAATGACACAGTTCAAGGACAAGAGCCGACTTCACAGCGACAACATTAACGCAGGGTTGTTTACTTATCCTGTGCTTATGGCTGCTGATATTCTCCTTTATCAAACTGACCTTGTTCCAACAGGGCAAGACCAAAAACAGCATATTGAGCTTGCAAGAGATATTGCAAACCGTTTCAATGCTGTTTACAGCCCAACCTTCGTTGAGCCACAGCCGTATATTCCAAAGGCAACGGCAAAGATTATGTCACTTGCTGACCCAACAAGAAAAATGAGCAAGTCCGACCCTAACGGCAGTGTTGGGATTCTCGATACAAGGGATGAAATTATAAGGAAAATTAAACGAGCTGTTACCGACTCCGACACAGTTGTGTGCTACGGCGAAGGTAAGGACGGTATCAACAACTTGCTTAATATCTACACAGCGTTCAGCGGAAAAACTCCCGAGGAAGCAGTGAAGGAGTTTGAAGGCGTTGGTTATGGTGTGTTTAAGGAAGCTGTTGCTGAAACAGTTGCAGATTCACTCAAAGACCTCCAAGCAAGGTTTAAAATGTATATGGATGATAAGGATTTCCTCGATTCTCTTATGAAAAAGAATGCGGAAATCGCTTACTCTGCCGCAAGGAAAACCTTAAGCAAGGTTTACAGAAAAGTTGGGTTCTATCAGCCATAATTGTTGGGTGCTTTTGTTGGGTGCTTTTGAAAAAGCACCCAACCCCAAAAACTTTAATGCGCTACGCGATGTTTAGTGCAAATTTGTTGAAGGGTGGAATGTTTCGGGGTGTTCTTGTAACAGTTGAAGGTATTTTTGAAAAAGTCCCCAAGCCCAAAAACTTTTGGGTGCTTTTGAAAAAGCACCCAAGCCCGAAAACTTTAATGCGCTACGCGGTGTTTAGTGCAGATTTGTTGAAGGGTGGAATGTTTTGGGGTGTTCTTGTAACAGTTGAAGGTATTTTTGAAAAAGTCCCCAAGCCCAAAAACTTTAATGCGCTACGCGGTGTTTAGTGTTAGTTTGTTGAAGGGTTGACATATTGTAGAAAAAGAATGAAAATAAAAACGGTGTTTCACTTAATGGTGGAAGCACCGTTTTTACGCATAGCGAATAAAAGTTTTTTGGGGAAGACGTTTTTTCAAAAATGTCTGCGAAAAAAAAGTACACTCAAATTACCCAAATTGGTACAATAAGATTATCTCTATCGAATGCGCTTAGCTTATCTGACATACAAAGTACGGCACCTGTTCCGAGCTGCAGCGGTGATTTGTCAATTACGCTGAATGTGCGAATAATGCGTTTGTCGGGAGTAGCGGTTTTCTTGATTTCCAAAGGACAGATTTTTCCGTCGCCTTCTATGATGATATCAATTTCTTTAGAGTCCTGGTCGCGGTAAAAATAGAGATACGGTTCTATTCCTGCGTTTTGATACCCCTTCATTATTTCAGAAACAGCAAAGTTTTCAAGGAGTGCGCCACTCATTGCTCCGCTTTCTGCAACCTCAGGAGATGACCATTTTGTAAGGTAGCACACAAGCCCTGTGTCATAAAAATATACTTTCGGAGTTTTAATTGTGCGTTTCAATGCATTGTTTGAGTAGGGGTGCAAAAGGAATATAATTCCCAAAGTTTCCAATATATTTATCCAGGATTTTGCTGTTTGAGCATCAATTTCTGCATCCTCTGCAATAGCGTGAAAATTTAAAAGCTGTGATGTTCTTGCGGCAACGGCGATAATGAAACGGTTAAATTTTAGTGCATTAACTGTGCCGGAAATATCACGAACATCTCTCTCTACATAGGTGGCAAGATATGAAGAATAATACATATTTCGGTCTGAGTATAAACCCGAAACAATCCCGGGCATAGACCCTTTCCAAATCCGTTCAAATAAAGCGGGTGTGTCTAATGGTGGGAGCTTTTTGCACTGATCAACCAACACATTTGTATCCGTTTTAAAGGGAACGCAATCTGCCCCAACAATCTCTCGCTGAGACATAGGCGACATATGAAGAAGCGCAACGCGTCCCGCAAGAGATTCCTGAACACCATGCATAAGTCGGAATATATGGGAGCCGGTTAGCCAGAAATCACCCGGTGTATGGTGCTCGTCTATATGAATTTTAATGTATGTGAACAGCTCGGGGGCGTATTGAACTTCATCAATCAGAATGGGTGGCTTGTGTATCTGCAAAAAGAGAGCAGGGTCTTTTTTTGCTAAATCACGGTTGGAGAGATCATCAAGAGAAACATATTCTCGCCCTTTGTTTTCTTTTTCTGAAAGCGCACGCAACATTGTTGTTTTTCCTGCCTGACGAGGTCCTGTAAGCAGAATTGCGGAGTAGGATTTTGACAATTCAAGAATACGGTTTTCCATATGGCGAACAATATAATTCATAAGTACCTCCAAAATTTTCGGCAAGTTTTATTACATTTATTATTATATCCAAAATTTTCTCGTTTGTCAATATTTTTTCGGTAAATATTTGAATCAACCCAATATTAAACGAAGTTTTTATAATTTTACCCCAGGATTAACCGTAAAATTAACGCTTATATTCAAAGATTAACCGAAAAATTTACTCTTGCATTCAAAGATTGCGCAAAAATATTTTGAATATGAGATTATCAAATCAAAAAACGGTGTTTCACCTAATGGTAGAAGCACCGTTTTTTACGCATAGCGTATTAAAAGTTTTTGGGGTGTGGGGTGTGGATAATCCGTCTCGGATTATCCAACTAAGTTTGCCCTTCGGGCAAGTGAAGTTTACTTCGTAAGTGAAGTTATCCTGCGGATAGTGAAGTTTTGCCTTCGGCAAAGTGGGAAAACTTAACTTCACTTGAGCATTGCTCAAACTACACTGCGAAGCAACTTCACTTTCACGACAGTGAAAACTTCACATCGTCAAAAAAGGAAAGCAAAAAATATAATCGATGCTTCACCTGACGGTAGAAGCACCGATTATACGCATAGCGAATAAAAGTTTTTGGGGTATGGGGTGTTTTTTCAAAAACACCCCATAAAACCTTCGTAAAAAGGTGAAAAGAAAAATCGATGCTTCCTTTGGCGGTAGAAGCATCGATTATACGCATAGCGGACTAAAGTTTTTGGGTGCGGACATTTTTTCAAAAATGTCTGCGAAAAAAGGGTATGGGGGGTTTTTTCAAAAACACCCCATAAAACCTTCGTTAAAGTTGAAATTACTTAATAAGAGAAGCGGCTTCTTCGTCGATGTAGAACTCAACATCGGGGTGAAGCTGAAGCACAGAAGCGGGAACATCGGGAGTAACGTCACCGAAAATAGTCTTTTTAACGATTTCTGCTTTTGCCTTACCAAGTGCTATAATAATAATGCTCTTTGCATTCATAACGGTTTTGATACCCATAGTAACTGCGTGAGTTGGAACATCGTCGATAGAAGCGAAGAAACGCTTGTTTGCTTCTCTTGTAGACTCTGTAAGCTCAACCATATGAGTTATTGAACCGAAAGGAGTACCGGGTTCGTTGAATCCGATATGACCGTTGTTGCCGATACCTAAAAGCTGAATATCGATGCCGCCTGCGGCTTTGATTGCTTCGTCATATTTTGCTGCTGTTTCAGCAGAAGTGTCAAGCCCTGAAGGAACATTTGTGCGAGTAATGTCAATATCAACCTTTTCAAAAAGGTTGGTGTTCATAAAATAACGGTATGACTGGTCGTGGGTTCCGTCAAGTCCTGCGTATTCGTGTAAATTAAATGTTGTAACATCTTTAAAAGAAATCTTGCCTGCCTTGTTAAGCTCTGCAAGCTCTGCATAAAGGTCTAACGGTGTTGAGCCGGTTGCATAACCCAAAACAGCGTCTGGCTTCTTTGAAAGCAACTCAACATATCTTAAAGCGGCCTTTTTTGCAATGTTTTCTCTTGAATCGATAATTATTTTCATTACGCCCTCCAAATTTTGCCGTATAACAACAGCGTTTTGTTTACTGAAATATGATACCACCAAATAGGGTTTTTGTCAATGAATATTCTGTTATATCTTTTGAAGATTTTTATATCCAACACCAAAATGTGTGATAACAGACGCATTATCTGAGATAAAATACCTATGTAACAGGTTGGGCATATTGAATTTTACATATAACACAAAAGGAGAAAAAATGTACATAAACGGAGAAACAATAGCAATAGCAGTCAGCATAATTTCATTGATAACAGCACTTGTAACAGTGTCATGGAAGCTGTTCAAGTGGATAAACCACCAAAAAGAGCAGGACGAAAAAATAAAACAGCTTGAAGAAAGGCATAAAGCCGACCAAAGCGGTCTGCAAGAGGAACAAACCCTTATTATCTACGGTCTCCTTGCTTGCCTTAAAGGGTTGAAGGAGCAGGGCTGTAACGGCCCCGTCTCGGAAGCCGTTGAGAAAATAGAAAAACACCTGAATAAACAAGCACACAGGAGTTAGAGACCATTTTTATTGAAATATTATGCCAACCCAAACGATAGTGGTTTTGCTACCAACCAAAGGGGCTGTTGCATTAAGCAAGAGCCAAAAGTAAAAAAGTGGATACTCTTTGCTGCAAGGCACCCCGTATCCACTCGATTATGATATAATGGAATTAACAAAAAACCACACATAAAGCGAGGTAATTATACAACAATGAGAGTAAGAAGTCAAGTAGTTTTACCATTAGATTTAGAACTGTTGTGGTGATACAAGACCCAAATTTTATTTACACTTGGTATTGACATTTATATATTTTTTATGTATAATTTTAATAGGTATTTAAGTGAAGAATGGAGTGCTGTATGAGTAAAGTGCAATATCTTTTATATACAATATTTATGATGCTTTCGCTCCTTGTGAATTCTTGCACGAGAAAGGATTATGAAAATCATGAAAGCAAGGAAGAAAATACAGAAAATTCAGATATTTCTTTCGAAAGCGCTGAAATAGATGATAATACTTCCGATGATGAGATATATGTTTCCGATGCTTCTATGGAAGATTACAGCAGCGATGTATCTCTTCCATTTGTTCCGTTTGACTAAAAAAACTTATTGTTATAAACATTTTAAAAATTATAATACCCCAAAATATAAAACAAGAATAAAAAGGAGATGTCTTTATGAAAAAAGCAAAGAAACTGTTTTTGTTTATGTTTCTGATGTTTGCGGTGCTTTTTTCCGTTGTGGGCATTGTGTCGCAAAAAGCCGACATGGTGTTAGCCGCAGAAACAGCTACGGTTCAGATACTTGGAAATGAAATTTCCGACGGTTATTATACCATCAGTTCTAACAACTTTACAGCGGTTGAGGAGGGTGATGACTGGCAAATTCATTTTGATGCGGATTCCTCTGAGTTGGTTTTGCGAAATCTTAATCTGGAAACAGACAGAGAAGTGAATTTCATAGGATTATTTTCCAATAACAGCTTCAGAATTGTGCTGGAAAATTCCAACTTTGGTTCCAATCTAAACAGTATTTGTTGCAGTGACGGAGAAACAACTATTGAGCTGATTGGAACAAACAAAATCACACGGGGTAAGCGTGGTATTTATGTTGTTAATGGAGGAACTCTCAAACTTGAAGGTGACGGAAGCTTAGAAATATCATGTGATGAGGGAATAATGTTGGCATCCGCAAATACCGCTATTACCGTTTCGGCGGATATTTCTATCTATTCAAAAAACAGGGCTGTTATACTTGCTAACGGTATCAGAATAAGAGGTGACGGTCGTCTTGAGCTTTGCTCTGAAAATTCGAGCGAAGCAGTTTATGTTGGCGGTGATTTAAATATACGCGATGCAAATCTGGAGATTATTAACATTAATCCCAATTCTGATTTGGCATATGTGCTTTATAGCGAAAGAACTGTTTCTATCACTGACAGTAAATTGAATATTTATTGTTCCGGCTCAACGCCGAAAACATTCTTCGGACTATATAGTAAGGGAAACCTTACCGTAAAAAACGGAGAGGTTTTCGTTGAAAATGGCTTTGAAGGATCACAAGGAGTTTATTGCGGTGGTACGGCAACCGTAGACGGCGGTTTTATTGATTATTTATCTTATGCAGAAAAATTTGACGTTGTGTCGGGGAATATTATTTATGGTGGAACGAATTATTCTGTGGGAGAGCTTGCGAGAATAAATTCTCAGGATTATGTTTTGGTTCCCGAAAACAAAACTTTGATTATTCCTGAGGAAAATACGGTTGCTATTGACAACGCTCTTAAGCTTAGCTCGGGCGCTTCCATTATTAACAACGGAAAAATTATAAACAACGGTACTTTCATTCTTGGCTCCGGGGCATATATTGAAAATAATGGTGAAATCGTTGACAACGGAGTTATTACAGTTGAGGGCGTTAAACATATCCACAGTTTAACAAAAAAGTGTTATTATAATGATGTAAAAGGCGAACACTGTTTGGAAAACGTATGTGCGGACTGCCCCATAGGATATATTGAAAGAAGCACAGAGCCGCATGAATATAAATATACTTCCGAAGATAATGTGATTACAGAGTATTGTTCTGCTTGCGGATACATTAATACATGTACATTTGAAATTGAAAACAATTATGTTTATGACGGTAAAACGAAAACCATTGTTGTTTCGGGAGCTTTTGAAGGCAATGTTACTATTGATGTTGAGTATTATCGCAATATGGACGGATCCTATGAAAAAATTTCCGAAGCAGATGTCGTCAAGACCGGTGACTATTTTGTAAAAGCAGTTGTTAGAGAAAAAGACACATATTACCAAAGCAACTTTACAATTTCTCCTAAAACGCTTACAGTTACGGGAGCTTATGCTGACAGCAAGGATTATGACGGAAACACTTCTGTATATCTTAATGAAATTTATTTAAGCGGTGCAGTGAGTGGTGATGATGTTATTCTCAGTGCTGAAAAAGCAAATGTATCCTCTGCTGATGCGGGATATTACAACAAGGTTGTTTTGTCGGGAATTACTGTTTCGGGTGAAGACGGAGCTAACTATATTATTAACTCTTCTGTCGAAGCTCCTGTGTGTGATTCTTGGGGCGATGAAGCAGATTTAAGAATTTATCCCTTATCTATTTACATTAACGCCGAAGACCAGACGGTTGTTTTAAACGATACGCTTGACCAGACAAAATGGTTTATTGATGATTATTACCGTGAAGCTTTGCTTGAAGGTCATAGTATTGCTTATGTAATGCTTGTAGGCGACACTTCGAAATCCACGAGCTTTGGAACTGTTGTTCCTGAAAATGCTGTTATTGTTGATGAAAACGGAAAAGATGTTACAAATAATTACAGCATATTTTATAACAGCGCCAAATTGGTTGTTGTTTGTCCCGACCACGACGAATTCAAAAATGGCTTCTGTGTTGTTTGCAACGGATATGAACAACCGAAGGTTGATACAGGCGATGACCCTGAATGGACATACGATGACGTGTATATTGTCTCCAACTCGGGTCAGCTTTATTGGATTGCAGAGTATGTTAATAATGTAAACAACGAAATTAACGTAAGATTAGCTTGTGATATTGTTGTTAATAACGATCTCGACGAAAATCCACGTCCTTGGATTCCTATAATGAACTTTTACGGAGTATTCGACGGAAACTTCAAGACCGTATCTGGATTATATGTTTCTTCCGAAAAGGATCAGGTCGGTATGTTCGGTGGCGGCGGATATAGCTATGGAACAATAAAAAATCTCAATCTTTCTGATAGCTATTTCAAAGGTACAAACTATGTCGGCGGAATTGGGGGATACCACGCAGGAACTATTTCAAATTGTTCTGTTGACGGAAATGTTGTTGTTATTGGCAATAATTACGTTGGAGCTTTGACGGGATACTTGGCGGGAACAGCAGAAAATTGCTACGCATATGCTCCTGTATTGATTGGATCTTATAACAGCAGCTACGCTACCGTTACAAACTGCTATTACCTTTCTGAAACCGAAACTGAAGACGGAGGAAAAACTGCAGGGCAGTTTGCAAACGGTGAAGTTGCTTATCTTTTGCAATCAGGTGTTGTGGGTGAAGATATATATGACGATGATTGGAACTATATTGAAACAATAGTCCATGAAATCTGGGGACAAGAAATTGGTGTAGATGCGCTTCCTGTTTTGGGAGGCAAAAAGGTTTATTACGTTACGGATTGTGAAGACAACCATATATACAGCAATATAAACGGGGTAGTTCATGCCGACTTAAACGAATATGGCTATTGCAAAAGCTGTCAGGTCAAAATAACAGGCGCTTCTATTTCAGTGGGAAGTAGTCTTACAATGAGTTATCAGGCCATTGTTTACGATAATACTATTATCAGCGAAGGTCAAAAGATTGCAATGCAGTTTACAATGAATGGCAAAACTGTTATTGTGTATGGCGTGGAAAGCGTCGACGGTAAAACGTACATATTCGATTTCGAGGGGATAGCACCTCAAAATATGACAAGAATTATTGATGCGGTTTTAGTTGTTGTGGATGAAAACGGCACGGTTGTTAAATCACTTGCATCAAAAACAGGATACAGTGTTAAAGAAAATGCCCAAAAATTGCTTGAGCTTTACCCTGACGATACATATCTTGTAAAGCTTGTAACAGATATGCTCGTATACGGGGCTGCTGCTCAGAATTACAAAAACTACAACACAGATGATCTTGCGAATGCAGGAATTACAACTGCTCCTTCCGAAAAATTACCGTCTGCTGATGAAAATATTAAAAGCATCGTTAATGCCGATGGCGTTACTATAGGAGACGTATATTTTGTTTCCGCAACAGTTTGGTTTGATAACGTGAATAAAATTGGTATAAAGCTTTCTACAGCCGAAAATGCAAAATTGTGTGTTAACGGAAAAGAAGTTCTACTTGAAAGTTCAATTTACTATACAGATGCAATTCTGGCAACGGAATTTGACAAGATATTTACTTTTGAACTTTACGAAGGTGAAACCCTTGTTCAGACCTTCAGGTACAGCGTTTCTTCATATGTTTATTCTATGATGAACAAAACCGAAAACGGTGAAACGTCAGATATGGCAAATCTTGCTCGCGCTCTTTACCGTTATGGTTTCTCTGCAAAGGCATATCAGCATATCTCTAATTCCACTTCTTGTGTATTGGAAAAAGCAAACAGCTACGAATGGGCAAATGATTATTCTATATGCACTGCAAAGGGATTTTGCAAATATTGCCAAAAAGAGGCGTCAAAAACCGTAACGGCAACTTATTCCAACGAAAAAATAATCGCTGAGTTTGTCGGAGACGGCTTTGAGAGACAGGAAATAAATTTGACCGATGCTACAAATATGACAAATGAACAGCTTCAAATATCCGTTTCAACCCTTCTTAATAACGGTGTGACAGATATTAAGCTTACAGCAAATACGGATACAGATTTGGCTGTTGTTAGTTCAGCAATAAATAGCACCGATAAGTTAGTTAACCTTACAGTAAAGGGCGTAACCAATATTGCTTCTCATGCGTTCTTCGGTAACGATAAAATAGTAAGCGTATCTTTCCCTGATGTAATAAACGTAGATAACTTTTCATTTATGAATTGCTATTCTTTGAAAAATGTGCATATTCCAAAAGCGGAAGGTATTGGTCAAAAAGCATTCCAGAATACGTCATTGGAAAGCATATTTAGTCATAGGGTTACAAGCATTGGTTCTTCTGCATTTTACAATTGTTCGTCTTTGGAAAGTATAACCTTACCCCTTGTTACAACCATAAGTAGCTATGCGTTCGCATCTTGCGATTCCTTAAAAGAAGTAAATATCCCTAATGCGGTAAGCATTAACTTAAACGCCTTTCAAGGATGTGCCGCATTGGAAAGCATAGAGTTTCCACAGGTAACAAGCATAAATTCTTATGCATTTAGCGGTTGCGCATCGCTGAAAAATATAAATATTTTCAACGCAACAATTATTGGTGAATATGCATTTAACGATTGTATCGGTTTGGTCGAAGTGTCCTTCCCAAACGCAACAACTATCGGTGAATGCGCATTTATCGCATGTAATGCTTTAGAAAGTATATCTTTACCCGTTGCTACAACAATAGGTAAAAGCGCATTTATGATATGCTCTTCATTGAAAAAAGTGGATCTGCCCCAAGCAAAGAATATTGATGAATCCGCATTCATGTCTTGTGATTCTTTGACCGAGGTGTATTTACCGGAGGCAACAAGTATTGGTGAGTACGCATTTAGAAAATGTTCAAAAATTGATTTGGTTACTTTAACCGCAGAAGGAACCATTTTCGTCGATGCAAATGCGTTTGATACAGGAGATGGTATTGACCTTATTTTGAATCCTGACAAAGCAGTAGATGTTGACTTCGAAACAAATACATGGAACGGACTCACCTTTAAATCTATAGCCCTTGAAGGTTAAGAAAATGCGTAGTAAATAATGTAAGACAGAATAGGAGAGTATTATGAATAAAGAAAAAAAGATGAATTACGAAGAAGTAAAAATTGAAATTGTTTTTTTTGAATCCAAAGATGTCCTTACAACAAGCGGTTTTGACGGTCTTTGGGACGAGCTTGAAGACGAATAAATTGACGAAAAATTAAGTAGGGGATAACCGTTAATTGATTCGCCCGCCTCTCATATCACCGTATATACCGTTCTGCATATAGTGAGGCATTATGTTTAGTGAAAAGGGGCTGTTGCAAATTGAACCGACCCCCAAAAGTTAGACCAAAAATCTAACTTTTGGGAGGTCGGTTCATTTTTTTCGCACTTGCAACAGCCCCTTTATATTAACCTTTTTTCGTTATCTTGGAAATAATTCTGAATGAAATGCTGTTTCCGTTTTTCCTTGCAAATGAAAATGATGCGACAAGACCGAGAACAAAGACCAAAACAAGGAATATCCACCCTTCGCCACTGTTTCTACATAATGAATCGTTGACTTTTTGAAAGGCAGAAACAAAACTGTCCGAGCGTTTCATATTGTTGAAAATAAGCATTGCATATAAAAGAAGCGGAACTTCTGCCGCCGCCAATGGGTCAACATACCATTTGAACAAGCTGAACCGCATAAGAAATACAACGAGCATAGGCGTTAATATATACAAAAATAAAACTGTTGACAGCATAACAGCACCTAAGCCGATTCTCTTTTCGGCAGAGCGTAGCAATAGTGATGTTCCGAACAAGGCGGCTATATATACAACTGAAATGAGAATATAGTATAAAAAGTGAAAACCAATATGCTTCTTCATTTGTTGCCTCCGTATGTTAATCTCTGTTACAAATTATACCATATACCTGTTTTTCTGTCAATATGATGTGGGCGAATAATCATTTTGTCTGTTTGGTACAGGATTTGTAGGGATTTTCCGAGATTTTTGTGCCGGTTGACATTGACAAATCGGGTTAACGGTATTATAATAAAAAATAATCTTTTTTGATTTATATATCAAAATTTATTCATTATTGTTTGTAATACAATATTATAATTATTTTAAGGAGAGAGTATGCACAACAGCGAATCAATTCATAGCATAAGAGAGTTAGTAAACTCTGCTGCCGCAACCTACGGTGATAAAGATTATCTTAGATATTTGGAAAACGGAGAAGTTAAAAGCGTAACCTTCAACCAATTCCGCAATGATGCGGAAGCAATAGGGGCTTGGACTGCAAGCAAAAACAAAGAGCTTGATAAAAGAGTGAGAATAGCAATGCTCAGCCCAAACAACGCAATATATGCAAAGCTGATACTCGGCGTTATGTGTGGTGGGGGTATTTCTGTTCCCATGGATCCACAGATAACTCACGAGGCATTATGCAACTGTTTGAACAGAGCCGAAGTTGATATGATAATCTACGATAAAGGCATAAAGCTTGACAGAGAAGACATATTGGGCAAATGCAAAACGGTTAAAGAAATGTTTTATACTGATGATTGTTTTGATATTATAGAAAAATTCAGTGGTCAGAATTATACATACAAGGTTGATGAAAAAGAATGTGCAATAATTATTTTTACATCGGGAACAACGGGCGTTGAGAAGGGTGTAATGCTTTCCCACGCAAACCTTATAGACACAACCTTTAACGCTGAATTTGACGCAAGAGTTCAGATATCTGTGCTTCCCATCCATCACGCTTTCGGACTTAAGGCAGACTTTCTTACTGCCTTGGGAATCGGTTCAACAACCTGTTTCCATAATGGAATGGATAAATTGGGTGAAGCGTTGGGAGCGTTTGAACCGACAAACCTTAATATGGTTCCAATGATTGCAAACGCATTGTATACTAAAATTGTTCTGATAAGTCAGCAAACGGGAAAATCTATGGAGGAATGTAAAACCCTTGTTTTAGGCAGAAATATAAAGCAGATTATAACAGGAGGTGCTCATCTTCCATCGGAATTGGTTGATAAGTATCACGCCATAGGCATATTCATTGCCCAAGGGTACGGAATGACGGAATGTTCCCCAAGTATATCTGCGCCCCGTATGGACAGACCCGACAAGGCACATTCCAGCGGCTTACTTGTTAAGGGCTGTGAAACAAGAATCGTTGACGGTGAAATACAGGTAAAAAGCCCCTCTGTTATGATGGGATATGTAAACGCTCCCGAGCTTACAAAGGAGATTATCACAGAGGACGGATGGTTGAGAACGGGTGACATCGGCTATGTTGACGATGAAAGATACATATACATAACAGGTAGAAAAAAGAACCTTATTATTCTGTCAAACGGTGAAAACGTTGCACCCGAACAATTGGAAAACTTTTTGCTTGACCATCAGCTTGTTGAAGAATGTCTTGTTTACGGAGAGGGAAATCAGGTTGTTGCGGAAATTTATCCAAACGATAAATATGCAAAGCTTCACGGTATAACTGATATTTTAGGCGAGATAGAAAAGATAGTTGACGATGTAAACAGTAAGGTTACATCATATAAAAAGATAATGAAGCATCTTGTTCGTAAAGTTCCTTTCAGAAAGACCAGCTCAAACAAGATAGCAAGAACACAGAAAGCAACGGAAGCAGACCTTTACACTGTTGAAGACAATACCGTAAAAGCACCGACAGGGGAATTCCAGATTAAATTACACGGTATTTTCTCGGGAATCCTCGGTAACAGTGATTTTGGAGCAAATACAGATTTGTTCTCCGCGGGACTTGACTCTCTCGGATGTATTCTTGCACTCACACAAATGAGTGAGGAGCTGGAGTTTAACATAGGTCTTGATGAGCTTATGTCCAACTCGTCAATTGAAAAGCTGGAAGCGTTGTTTGTAAAGAGAAATTCACAGAAAAAGGTGGATTACAGCAAGAGAGAGGTTTACCCTTTAACAAATGTTCAGAAATTCCTTGCTTATGTTATGAGAGGGAACACAACAACAAATATACCATTCCTTTACAAGTTGGATAACAGCGTTGATTTGGAAAAACTGAAAAAGGCAACAGAGGAGCTTTTTGAGATACATCCAATACTTAAAGGTACGGTTGAGTTGTTTGAAAACAAGGGGCTTGCACTTTTCAGACACGACGAAAAGAAAATTGAAATACCTGTTTACAATATGAGCAGTGAAGAATGGAGCAAAACAAAGGAGAATCTTGTTGTTCCGTATACATACAGCAAGGGTGAGCCACTCTATCACGCAGGAATTTACAACACCGATGAAGGAAAGTTTTTGTTTGTTGATATTGCCCATGTTATAAGCGATGGTATGTCTATTGGTATTATCCTTCGTAACCTTAACAAGCTGTATAAGGGTGAAGAAGTTAAAAAGGAAACATACACATTTTATGAATATGTGCTTGACGATGCTTTCAGAGCAGAAAACGGCTTAAGAACAGATAACGAGCTTTATTTCCAAAAACTTATGAAAGGTATGAAGCTCAACCGTTCAATTCTCAATATTGGCGGTGAGGTTAAAGGCGAGGAGAAGGGAGCAATTCACAGCAGTTTTTCAGCGACTAACAAAAAGAAAGTGGAAGAATTCTGCCAGAGAGAGGGAGTTTCCAAAAACATCCTTTTCTTAACTGCGTTTAACCATTGTATAAGCGTATTTTCCGATAAATCCGATGTTATTTCAACAAGTATCCATAACGGAAGAACAGACAGCAGATGGGGTTCTATTGCAGGTGCTATCTTTACAACATATAATTTCAGGTATAATTCTGAAGGTGGAAATAAAGTTTCAGAGCTTTTAGAGGTGTCTGCAAAGCAGGTTATAGAAACAATGTGCAGTCATGTTAATAACCTTCACGCTGATGAAATGTTTATCCAATATCAGGGCGATTTGTTCTGCGAGTTGGAAATAGGGGGTAAAGTTGCAGAGTATATACCCTTGCAGTTGGATTCGCTTCCATTCCATCTTATGATTCACGAGGGAGAAAACGGCTTTACGTACGAGCTTCGCTATTGGAAAAACAGATTTACAAAAGAAATGCTTGATATATTTATGGATGTTTACGAAGGAATATTAAACGGCTTTATGGCTTTGGATGTTGCTTCTGATTTATATCAATGCATCCCCGATAAATATATTGTGGCAGACAAATCTGCTTTGATTGACGGAGTTTCTTACAGAGTTACAATTAAAAATAGATTTGGCAAAATTCAGCCAATCGGTGCTTGGGGTACTCTCTATGCAGACGGTGTGGCAACTGACAAAATAGCGAGAATTATGCCAGACGGAGCTGTTGACTTTATTGAAAACAGCGGTAGAAGTATTATGCAGGAAACCCTCACAGGAAGGTATTTTGTTGACCTTCACAAGTTGGAAAAAGATTTCTGTTCATACGACGGTGTTTCCGATGCTACAGCTTACATTGCATACGGTGAAAATAACAAGATGGTTTTAACTGCGGAAATTACAGCAAGCGAAATTTCTGATATGGCTCATTTTACAGAGTTTGCAAAAGAACTCTTTAAGGTGTCATCACAACCCTTTGTTTTGTTTGTTAACGGAGAAAAGCAGTTATAATATTTATCTGTCAAATAAACCACAGAGTTTTTTGCTTTGTGGTTTATTCTTTTTGGAAAAAGTTTGAAAAAACTATTGAAATTTTCGCAGAAATACGGTATAATAGTTAAAAAAATAAAAACAAGTATTTAATTGGAGGAGATTTTATGAAAACCGTAACAAAACAAAGAATTAATTTAGTAAAAGCGTTTTCATTGTTTCTCGTTATTGCAATAAGCGGATGCATTTTTGCAAATTTACCATTGTCTGCATTGGCAGAAGGAGCAATTGGAGAGCTTTGGGTTGCAGGTGTTCAGGTTACAGAGGAAAATGCAGGAGATATTCTTGGAGACGGAACTGCTTTTTATAACTTTGAAAATAACACACTCACTCTTAAAAACGCAAATATAACAAATGCACTTGACGATAATGATGGTCTTTTTGGAATTTATTCCGAAGGTGGGCTTAATATTGCTCTTGAAGGTGAAAACAAAATAGAAATTCCCGAAGGCAATATAGACTCATACGGAATTTATGTTGAAGGCGACCTTCATTTAAGCGGTGATTCTGTTCTCATTAAAAACGGTAACACTGCAAATATTCCGGGCGGTGTTGATTTTGTTGAAAATGTTGCCATTTATGCAACGGGTAAAATTACCGTAAGCGGTGCAAAAGCAGAACTGTTTGCAGGTAATGTTGATGCGCCTGACGGAATTATAGCGTACAGCGAAGGTGTTTTCACTCAGGGCGCAATAGAAATTAAAGACGGCGGAAACCTTTTTGCCTTTGGCGGTGATGTAACGGGCAATGCATCCTTTGCCGCAAGTATGGGAATTGAGGCGTACGGTGCGGAAGATTCTCTCGTTTACGTTGCTGTGAATGACGGTGGAATAACGGGCACAGGGGGAGAGGTAGTTTCAAAAGAAACTTCCATAAGCAACGGTATTTATATACTATACGGTGATATGCTTGCCACTTCAAATGATTCTTTTTTGAGCTTTGAAGGGGGAAATGCAACGGCTGTATCCAATGATGGAGTTAAAACAGGTGCTTGCAGTAATGGAGCATATATCAGTGGTGGTAACTTTGGCGCAGTTGGCGGAAACATTCATTTCACCGCAAAAGAATGTGTTGCAGATGTGGTTTACGGTGATGCACTTAAGGTAGAATATGAAATTGTACACGAAGAAGCATATGGCGGTATTGTTATAATTGATTGTGTTGATGTTCATCCAACATCATACGGCTACGGCTTTGTCGGAACAAATGTTGAGTTTAAATCCGAATGCGGACTTGCAATATATGCTGAGTTTGGCATTGAAATAAGCGATAACCTTGTTATTTCATCACCCGAAGAAGGTTATACCTTTATGGGAGACGGTGAGAATCTATATTATACAATTATGGATAAAGACGAAAACGAGGTATCTCGAGCAAAGATTGAGGTTTTAACTCATAAGGTTTATATAAATGATGCAGAGAGAAAGCTTTCTGTTCTCGTTGCGGATAAAATGAGCATAAACGAAATATACTCTGAAAAAATGGGCGTTGAAGATTTTGCGGAATACCTTATCACCGAAAAAGAAGGTTATGTTTTTGAGGGCTGGTATTATGACGAGGAGTTCACAAAGGAATTTTCCTTTGACGATAGTATCGAATCCACATTGACCGTATATGGGAAATGGACCAAAGTAACAGACGACCCATCGGGTGATATACCAAAGCCGGGAGACGGTGGAAAAACTGTTTTCTGTGTTCTTGCTTTTGTATCGTTGGCAGTTGTAACTCTTTTGGTTAAAAAACAGAAAAGAGCATAAACATAATTCTAAAAGAACATAATTTAAAATTCAAATAAAGCCACTGTGAGATTTTTTGCAGTGGCTTTCGTGTTTAAAACTGCTTTGTGATTGACATTTGCAAAAAAGTATGGTATCATAAAAATATAAAAGGTAGAATAGTATGTTTTTGCAGTTTTGCAGGGGTTTTTAATACAGTAAATGGAGAAATATTATGATAGATAAAATTAAAATAGGGGTGTTGGGTGCAGGAACATGGGGCGTTGCATTGGCAAGATTGTTATGCAATGCAGGTCACAATGTAACTGTCTGGTCAGCCATAGAAAAAGAAGTGGATGAGCTGTCTTTAACAAGAAAACATCCCAATTTGCCATATGTTGAGCTTCCCGAAGGAATAAATTATACAAAAGACATAAAAGATGTATGCTCTGAAAAAAATATACTTTTGTTTGCTGTGCCATCACCATTTGTAAGGGCAACGGCAAGAAAGGTTGCGCCTTTTGTAACTGATGAGCAGATAATTGTTGATGCCGCAAAGGGGATTGAAGAAGAAACTCTTTATACAATGTCTGAAATTATTGCAGATGAGATAAAGAACACATGCGTTAAAATCGTTGCGTTGTCAGGGCCCACCCACGCAGAGGAGGTTGTTAAGGATTTTCCAACAACAATAGTTTCTGCAAGCAAGGATATGTCTGCGGCGGAGTATGTGCAGAGGGTGTTTAACACAGAATCAATGCGAGTGTACACCAACGATGATATTATTGGGGTGGAGCTTTGCGGAGCGTTGAAAAATGTTATTGCCCTTGCTTGCGGTGTTGCAACGGGTTATGGATGTGGTGATAACGCAAGGGCAGCTTTAATTACAAGGGGAATTGCTGAAATATCCCGTTTGGGTATGGCAATGGGACTTAGAGAACAGACCTTCGGAGGACTTGCAGGTATTGGTGATTTGATTGTAACTGCAACGAGTATGAACAGCCGAAACTTGAGATGCGGAATATTGCTTGGAAAAGGAGTTCCTGTTAAAGAGGCAACAGAGCAGGTTGGAATGGTTGTTGAAGGGCTTAATGCTTTGCCTGCATCCTTGAAGTTAGCAAAAAAATATAATGTGGAAATGCCGATTGTAGAAGCAGTAAATGCTATTACATCGGGAAGTTTAAGCGTTTCTCAGGTTGTTCGTTCACTTATGTCGAGAGACCTTAAATCAGAGCTTGGCGCAACAGCGTTTAATGAGAGATAGCATCTTGCCATTGATAGAAACAAACAGAAATGTTTTTCGCTTTTGGGCTTTGATAGAAACAAACATAAATATTCTTTAAGTTTTGTATTTGCGGAAACAAGGTTTTTTGGCAGTGTTTGGCTTTAAGAAAATAAGCTGTTAAAGGGTTTAAAATTATGAAAAAAACAAGAATTATATATGGAATTATTGCCCTTGTTATATTTTTAAGTGAAGTGTATATTGCACTCTTTGTAAGAGACAATTTTATACGCCCATATTTTGGTGATGTTCTTGTTACTGCGCTTATATGTTGTTTTATAAGAGTTTTCTTTCCCTTGGAAGCTTATTCCCTGAAAAGAAAAGGTGTTTGGATTATGCCCCTCGGAGTGTTCGCCTTCTCGGTTTGCGTTGAAATTGCGCAGTATTTTAACTATGTGGATTTGCTCGGGCTTGGTCATATAGAGTTTTTCAGAATAGTTATGGGAACGGGCTTTGCTGTCGAGGATATATGGTGTTACGCTGTCGGCTGTGCTTTTTTCCTTTTAGCAGAAGTATTCCTTCGATTAAAAAAGAAAAATTGCAATTAGATTTTATGTAACTGATAATCAGTAAAGGGATAAATGGCAATAATGGAAAAATTTGAAATTGTAAATGGTATTCTTTTAAAATACAACGGAACAGACAAGCAAATAACCATCCCGGATGGAGTTAAAACAATTGGAGAATGTGCATTTCAGGATTGCGTATCCCTTGAAAGTGTTGTTATTCCCAACAGTGTGAATTTTCTTGGAGCGAGAGGGTTTTATAACTGCACATCACTTAAAAATGTCTTGCTCACCGGTGTTGAAATTATTGGCAGTGAAGCATTTGGAGGTTGTTCATCTCTTGAAAGTGTTACATTTGGCGGTGCTACATATATAGGTCAGAAAGCATTTTGCGGTTGTGCATTACAGACGGTAACAATACCAGATGGTGTAACGGAAATTTGCGGATGGGCATTTAGCGGTTGCCCCATAACTGAAATAACAATTGGAAATTGTGTTGAAACTATTGGCGAATTTGCTTTTTGTAATTGCACATCTATTAAGAGGGTAACCATTCCCGAAAGCGTAACAACCTTGGGCAATGGAGGGTTTTACTGTTGCTCCGCTTTAGAAAACATAACATTTGAAAATAAAGCAACAGAAATTGGTTTCAGGGCATTTTGGGGTTGTGAATCCCTTACAATAAAAGGGTATGCCGGCAGTGTTGCAGAAAAGTATTCAATGGAAAATAACATTAAATTTAAAGAAGTGCAGTGAAATCTGTTGCTGAAAGTTTTGATGAAAAGTATTCAATGAAAAAACATATATTTTGAAGAAATATAATTCAAACAAAGCTCACATAATATCCAAATGGTGAGAAATCTTTTCAACGATAGGACAAGAAAAAGTTTAATTTAAAATCCCCAAAATATCAATATGCAAAAAATGTCTGAAAATAAGGAAGGTATAAAATGTCAATATATTCAGATTTGGTTTCAAGAAAAGAAATGCTTGCTCTTGTGGGACTTGGATATGTGGGTATGCCTATAGCGGTTGCCTTTGCAAACGAAGGGCTTAATGTTATTGGGTTTGACCTTGATAAAAAGAAAATAGAGATTTATAAATCGGGTATCGACCCAACAAGTGAGGTTGGAAACGAGATAATAACCAACACAACCGTTGAATTTACACATGATGAGAACGATTTAAAACGGTCAAAATTTATAATAGTTGCTGTTCCAACGCCAATAAATCTTGACCATACTCCTGACCTTTATCCCGTTATCGAAGCAAGCAGAATTGTTGGAAAAAACCTTGTGAAGGGAGCAATAGTTGTTTATGAATCAACCGTATATCCCGGTGTTACCGAAGATGTTTGCATTCCTATTCTTGAAGAAGAATCGGGCTTGAAATGCGGTGTGGATTTTAAGGTTGGTTATTCCCCTGAAAGAATTAACCCCGGTGATAAGTTGCATCGTCTTGAAAATATATGTAAAATCGTTTCGGGTATAGATGACGAGTCCCTTGAAGAAATAAAGAATGTTTATAATCTTATTATCAAGGTTGGAACATACCCTGTATCAAATATAAAAACTGCAGAAGCAATTAAAGTTGTTGAAAACAGCCAAAGAGATGTAAATATTGCATTTATGAATGAATTAGCTATGGTTTTTGACAGGATGGGTATAGATACAAACGAGGTCGTTGACGGGATGAATACGAAGTGGAACGCTTTGGGCTTCCGTCCCGGTCTTGTTGGCGGTCATTGCATCGGTGTTGACCCATATTATTTCACATACGAAGCAGAGAAGCTCAGCTATCATAGCCAGATTATACTCGCTGGTCGTATTGTGAATGATGGTATGGCAAAATTTGTAACCGATTCAACGGTTAAACAAATAATATTGGCAGGCAAAGCACCCAAAAAGTCAAAGGTTGTAATTCTTGGTTTGACATTTAAAGAAAACTGTCCCGATATAAGAAACAGCAAGGTAGGGGATATTGTTAAATATCTTGAAGAATATGGAATTTCCCCTGTTGTTGTTGATCCTTTAGCAAATAAAGAAGAAGCCCTCCATGAATATGGGATTAAGATTGTTTCCCTTAAAGAAATATCAGATGCCGATTGTGTGATTATAGCTGTTGCTCATAATGAATTTAAGGCGCTTTCTCTTGATGACATAAAGGCAATGTATTCAAGGGGTGCAGACAACGAGAAAGTTTTAATTGATGTAAAGGGAATTTATAACATTTCTCAGCTTAAACAATCGGGATTGAGATATTGGAGACTCTGATTTTCGTATGCCTGAAAAGCAAATTCATGTATAATATGCTTCTTAATTTGCATTGATTAAATCCAAGATAAAACGAAAACTAAGCAAAACCGACTTCACTTTTTAAAGAGGAGTCGGTTTTTATAATGTTCTATAAAACTAAGGAAAGAAAAAATAACAGAATAAACTTGAAAAATACACAATTTAGTTGTATAATGTTAAATGGATATATTTGGAGCTTTTGAGTTTTCTTGTGGTATTGCAAATATTAAACAGGTGTTTATATGAAGGTTTTGTTTTTGTGTGGCATTATTGACGAAGAAAATATAGAAGAAATAGCAAAACAAACTGCTTCTAAAGTGGATTATGCGGCAAATCTTTTTCAGCAAAAGCTGCTTGAAGGGTTTATCCATATTATGAAGGATAATAAATCGCTTCAAGATGAAGGTAGAGAGATAGAAGAAATTTCTGTTTTATCGGCACCTTTTATAGGAGCATACCCAAAGGGAAGCAATATATCAAGCTTTAAGGGGTTCGGCAAAAATAGGGAAGGATACACATATGTTAAGTTTAACAACATATGGGGAGTAAGAAATATATCCCGAACAAATGCGTTGAAAAAGGCAATAAAGACCTTTGCGGAGAGTGAGGGCGAAAAGCTGATTCTTATATACTGTCCCCATACGCCTTTTGTTAAAGCGGCAGAATATGCGAAAAAAATAGATAAAAGCATAAAGATTTGCCTGTATGCCCCCGATGTTCCGCAGTATATGAATATATCGGATAAAATAAACCCAATATATAAAATTGCAAAAAAATATGATATTGCTTCTATAACAAAGCATATGGCTTGTGTTGATACATTTGTGCTTTTAACAAAGTATATGGTGAACTATTTACCTGTTGGAAATAAACCCTATAAGGTTATAGAGGGAATTGTTTCTCCAAATATTTTTGAAACCAATAGATATAAGGAATTTGCAGAAATAGAAGACGGAAAAAAATACATTGTTTATACAGGAAGTATAACAGAAAAATACGGTGTTTCAAATCTTGTTGATGCAATGAAGTATATCTCCGACACGGATATATTTTTGGTGCTTTGCGGTTTGGGCGATGCATACCAATATGCAAAATCTGCAAGTGAGAAAGACAAACGAATTATACTTTTAGGACAGGTTACATCAAGCGTTGCTGCCGAGTGGCAACAAAAGGCAACCGTTCTTGTAAATCCACGGCAAGGCACAGAGGTTTATACGAGAGTTTCTTTTCCATCTAAAAACATTGAATATTTATTGTCAGGTAACCCCGTTGTTGCATATCTTCTTTCGGGTATGCCCGAAATATATAGGAGCTTTATTTTTGAAGTTCCACAAGGTAACCCTGCTGTTGCTTTAGCAGAAACAATAGAAAAGGCAATTTTAGCAGATAACAAAGAAAAAAGTGAACGCTTTATGGAATATGCAAAGCAAAATTTACGGGCAAATTATATTGCAAATGAAATAATCCGTTTGAATTTTGAAAAACAATAAATTGTGCAGACCCATAATCAAACAAAAAATCTTATGTAAATTACCATATTAAAATGGGAAAAACCCTATGTAAATTAACTGTATCTTTAGCAAAAAAACGGTGAAAATTATTGTAGTTAGTAAATTTGTTGTAAAAACGATTTAATAACACAGGAGGAGATAAAATGTTACAGCTTGTTGAAAGTCTTATCTGGTTGCTTGCAGGTGTTGGAGTTTTTATCGTTGGTATGAATTTCTTAAGCGATGCTCTTGAAAAAAGCGCAGGTAGCGGAATCAAGAGAATGTTGGAGAAAATCAGCAATAACAAGTTTTCGGGTGTTGGAATCGGTGCAGGAGTAACTGCAATAATTCAAAGCTCGTCTGCAACTTCTGTTATGGTTATCGGTCTTGTTAATGCAGGAGTTATGACCCTTATACAGGCAACGCCCATAATTATGGGTGCAAATATAGGAACAACCATAACAGGCCTTCTTGTTGCCCTTAAAAACGATTACTTCAATATGATAATGTACCTGTTGGCTTTCGCAGGCGTTATGATGGGATTTTTCAAAAACGAAAAAATAAAGTTAGCCGGCTTGCTTTCTTCGGGTCTTGGACTTATTTTTGTTGGTCTTAATATAATGAGCAGTGAAGCAGCGTTTGGGAACCCTCATATTATGGAAATGTTCACCAAAATATTTGAGAAGATAGATTTCCCGTTGCTTCTGATTTTTGTTGGCGCAATATTTACCGCCCTTATTCAAAGCTCATCTGCGGCAACAGGTGTTGTTATAACAATGGTTGGAACAGGTGTGCTTCCCCTTGAGCTTGCCCTCTTTATTATCCTTGGTGCAAATATAGGAACTTGCGTAACTGCATTGCTTGCATCCGTTGGAGCTAATGAAAACTCAAAGCGAGTTGCTTTGATACATTTTACTTTCAATGTTACAGGAACAGCTTTGTTTGCGGCATTGATTTGGATATTCAGAGACCCTGCGGTTGATATGCTTGTATCCATGTTCCCAGGGGATGACCCTATGTCCCTTCAGATGCGTGTTTCCGCATTCCATGTTATATTTAATGTAACAACAACTTGCGTTCTCCTTCCATTCACAAAACACCTTGTTAAATATTCGCAGATTATTATTAAAGATAAAAAAGACACAGAAGAATCTCTTTCCCTTAAATATGTTGATGACCGTCTTTTGTCAACTCCTCCCGTTGCATTGATGCAGGTTAAAAACGAGATGGACTATATGCTCAGCTTGGTTGAAGAAAACTTGCTCCTTTCTTTTGATGCGTTGAAAAGCGGGTCATTGTCAAGCGGTGAACGCATAAAAGCGAATGAAGTTGTTATAGACTTTACAAACAGAGAGCTTACAAAGTTTTTAATCAGGTTTTCGGTTGGCTCATCTCAAAGCGATGAAACTATTATAGGACCTTATTTCCATGTTCTTAATGACCTTGAGCGTATTGGCGACCATGCAGAAAACTTTTACGAAATTGGCGAAGAAATGCAAAGCAAAAAGATAGAGTTTTCTGAGAAGGCATATAATGATATAAAGGTTATGCACGAGGTTGTTGCCCAGATGCTTGAGGTTGCCAAAGATGCTTTTGAAAACTTAAACAAGGCAAATCTTTCCAAATTAACAGATTTGGAAAATAAGGTTGATGAAATGAAAAAAGAGTTTATTTCAAGCCATTTTCTCCGTCTTGCAGAGGGTAATTGTAATCTTGAAGTAAGCCCCTATTATTCATCAGCTATAGCAGGTCTTGAGCGTGTTGCCGACCACCTTGTTAATGTTGGATATAGTATTATAAATCCTGTTGGTTCTCAAAAGGAGAGTTGATGAATCTTCAAAAAGATATAATTGTCTTGAATAGAATTATTGCTTGATAATTTGTTATCTTTCACATTAAATGTTTGAATTTGAAAATTGAGGTGCGTTGTGAAAAGAATTTTGTTTTTTGCATTGGCAATTTCTATGTTACTTGGCGTTACATCGTGTGGCGGAGATAGCTCTGAAGAAACATCTGAAATAAGTTCATCTGCTGTTTCTGAAAGCCAATCGAGCATTGCCGAAGAAAGTTCAGAAGAAGCAAGTTCGGAATTAAGTTCAAATGAAGTTACCGAAAAGGAGTATGATACATTGGATAAAACAAATCTGAGAAAAGAATTTACAACTGATGAATTTTTAATTGGTTCGTGGGTTTCGTTTTATTCCTTTGAAAAGGATAGCTTTGAAACACAGCTTGACAATATGAAGGCACTTGGGCTTAACTTTAATATCTATCCAAAGTATTTTGGCGGAGAAATGGATATGGATACAGTTGCTTCCGTTGAAGAAGAATACGGCAAAAGAGATATGTATTATCTTATGTTTGGCGGAATGGATTTGTCCAAGGTCAATATCAATACAAACAGTGTAGTCGGTCTTGAACATTGCATCGGTTATCATATTGTTGATGAGCCACTTATAACAGAATTTGCCGGTGTTGCACAGGTATATAAGGCATACAGAGAGGCAGACCCATCCCGTTATCCATTTGTAAATCTGTTCCCAAGCTATGCAGGCGAGGTTGCAGTTGGTAAAAGCTATCTGACATATATGGAGCATTTCGTTAAAGCTGTTGGGGCAGAGAATATGGAATATCTTTCCCATGATTACTATGTGTTCCAAAAGGGTGGAACGAGGTTAGGTCTCTTTGCCGATATGGAGGCAGTGCGTAAGGTTGCTTTGGAAAACGGTGGACTTCGCACTCACGGTTTCCCACAGTCAACACAGTGGAACGGTATGCGTATGCCAAATATCAATGAAATGAGATGGAATGCGTATGCTTATCTTGCATATGGTTTCAAGGGCTTGTCTTGGTTTAACCTTGTTTGCCCAGGTAAATCCGATACAGAGGGAGAGGGCTTCTGCGAATCAATTATTTACAGAGACGGAGAAATTCACGATAAACAGCTTTACGATGACTTTGCCGCTTTAAATAAGGAAATTGCAGTTGTTGGTAAAACTTTACTTAACCTTGAATGTTTGCACGCTTATCATACTAAAAAGAATGTTGACGGTGTTGAATATCTTAAGGATTGGATGATAACTCCCGATAACAGGGCAGACCTTGTTTTGAGCCATATGGAAGACCGTAACGACGGCACAACATATATGATGCTTTTTAATAAGAGCTTCTTTAATAAACAAAAAGCAGAAATGACTATTAACTATAGCAAAATAGATTCAATATCCTGCCTTAATGCTGTTACAGGAGAATGGGAAGATGTTGCCATTGAAAACGGAAAGTTTGATGTTGAACTCCAAAAAGGCGAGGGCAAGTTGTATCGCCTTAATATGAAACAGTAATTATAAAAAGAGATTTGGGGGATTTTTTAAAATCCCCCATTTGACTACTGACAAACCCGCCTAAAAAAGGCGGGTTTGTCAGTAGTCTGAGGGCTGAACATTTTGCTGTTCAGCCCTTTATGACGATTATTGATTATAGGAACATTGGGAGAGACCCAATATATTAACCGTGGAGGTTATAAGTTCCAAGGAAATGACTCTTAATTCTGATGTAGTCTGTGGAATTGATAACACCGTCTTCTGTTACATCACCGCAAAGAAGCCCTGTTCCCGTTAACTTAAATGTTCCGAGAAAGTGACCTTTAATTCTGATGTAGTCTGTGGAGTTAATAATACCGTCACCTGTAACATCACCAAGAAGCCATAATTCCACATTCTGAATTACAGATTTGCCGTATACGGAAACTGTATATTCTACGGTTGTATGGTTTTTCTTGCTTACCTTTATTGTATATGTGCCGTTATCAACGGAAGCGAAATGATAATTTGTATTGTTGCCTTTGAGAATCTGTTTGTATTCGGGCGTTAATGCGTTTTCTTTGTAAAGAGAAACGGTAATTTCATCTTCTTCGTTTCCAAAGCTCTTTGCGGAGCCGGAAATGAACAAATCGTTTTCACTTGTTGCTTTTTGGAAAACATACCATATTCTCACCGCCTTAACCGAGGAGGTAACATCCTGCCAGCTGTCACCTGCAATTGGCTTAACTTCAATACCGTTTAATGATGCTGTTGTTTTTCCCGAAACGAATTTACAAAGGTTTACTCCGTTTTCCTGTTTTGGCTCAACGGTAATAAGAACATAATATTTGTTGCCGCCGATAAAGGTGTCGTTTTCCGTCATTTCTTCCATATCGTTTTCGTAATCAGTCCAAACGATGTCTGTAACGGAATAATAATCGGAGTCGGTAATCGCATCGAAGTCGGGCTTTGAACCGTCTGCAGGGATGTCAAGTCCGCTTACTGCAATGCTGTTTACGGTTTTTGGTTGACATTCAAATTCGTATGAAAGAGATTGTTCTTTGTTTGCATCAGTTTTAACGCCCAATGTTGCATAGTTGCCGTTGATGTATCCCCAACCCTCGGGCTTGTTGCTGTTTCCCGATGTGTAGAAATCAAAGCCGCTTTCTGTCTTAACATCAATATATACGCCGTATTTGTGACCGATTTGGAATGTATCTTTTGGATAAACCCATTTATCATCGGTTATATCGCGCCAGCATATACCGTTTATAACATAGGTGTTGTTGCTGTATGCGGTATTGACGGAGTAACCTGTACCTACCATAGCGCAGTCATAGCTTGGTTTTTCCCCAACTATCGGTTCTGCAACCCCTGATATGTTTATTTCTTCAATAACAGTATCGTTCATTTTTCCGAAATTGTAGCATACGGAAATAAGCGTGCTTGGGTCTGCTTCGGGATATCTTGTAACAACCGCATTGTTGCCGTTGACTTTGGTAGTAACAAATGGCTCTATCTGCTTGTCAATAGCAAATTCATACCCATCTGACGGCATAATGTCAACAAAAACTCGGTAATAATTGCCAACTGAGAATGTGTCCGTTGTCTTCATTACAGACCAAGCTTTACCGTCTGTTGAAACTTGCCATTGCAGAGGAGCATCGAACATATTGTCATTTGCCAACGCCTGCTTGTATGTACTGTCCCGACAAATTACGGATTGGTCGGGAGAGGAATGTTCTTTTGGGGAATCTATTGTAAATTCAACCGAATTAATTGTATCGGGGCAAACTCCGAAATCCATGGAAAGAGCTATGGAAAGCTCGGGCTTGTTGCTGTAGTTTATCAACTCTGCATTTTCATAATTAACCGTTGCGCTTGTTAAATTTTTTGAAAACTTGGCATTAACATCTGCAATGAGATAGATATTAACCTTATATGATCTGCCTGCAACAAATTTTGAAGTGCTTTCAATCGGCTCACCGTTTTCATACCAATTTGCTGCATGTAAATATGCTCCCTCGGGGATGTTGTAAACATAGGTGCTTACGTGGTTGCCGTTTGACGGAGCGTTGATATTTACGTCAACTGAGGTGATTTCTCTGTATATTTCAACTTCAATATTTCCCGTAATTGTGTCATAGTCATTTGGGTTGACTTTTTCACCGCTGTATGTCATAGTAAGGTCATCGGAAATATAGTCGCTTAAAGTGCTTGCGGACGGTATTTTTATTCCGTAAAATGTACCGCCTAAAATATCAACATTCGCATTTTCACTAATGCATAAACCGTAGCCAAAGCCCTCTGCGTGACCGTAATTTGAGGTTGAGAAGTTACCGCCCCATATGTCTGCCCAACCGCCGCCAATATATACGGCATATGTTACATTGTCGTTTCCGCTTATGCTGTCACCGTTTTCAGAGAAAAAGAATCCTTTGTGAATAACAAGCTCACCGCTATCCTGATAGATAGCCATACTGTGAGTTCCTCTATGGAATAAACCTCTGAGATAGCAGTCATAAACAACAACTTTTCCTTCTGTGTTTCTTATAACAGCGTTACTTGCGTCTTTTCCGCCAACTGCGACAAATGAGAGCTGTCCGCTGCCTTGAATATAGAGCTTACTGTTGCTTACCTGAATAAGGCAATCGTAAACCATACCATCCATAGGGGCAACAAACTTTGAATATCCTGTGAGTTTTAAACGCTTTGTACCCTTTACCGTTATTGCGGCCAATGTTCCTTCTCCTTCAATAACGGGAAGCACTTCGTCAACGTCGCCAAGGGAAACGTATATAATATTTTCGTCTTCCAAAGCGGCTTTTAATTCGCTGTAGGAAGTGCATATTACAGGGTCTCCAAATGTGTCACCTGCCGCAAATGAAGCTACGGGTATCATACCCATAACAATTGCAAGCACTAAAAGAATGCATGGAATTTTTTTAAATGTTCTTGCTTTCATTCTGTAATCTCCTTATGTTTTTAAGCTTATATGTCAAAGTGTTTATGTTTGAATTCTTGTGAAGTGTTTTAGTGTTTATGTTTGAATTCTTGTGAAGCTCTATGTTAAAGTGTTTATGTTTGAAACACTTCAGTGAAGCTCATATGTTCCGAGAAAATGACCTTTAATTCTCAGATAATCCGTTGAATTAATAATTCCGTCTTTTGTAACATCTCCGGCGGTGAATTCAGCGCCTTCGAGAGTTAAGGTGCCAAGAAAATGCCCCTTTATTCTCAGATAATCGGTTGAATTAACAAAGCCGTCGTTGTTAACGTCACCAAGAAGATAATCGGGCGTTGGCTCCGGCTCATCCGGCTCGGAATCTTCTTTTGGGGGAAGAACCCAAACAGCATCGTAAACACTGAGAGAGGTTACTCCGTCCCATTCTGTTGCTGTTTCAATGTCGTTTTTTCCATCTGAACTAACAAAAACATCGCCCAAGTCAATAAAAACATCTTCGTTTATGAATTCCCACCATCCGCCTCCGTCAAATGCGTGAAAGCTTCCATCGGAGACGAAAATAGCTGTACTGCTTGCAAAAACGCCTGCTTGCGAGGTGTAACAATAAAGCTCACCGCCCAATATATGAACATCATAAACATCAAGACAGCAGTATATGTACGCATCGATATAAATTTTACCGTTGAAAATCACAAGTGTGCCGTTTATATTTATACCGTTTGCTCTTGACAAGTTGTCATTATAGCCAATTACATCAAGGGAACCTTCGCCGTCAATAGTCAAAGCGTGTATATTTTCGTCTTCTTCGTATGTATCGCTGATTGATGAAACAATGTTTTCGCCTGTAAATATAATTCTCAAAAGCCCCTCATCAAAAACAATGTCGGCGTTTTGGTCGGTAAAGTTTACAAGGAAAAGAGTGCCGTTTTGGTAAAAAGCATAGTTATCGTTTGGCTTTGTTGCCGTAACCGACGATGCGCCTTTTGGTAGGTAATCACCGTCTTTCAAGGCAATATTACCAATTTTAACTCTGTTGTGTTCGTAGCTTTCCTTTGCAACGAAGTCTTTTTCAAGAACCCGTATTTTAAGGTTAAGGTCTTTGCAATAATTGTTAACCAAATCATTTCCTATGTATGCAGATGTGTTGGTGTCGTTAAATTCATACCCGTCCGTTGCGCTGACAATAACATTTAAACGGTATGTTTTCCCTTTAACAAAGCTTTCATAATCGTATACAGTGTTAACGATTTTTCCTTCGTTAAGCTCAAACCACCTGATATCCAGAATTTCAGTGTAAGGGCTGTCGGCAGTTGCGTCATAATCGGGGGCGCAAACCGCTTCGGGAGGTAAAATATCAGCAATGTCTATGTAGCTTAGCTGTTTTGTTCTGTAAAATTCAACAAAACGGTATTTCTCCACATTTTCTGTAACAAAGCTGCCCGCATTGCTTCCGTTTGGGTTTTCTGAAACTTTCAGGGAAACATTGGCATATGTAATATTCTCGGCTTCAGAATAAATTGCACAATAATCTTGAGGAAAATCCGGATTATCTGAAATAACCTTCACATATGAGTCGGTAACAACAATCATTCCGCTTGAATAAATTCCAATGTCGGTAACGCCTATGTCAACATGGCAATTGGTAAAAGAAATGCTTTGATTGTCAGAATATGTCTGTATACCGCGAGAACCTCTTATTCTTAAGGTTGCATTCGTTGCGAATACGTGGGAACGATAGGAATATATACCGTAGAAGTATTCGGAATAAATATCAAGATAAACATTCTTAACGGTAATTGTTGCCTCGGCGTACAACGCTCTCTCAGCTTTGAGGTAAAGGTAGCCGTCACCTGTAATTTGAATATATTCGCCCACATATATACCCCTTGTTATGTGGCTTGCTTCGCTTCGGCAAATTAACGAGTTGTTGCCTTTTAAAACAAGTGACAAGCTTTGGGTGCTGTATATTACCGTTGGATAAACCTTGGTTGTGTATTTGTCAGATTCTTTGTGCAAATATCCCGCACCCGTGTATGAATAGTTGCGAAGAATCAACTGACTGCCGCTGTAATAAGCATATCCGCTGTTTGTGGGGGAATGTTTTTGTGTTTCCGTTGCTCCAACGGGAAGATAATCACCCTTCGCTAACCCGATGCCTCCAACATAAACAGAATATTCTTCTGTGCTTTCTGCCGAAATTGAAGAAAACGGAACGGACGTTATCAGAAGAAAAAGCATAAGAATTAAACTTGAAACTTTTCTTTTCATTGTTTCTGCCTCCTTGATTTTATTTAGCACATATACGGTATAAAAAATATTATAAAAAATGAGAACAAATATGTGTAAAATTATGTATAATATACTCTTGACCAAACAAGATACTTGTGATATAATTTAAAAAAAGTATAAACTTTAGTTTATATTTGAAGAGTTATACGATAATTACTTCAACTAATTTATATTTCTTAATTATTTTACACTATTTTTCTCAAAAAGTCACCACACCTTAACGCAAAAAAGTGTGGGATTATCAAAAATAATTCAAAAAAAGTGTGGGAAAAAGGGTGGGACAGAAGAAAGTAATTCATTTTTGGGGCAAGCTTATGAAAAAATCTCTGTTTGTGATGCTGCTTATATTAATAATGCCAACTCTTTCGGGATGTGCAACAGACGAAAACGTATTTTCGGATTTATCAATGGTTTATTGCATAACTGCGTTTCTTTCTCTGTTTCCCTTGCTCTCTTGTTTCTTTTTGGAGCAAAAAGCAAAAAAGTGGTTTATCTTTTTGTTTTCTTCTGTTTTTGTTGTTAATGCGGGCTACACTCTTTTGTCCGTTTCGCCGTCCTTAGAGGTTGCCCTTTGGGCAAACAGAATCTCTTATCTCGGCTCGGTGTATTTACCCTTTGCAATGACAATGATCATTCTGAATGTAGTCAACGCGGATTATAAAAAATGGTTGCCCGTTGTTTTGTTTTTGTTAAGCACGGCTGTTTTATTTGTTACGGCAAGCCCGGGATATTCGGATATTTACTATAAAGAGGTTTCCTTTGAGATAATTAACGGAACATCAAAGCTTGTAAAGGTTTATGGAGCATTTCATTCTCTTTATCTCTTCTATCTTGTTGGCTATTTCGTTTCAATGGTTGCAATAATCGTTTACGCCCGTTTGAAGAAAAACGTTGAATATACTTCTCACGCGGTCATTTTAGCAATTGCCGTGTTTGTTAATATCGGCGTATGGCTTATAGAACAGTTTACAAGATTTGATTTTGAATTCCTTTCCGTTTCTTATATTATAAGTGAATTATTCTTACTGGGCGCACACCTTATAACGGTGGAAACTCAAAAATTGGCAGGGCTTGTTCGGCAAAACGAAGAAACGGAAACAAACTATGCACCAACGGTATTTGCATCCAATAATATGAAAGAAGCACAAGTGGGAGTTCTTGCTAAAGAATCATCTTACGTTAAGACCGTTTCGGAAGAAGCGTTGGAAACCTTTAACCTCGGTTTAAAAAGATTGACCCCAACGGAAAGGGCTATTTATGAATTATATATCTGCGGTAAAACCACTAAAGATATTATGAATGAGCTTGGTATCAAGGAAAACACCTTGAAGTTCCATAACAAAAATATTTACAGTAAATTAGGTGTTACCTCCCGTAAACAGCTTTTTGAAATATACGAATCAATTAAATAAACCAAAAAGTGGTTGTTGCACAAATTTATGCAACAACCACAGTTTTATTTTAAAAGCTCGTCTGAAATACGAATTATTTCGGGAGCTATTTTTTTTCGTTGTTTTTCAACTATATTATTATAAACAGGGTAAGCAACTGACAAAATCACGATGCCGATAATCCCAACTATAATACCCATTATCATTGAAATATCGCCTTTAAGCCCAATTACTTTTCCGATATCAGTCATCGCAAAGCTCATACCCGTTCCTAAAATCAACGTACCTATAATGCCCAGCACAAGGGAAGCAACGGTTGCCTTTCTCGTAACGGATGCATCAAGGCGGCGAAGCTTCGTCATTTTGTCCTCTTCTTGTTTGGGCTGTGAATATTTATCTTTGATTGCCTTTATTTCTTCCTGCTCTATGGCGGAGTAGGTAAATTGAAATCCGTCTTTGTTTTCCATTTAATTGCTCCTTTTTAAATTCAACCGATTTATCTTTTTTGTTCACTGTATTATATTATCTCGGTATTTTCACAGTGAAGGTCGAGCCGCTTCCCACTGTGCTTTCCACGGAAATTTCACCTTGTATAATATCAATAACTTTTTTAACCAATGCAAGCCCCAAACCGTTGCCCTGAACAGAGTGAGATGTATCACCCTGATAAAACTTCTCAAATATATGTGCTCCAACCTCCGATGACATACCGCATCCCGTATCGCTCACTTTAATAATTGCAAATTCATCTGTTGCGGTGAGAGAAACGGAAACTCTGCCGCCCGTGGGTGTAAACTTGAATGCGTTGGAAAAAAGATTGTTCCACACATGGCTCAGAAGCTCCGAATCTGCTTTTATAATAACATCCTCTGCAATATTTGTTTCAAGCTCGATATCTGAGCTTTCCCAAATGTTTTCAAACTGTAAAAGACATTCGCAAAGCTGTTCGCTTAAGTTGAAGTACAACGCTTTCGGATAAATCTTTTGGTTTTCCAAACGATTCAGTTTTAATATGTTTGTTATCATATCCGCCATACGCTTTGAGCTTTCGGTAATGCCTTTCGCGTATTCAAGTCGTTTTTCGTCGCTTAAATCGGGTGACATAAGAAGTGTTCCGTAATTCTGAATAATTGAAAGAGGAGTTTTCATTTCGTGGGATACATTTGAAATGAAATCTGCTCTCAATGTTTCAACACCTGATAATTCTTCTGCCATACGGTTTATTGCCATGGCAATTTGATTGAATTCTTCCATTCCCGAGCTTTCCATTGGAGGTATGCGGACAGAAAAATCGCCTTGCATAATTTTTTCCGTTGCTTCGGTTATGGTTTTTGTTGGGCGTTCCACCATTATTTTTCTTCGGATATAATCTGCAAATTTAAAGAGAAAGGTAATTAAAATTACGTTCCAAAAGGTTGACCTTGCGGCGGTTGTAATATTTTCGGATGTGAGCGTAAGATTCATACTGTCTGCAAGGGTACTCACAAACAACATTGTTGTGCAGGACACAATAAACCCTACCGTGAGAAAAAACAGCATAAAGCTGCTTACTGTACCTAATACACTTTTTAAAGTTATTTTTTTCATTTTATCACCGCCTTGTAGCCAAGCCCGTGTACGGTTTTAATCTCAAAGTCCTCACAACAGGATAGCTTGGAACGGAGCTTTGTCATATATACATCAACGGCTCTCGGGGCGGTTTCGCTGTCTGCATCCCAAAACTCATCCATAAGCTGTGTTCTTGTGAATGTCTTTTTGGGGTAGGAAAGTAACTTGTATAGAATATCGAACTCTCGGCTTGTGAAGATAATTTCCTCGTCTCCCAAATATGCGGTGTGTTCGTCTGCATCCATACGGAAGTTTCCAACTTCCAGCTTTCGTGAGGTTGCAATTTTAGCTCTGCGAAGGAGTGCGCCGATTCGTAAAATAAGCTCATCAAGGTTTATTGGCTTCACCATATAGTCGTCAACTCCAATGCGAAACCCTTTCTGCTTGGATGCAATATCATCACGGGCGGTAACAAATAAAATCGGAATGTCTTCGTTTGTGTCTCTCACATTGCTTGCAAACTCAAAGCCGTCAATATGTGGCATCATAATATCGGATATGATAAGGTCAAATATATTTTCATACAAAGCATCGTATGCATCGTTGGCAGTAAGACATCCTGTTGCATCGTATCCATTTCGGTTTAAAAATGAGCAAACCGTTTTGTTAAGCTCTCTGTCATCTTCAACAACCAATATCTTAAACACTTCTGTACCTCCAATGGTATATGAGTCTCTTTTGAGGTTTAATTTGTTATAACCATTATACTCTATTTTACAGTATAACAAATAAATGTTAAATTATTGTTTGCGTTTGGTGTTTTTTTTGAGATTTTTGCATTCTTTAAATAAGATAGTATTGCCTCTGTTTTAATGTGATTCTTTGACCAAAGTTTTTTTGAGGGTTAAGTGATAATAGTGTTTCTGCTTCGGAGTTTAATGTGATTATAAACCAAAGTCTTTGGATGGTTATGCGCCAACAGTGTTTCTGCTTCGGATTTATATGTTATTCCTGATGTGGCAGGGGTGATAATTTTAACAACATCGTTATTTGTTTGTTATCTTGTCGCTTAGCTCAATAATTTTATCAGCATACTTTTTGCGTCGGGAAATGAGTATTCTTTTGTATATGGGGTAGTTGATAATTGCCATAAGCATACCGATAACACCAATTACAATCCCGAAAACTAAATTGTCAGATATTCCAGCTTTTTCCCCAATGTCAGTCATAACCAAGCTCATGCCCGAACCCATAATAACAGCTCCAAGACTACCGAAAACGTATGAAAAAACATTCGCAGGGCGTTTAACCTTTGTGTCTAATTTTCTCAATTCGTCAAGAGCTGTGTGTTCCTTTTCTGTGTACTGTGTGCGTATTTTCTGCACAAGATATTCCATGTCGTTTTTGTTCATAGTGATAACCTCTTTCTTTGTTTTGTGGGCTTATTATAGAATGAGGATGTTTTTGAAAGATTTGAAAAATGTTTGAGTTTTGTTAAAGTGCTTTGTTTGGAAATTTTTTTAAAAATTCTTTGGTGTAACTGCTTTATTATAGTAATTGTAATAATTTTTCGCAATATCTTGCGAAGAACTGTTGAAAACAATTAAAGTCTATGTTATAATGTCCAAAGAAAGTATATTTCTATAGGAGGAATATCTATGGTTTCATATAAACCCCTTTGGCGTTTACTTGTTGAGCGTGATATGAGCAAAGTTGACCTGAGAAAACTCATTGGTATTGCACCTAATACAATGACAAAATTGAGTAAAAACGAAGAAGTCAGTATGGCTGTTCTCAATAAAATATGCGCAGGTCTCGGTGTGAACTATGGAGACATCATTGAATATATCCCTAACAAAGGAGAAAAACAGTAATTATGAATGCAATTAGTAATGTTGGTGTAAATATATCTGAAAAAGCAACTCTTATATGGAATGTGGCAGATATGCTCAGAGGTCCTTTTAAACCTCACGAATACGGTCTGGTCATCCTTCCAATGACAGTTGTTAAGAGATTTCACGACTGTCTGCTTCCGACCCACAGCAAGGTTCTGGAAACCTATGAGAAAGTTAAATATTTGGAAGTCGTTGACGGTTTCCTTACTCGTGCATCCGGATACCAGTTCTACAACACATCCAAATACACATTTGAAACTCTGATCGCAGACCCTGAGAACATTGAAGCAAACTTCAAAGATTACCTTGCAGGTTTTTCTGGCAATGTGCAGGATGTTCTGTCCAAGTTTGATTTTGATAATATTATTAAAAGAATGGTAGAGAGCAATACCCTCTATCTTGTTATCAAAGAATTTAACTCTCCCAAGGGATACCTTGGTGCAGATAAGGTTTCCGCTGTTGACTGCGGTTATGTGTTTGAAGACCTTGTTCGTAGGTTCAACGAATCCTATGGTGAAGAAGCAGGAGCACATTTCACATCCAGAGATATTATTTATCTGATGACCGATATCCTGCTGTCTGATACAAATTTCAACGGTCAGAACTTTACTGTTTACGATATGGCAATGGGAACTTCTCAGATGCTGTCCTGTATGGAAGAGAGAATCCATGCCCTTGACGAAGATGCAACCGTTACTTGCTTCGGTCAGGAGTTTAACCCTTCCACTTTTGCCATTGCCAAGGCAGATATGATGATTCGTGGTGGCGACCCTAATAATATGCGATTTGGTGATACACTATCCGAAGACCGGTTCAGCGGATATAAGTTTGACCGTATCATCTCCAACCCACCTTTTGGAATTGACTGGAAGAGAGAGCAAAAGGCAGTTGAAGCAGAAGCAAAACTCGGTGAAGCGGGTCGCTTCGCACCGGGACTTCCGAAGATTTCCGATGGTCAGCAGTTGTTCGTTCTTAACGGTCTTGCAAAACTTGCCGATGATGGTAAAATGGCAATTGTTCAGAACGGTTCTCCGTTGTTCTCGGGTGATGCAGGTTCCGGTCCTTCTAATATTCGCCAGTATATTTTGGAGAATGACTGGTTGGATGCTATTATCCAATTAAGCACCGACCAGTTTATGAATACAGGTATCAGTACATATATATGGGTGCTTTCCAAAAATAAACCTTCCTACCGTGCAGGAAAAGTTCAGTTGATTGATGCTTCTCATTGCTATGAAGCCAGAAGAAAATCCATTGGAACAAAGCGAAATGATATTACCGATTATTGTCGAGACCTTATTGTAAAGGCATATGGAGAATTCTGTGAAGGTATCTTTGGCGATAAAAACGGTATCTACTGCGAATCCAAAATTTTTGATGCAGTTGAGTTCGGATATAACAAAATCGTGGTGGAAAGACCTCTCCTTGATGAAAACGGTAAACCTGTTTTGAAAAAAGGTAAACCTGTTGCTGATGCTTCTCTCCGTGATACAGAAAATGTTCCGTTAGATGAAGATATCGATGCTTATTTTGCTCGTGAGGTTCTTCCCTTTGCCCCCGATGCTTGGATTGACAAGAGCAAGACCAAGGTTGGATACGAAATCCCGATGACCAGATATTTTTATGAGTATCAGAAGCCCGAAGCAACGGACGAGATTTTGAAGAGAATCATCAACTTGGAACAAGATATTGGTGAGAGCTTGAAAGGAATATTGAATTGAAAGCACGAATGCCACACCCATTCTTTGTATATGCTTCCCAGTTTACTTTAAAATCAATTATAGTAGCAATTAGTTATTGGTCTTTTTATTTAACAAAATTTCCTAGTAACAAGTTGAAAATGTTTGCAACATTTAAAGAGTATAATGTCGTGTATAATGGAAGAAGATATAAGGATAAAGTCACTCTCTATCAAACAAATTTAATTGATGTTATGTATGAAGTGATTAACTATGATTGCTACGGGAAAAGAGAAATCACATTTGACGAAGCATTGTACCTAATACATTTACATGTTAATTTAGAAAGCTCAAGGCATTCCAGCAAAAATAGTCATACTGATTTTATGTTATACTTATTTGGAAATCTTGGGGAACAAAAAAGATTTCAGTTTGCCTCCGTTTTCTTTGATGATTTTTCAAGAGAAAAGTATATACTTGAAACAATTTCAAATAAGGAACACCCCAAAAACGATATTTGCATAAATTTTCAAAATGAATTTTTAGAGGAAACTTCTATATCAACCGATGATTATTCCGCTTTACTTTTTGTGTTATTTGTTTACTTCTGTAACATTAGTAATGTATTTAACCCATCAAATATAAAATCTGAACTTGATAACCCTGCTTTATCAAACGATAGAATAACTACAATGTTGAAGAAATATTCTGTATCTATTGATGAGGTTAGAAGAAACACAATGAAGCGTCAAATATTTTATCTAAAACCAATATTAGAAATCGATGGCGTTTATATCTCGGTTAACC
>JAZNIJ010000191.1:0-69099 GCA_045577455.1 Eubacteriales bacterium
CGAAATAGAAGCAGATATTTCCGTTGAGATAGCTTCACAGCTCGCAAACAAAACCCAGCTCAAACCCGAATTCGCAAATAATATTGAAGAATGCACAGACACTTCTAAACTTTATGTGCTTCCTGATGGCTATATATATGCTTATATTATGACAGAGGTTGAAGAAGGCGGCTACACCAATTTAGCGGTTCCAGATTTAGAAAACACAACCGATACAACAAAATGGACGAAGGGTAAAAGATTTGGTTCAAGTGGAATCAGTGCTGAAAACAATGGTGTTCCCTCTACAATTTCAAACCTTATTCCTGTAAAAATGGGCGACACAATAAGATTTAAAGGAGCTACGCTCAGAAGCAGTAGCGACAGAGTGTCTCTTCATGCCGTTTTGGCAAGTGGGGAAAACTATACCGCATATGATTACTTTTCTAACAACATTCAAATGGGTAATGCAACATATCTAACATATTTGGGAGTGAATGAAGATGGTGTTTATTCATGGAAAATTTCAGAAAACGTAGCTCACACTGTAACGGGTTTCCAACTTGCTTTCCCTACTCCAGATGATGCTGATGTTGGCGATATAATTCTTACCGTAAACGAAGAAATTACAGAGCCAACAATTGTTGAAACATTGGCTTGGGCGAATACAGGACACGCTTTTGTTCCAACGGATTATGAAGATAGAATAGTTTCTCTTGAAGAAACAACTACAGAAAATCATACTAATATAAATGCTTTAGATAAACGCATTGTTGCTCTTGAGGGACAGGGTTCCCCAACTTCGGAGGTATCTGTGCCTAACCACTGGGTAAACGCTATTGCAGAAGCCAAAGACAAGATTGTGGAGAAACAAACTCTTGGTGGGGCGGATTGCGTGAGCTTTGTATGGGCTTCAGACATCCACGCAACCGCAGGTATAAACGAAAAAGGACAACGCTTCGGTATTGTTGCTAAAGCGATAATGGACGAGGCAGATATTCCATTGTTCATTGTTACAGGCGATTTGCAAAGTCAAGCATCTTACAGCGATGTTACTATTGCAAAAAATGAACTTGACTTAGTAAGAAAGTGGCTTGAGCCAATTCCTTATAATCAACAAGCATCAGTTATGGGAAACCATGATGGAGCTTGGGGGGCAGAAGCAACGGGATATTATGGTAAACAATTGCCGCTTAGCGAAATGTATAATCTTATTTACCGCAAACAAGCAATGGATTTTAGAAGAGTTTCTGGAGGTAATGGGACATATTCTTATCTCGATAATAAATCTCAGAAGACAAGATTTATTTTTCTAAATACAAACAATGTGCCTTTTATTGATGAAAATGGAGATAGAATTGCTGACACAAATGAAGATGGAACAGCAATATGCGATAGATTCCACAAATCTTGCTTATGTCAAGAGCAATATGATTGGTTTACTAACATTGCTCTCGATATGCCAGAAGGTTACACAGCTTGTATCTTTATGCATGAACCATATGTCGGCTACATGGACAAACCTTACGTAAGTGATTATGAGTTATTGGTAGGAATTGTTGATGCCTACAATAATAAAAGTACTTATAAGAATTCGTTTACTGATAGCGATAATACTTGGCGTAATTCGACAGTAGATGTTAACTTTGCTGATGCAAAAGGTGAGATAGCTGGTGTTTTTGCAGGACACACTCATATTCCCACAATCAGGGCGGCTGGAAATAATCCAATGTATACTACTTGCCCGCTTATCATCACAACCAATTCTGTTGGCGGAGAGGTAAGGGATGGAACTACCAGAGAAGAGGGTAAAGACACGGAGTTTGCAATGGACATAGTTACTCTTGATAAAGCAAACGGCAAAATCTATATAACAAGACTTGGTGCGGGTTCAGATAGAGAAGTAGTGTATAAGGAAGTATGATAAATGTTTTATCCACTTGGTAAATTATTTAATCTGCACGAGATTTTAAACCGACAGCAGAGCGATTAAACTCTGCTTCATGCGTTGTGTGAAACACTCACCGCGAGTACGCATTTGTTGCCATGCTCCTTTCTCAGCAAATAAAAGCTCGCTTCCTTTCCTTTGGTGTGGCAGGTGCTTTATGTGGGTTTGATTCCCATTCACATCACTAAAAACTCAGAGAGAACTGATTAAAACGCAAAAACGGTTGAGAGAACAACTTTAAAAACGCAATTATTCAGAGAGAACTGATAAAAACGCAGGAGGTTTTTTATGGACACAAGCAGAATTGAAGGTTACAACAACATGACCACGGAAGAAAAACTCGCGGCTCTTGAAGCATATGAGTTCGATACCACCGGCTATGTAAGCAAAGAAACGTTTGATAAGGCGGCGAAGGATGCGGCGGATTGGAAAAAGAAATACAACGGTGGCGTAGAAACCGTAAAAACAACCGAAGCGCGTTTAGTCGAACTTGAACGAAAAGACAAAATCTCCACAGCAAAGGACAAGTTTATCGCATCGGGCTTTTCTGTTGATTTAGCCAAGGCGACAGCAGAAGCTTTTGTTGACGGAAATATGGACGAATGTTTAGAACACATTGTCAAATATGCCGTAGATACAGCAACGGCAAAAACAGATGCGGCATTAAAGGGAATGACACCCCCACCCGCAAGCGGAAGCACAGATTTTAAAGTTGATTACGACAAGAAAATTTCAGAGGCCATTGCTTCGGGTAATATGACAGATGCCGCCTATTACACAAGACTAAAAGCAGAACAAAAATAGGAGGTCTAATTTATGGCAGACGTATATGCAACAAGTTTTGAAACCCCCAACTATAGTGGATTGCTTTTTGCGAAAGGACGTGTAGATACACCGTTCTCTACTATGATTGGCGGAAAGCGTGGGTACACAAATCACGTAGAATTTTCTACAGGCGTTGAATACAACGTAGGCGAAGGCGCGATTCCCAACTACAGCGAAAACGATACTCTCACAGCGCCCGAAGCCACCATTGCTAAAAGAGGTCAGAAAACCAACGTTACACAGATTTTTATGGATTCCTTCGCAGTGGGAGACGTGAAAACAAGTAACATGGGAACGCTCTCCGGCATTAATGTAGCAAATCAGCAGGCAAATCCGGCAAACGAGCTTGATTTTCAGGCGGGCATCGTTATGCAGAGACTTGCAAAATCCATTGAAAAAACTTTCATCAATGGTACATACAACAAGGCAACCGACGATACAGAGGTAAATAAAACCCGTGGTATGATTCAGGCAATCGAAACCAACGTTCTGGACTTAGAAGGAAAAGAAATTTCCATTTGGGATGTTGCTGATATGCTTGTTGAAATCCGCAATCAAGGTGGAAGCACAGCAGGTCTCGTTCTTTGGTGCGACAGCGTAACAAAATTCCAATTCTCAGCTGAGGCGGCAGCAAAAAACTTCCGTGTATATCCCGACAGCAGAAATGTTTACGGTATTAGCATTACACGCATTGAAACACCTGCCGGAATGGTTGACCTTGCGTTGGGCGCATATCTCCCCGTTGGCACAGCTATGCTTCTCAACTTTGATGTTATCAAACCCGTTGAACAGCTCGTTCCGGGCAAAGGTAACTTCTACCTTCAGGAAATGGCAAAGACGGGCTTCGGCACAAAATATTCTATTCTTGGTCAGATTGGTCTCGACCACGGTCCTGAATGGATGCATGGTAAGTTTACCAACATCAAAACAAGCTATACCCGTCCCACGGGCTTGCTTGTTAATAACGTAGGTAACGCAACAAGTACAACAGACGAAACAAATTAATTGAAGTGAGGTGCTTTGACAGATGACAGAGTTTGAACGATTAAAAACAAGAATACCCGAAGCAACGGAAGCGGACTTGCTTGACATTCTTGAAAGTGCGAAAGATGCCATTCTGTCAAGGTGTTTTACGAATGTAGAACAAGCTTCCGAAGAAGAAAAAGCAAACATGCTTGAACGGCACAAGGAAAAAGTGGTCGATGCAGCCGTGATTATTTTTAATATGCGAGGGGTTGAAGGTCAAATTTCACATAGTGAGAACGGTGTATCTCGCTCGTGGGAAGATTGCGCGGGGATGAAATCCATCTTATCGAGGATAGTTCCCAAGGGGTACGTTGTATGAGGGATTCCCAAAAAAATCAACAGTGGATATGGTACGCTCTACGGAACGTAAGTGCATCTCAAGATGAATGGGGAAACACCAAAGATGTTACCTCATATTCTGAGCCGCAAAGAATGAAAATCAATGTTTCGGCAAACAAAGGCGAAGCACAGGCGCAAGCGTTTGGTGCGGATTTGAAGTATGACCGCGAAATGGTTACTCACGATATGAAATGTCCTATCGACGAGTACAGCCGTTTGTGGATAGACGATGCTCCGACGACAAGCGAAAAAATTCAAACCGTTTATGGTGAAGGTGATACATTATATATCACAACCGATGGCTCTGTGGTAAAAGCCAACGAAGATAATATTTCGATATTGGGAATTAAATCACATAACTACGAGGTGGCAGCCGTTAGCAAATCTTTGAATTGTATCAGGTATGCAATAAGGAGAGTGAATGTTTCCAAGTGAGAAAAGTAATAAAAATCAAGCTTGAACCACAGAGCATAGCGAAAGCCATTAAAGAACTCGAACAATACAAAAAAGATTTGTTTCGTCGTGTGAGTTTTCTACTTAAAGAACTAACTTACGGCGGAGCTACAATCGCAAGGGCAAAGGTTGTTGAATACGGAATAATTCATGATACATTCCTCACTGATTCTATTAACGGAGTTGTTATAGGAAATCATGGCTTTATTCGTGTTGATGATAAACACGCTGTATTTTTTGAGTTTGGAACAGGTCCGGTGGGTAGATTAAATCCCCACCCCGGCGAAGAAGGGAAGTATGACGGCGGTGGTTGGTACACGAAGGCAGATGGAAAGCCAATGGATGAATTGTATAGCTGGACTCCGCACACAGCGAAGGACGGAAGTACAATTTATTGGACTATGGGACAACCATCAAAGCCGTTTTTGTACGATACAGCACAACAACTGAGGGAAGATTTTTCCGAGATAGTAAAGAGGGTGTTTAAATGATTGACATGGAACAACTTATTTATGATGAAGTATCGAAAGCGTTGAGAGAAGCGTTTAGCGACATATTCATAACAGGTGTTGAAATTGTATCCGCTCCCCCTCACTTCCCCGCCGCTTCTATCGTACAGAAAACCTCGGGAGTTAATAAAAAGTATTCTACCTTTGAAAAGGTGCAGAACGTAGCAGAGGAAGAATACGAATTTAATATTTATTCCAATCTCGTTTCAGAGAAGGAAGCAAAACAGCAAACAAAAGATATAGTTGCCGTTATAGACGGAGTAATGAGCAGCTTGTTTTATATCCGTTCATTTAATCAGCAAATTCCGAGTGCTGACACAAAAAACACTCGCCGTGTAGCGAGATACAAAAATTCAAATGTAGCATAGGAGGTAATTAACTATGGCAAATGGTATTGCTCTTTCAACAGCAGGCGTTACTATGGGTTATTGTGTGGAAACCACAGTAGGTACACGTCCCACGTCAGGATATACTCTTATTCCGGATCTTAAAGAAATTCCCGACTTCAACCCCGAACCCGAAACACATGAGTCAACCACTCTTGAGGAAACAGAGTACAAAACTTATGTAAAAGGTTTGAAGGATATTGGCGGTGCTTTGGGCTTTGGTGCAAACTTCACGGAGAAATTGCAAGAAGTGTGGGAGACCCTTGTTTCGTCATATGAATCAAATTCGGAAAGCGGAAAAAGAGTTTGGTTTGAAATAAAACACCCCAAACTTCAAAAATCCGTATTCTTCCACGGTGAACCATCATCAATGGGGATGCCCGCAATGTCTGTAAATGGCGTTCTTGAAACAACCGTTTACATCACCCCGAATGGCGCTCCCCAGTGGGAAACAAAATCCACTGCTGCGGCAGGTCAATAACAAAAAAGTAAAGGAGTACATACAATGCAAATTAAATTTTCTTACGGCGGCACAAACTATTGTCTCAGATACACGAAGAAAACTGTTAAGACCATGGAGGACAGGGGCTTTGTTCCTTCAAAAATCCTTGAAGCTCCTATGACATATCTCCCCGAACTTTTTGCGGGTGCTTTCCTTGCGGAACACAGATTTGTTAAAAAAGAGCTTATAAACGAAATTTTTGATACTATGGAAAACAAAAGCGAACTCATCAATGTTCTTATCGAAATGTACAACGAACCAATTAAGGCACTCACCGAGGAAACAAGCGAGGGAAACGCGACAGCGTGGACGAAGGAGTAAGCCGGACTCCACGCAGTTTTTCAAAAATATATGAAGATTGTTGCCCGTTCTATATCTCTATCGGTATGACCGCCGATGAATATTGGGACGGCGACAATGCACTTCCGAAATACTATCGTGAAGCATATAGAATGAAGCAGGAACAAGTAAACCATGAAGCGTGGTTTTACGGAATGTATGTATATGATGCCTTGGTATCAGCTATGTCGCATTTAAGTTCCAAAAAAAGCGATCACAAGAGTTATGCTGAGAAGCCATATTCTTTTAAGCCCGAAGATATAAAAAAAGACAACGAGGCAAAGAAGATTGAGGCAGAAGCAAGGGCGGAAGTGTGGATGAAAACGTGGGTATCGGCTACCCAAAAAATGTTTAAAGATAAGTGAGCCGGAGCCACCGTGCCAGAGCCAAATTATTATTAAGGAGGTGAGACACGGTGGCTCTTACTATTGACGAATTAGTAATAGAAATAGATGCCGATGCGAGCAATGCCACGAATGGTATTGATTCCCTTGCCAAAACATTAAACAACTTAAAAACAGCCGTGGGCGGTTCAGCGGGACTTACCTCTGACCTCACAAGAATATCTAACGCATTAAAAACATTTAACGGAGTTAAAAAGATAAATATTACTCCGCAGATAAAACAGATTGAAAATTATAAAAACCTTATAAATTCTCTCAGTGGAGTGGATGCGGGAAAAATATCATCCGATCTTGTGGCAATTTCGGATGCGCTGACAAAACTTTCAAGCATTCCAAAGGTGAGCATAAATGTGGGTTCGCTGGCAAAGGGGATTAAGGAACTAAGCTCGTTTGCGGCAACGTTTGACTCAACAAGTTTCACCGAACTAATGAAGGGTATATCGGGTGGATTATCACAGCTGGGCGGTGTTGGAAACGGTAAGGTGGTATCTCTCATAAACACATTGAGAAAAATACCCGATATAACAAAATCTCTCGACACCACAACCTTGGATGAGTTTTCGGCTGCGGTGAAACGGCTCACAGATATTATGCAACCTCTTGCGGTGGAAATGGATGCCGTAGCACGTGGCTTCTCTGCATTGCCAAACGCTGTAAAGCTGGCGTTGAAATCAACACAACAGCAGACGGTGGCAAACCAAAAGCTTAGTAGTTCCTTTGGAGCAATGAAAAACAAACTCAGCAAAAGCGCAAAGTCGTTTCGGAAGTTGTATTCAACCATGTATAGAATTGCGAGGGTGTTCGGAAATTGTCTCAACGAAAGCAATGAATATATAGAATCCCTCAACTTGTTTAAGGTAACGATGGGTGATACATGGGATGAGGCAATGGATTTTGCCGAAAAAGTGAATCAAGCCATGGTTATTGATGTTTCTGAGTGGATTACGAATCAGGGCGTTTTTCAGCGTCTTGCAACGGGTTTTGGCATTGCTTCAGACCAAGCTACCATAATGAGTCAAAATCTCACACAGCTTGCGTATGATTTATCTTCGTTCTTCAACTCCGATGTCGAAACCGCTATGCAAAAACTTCAAAGCGGTATGTCGGGACAGATAAAGGGCTTGAAGGCGTGGGGTTATAACCTCTCCGTTGCGGCGTTGCAAGAAACGGCTTTATCGTTGGGCATCAAACAAAATGTTCGTTCAATGACCGAAGCCCAGAAAGCTCAGTTGCGATATATCACCCTGATACAGAGGTCAAACGGAATTATGGGAGATATGGCAAAAACCATAAACACTCCTGCGAACTCAATGCGAATAATGAGCACAATGGTCGAGCGAGCAAAACGCGCATTGGGAGACCTTGTGTCAGTTCTTGTTACACGGTTTGTTCCTTATGTTACAGCGTTCCTCGAATTGTTTTCTGAACTTGTAAGCAAATTGGCTGTATCTTGGGGTTTTGATATTAAGGACTTGCCGTCAAATAATCTCGATATGGCGGCCGATGTTATTGAGGGCATAGGCGACGAAGCCGACCTTGCGAATGATTCTGTTTCAGAGCTGAAAAAGAACATTATGGGGTTCGATGAACTTAATATTCTTAAGAGCGATGATAACGGTGATGTGGGCGATGAGTCGCAATACGATCTTGGAATAGAACTTCCCGAATACGATTTTCTTAGCGGTTTGGATGGAAGCTTCCGAGAGAGAGTTGATAATATAAAGGAATGGTTCAAAGATTTATTTAAAGTTGCCGAAATTGCCTCCGAAATCGGATTGATTATAGCGGCTGCGTTTGCGTTTGATTGGGTGAAGGAATCTATAGAAAAAATCAAGGGATTAACATTGATTAAAGGCGTGTTTGGAACGCTTAAGGGAGCTGTTGAGAACGGTTTGATATTCTTTGAAGCCGGCGAGGGTATTTTTAAAGCGTTTGCCGGTGGATTGAAGTATGTATGGACCTCTTTTTCAAGCTTCATGAAAAAACTTTCGCCTGTAACCAAGGGACTTCTCACTTTTGCAGGATTGATTAAAACATTCTCTAAAGCTAAAGATGTGTTTTACGATATGGGCAAAGGGACAACAACATTCGGTCAGGCGTTGAAAAAAGTTATTCCCATCTGTGGATTGGTGGGCGTCGCATTAACAGCTATGCACGGACCGTGGGGAGCGATAGCAACAGCAATAGCAACCGTCGTGGGTGCTGTTGTTGGTTATCGTGATGCACAAGTGGAACTTGAATATGAACTGCGTAAAACAAAATATTATGATATTCAGGGTACTTCAATAGCCGAAGTGAGCGAAGCGCTTAGGGGGTACTTTAACTCTATGGACTTTGACAAACAAGCCGAGTGGGTACGGAAGATAGAGGAAGCACAAGAATCTTACGATTTGGCGCGTGATTCATACGATAAAATGTGGGACTCTATTGCCGACAAACCCGTGTTTGATGCTTCGGATATCGAAGGATTAACGGAAGCGTTCAACGCTTTAACCGATGCGGCAAAAGCTCTTAATGATGCGAATATATACAGCTTGATGGAAAACATCAAACTTGGCATTGAGTTAAATATCACTGATGAATTGAACAACAAGTTGGGCGGGCTGCTTGACAAAATCAAAGAGGCGCAGGGCGTACTCGGCCTAAAGATCGAAGGCCTTAACGCAGAGTATCAAAAAGTTTTAACCGACATTTCAAACAACGGTGGAGTTGCGACACCCGAACAAAAAAACAAACTTAAACAGTTAAGAAGCGACATCACGAAATTCACCCTTAGCGATGATACATCAACAGAGCGCTGGGAAATCGACATCCAACAAGCTATACAAGGAGCTATAAGAGCTGGCGATGATAAGGACGACGTGCTTACAAACGTTGATAACCTTTTGGCTGATAGAGATACTTATCTTGACGCACTTAAAAACAAATATGCTGCGGATGTCAACGCCCTTACTCAGTTAATCGACATGGATAAAAACGAGTTTGGCGGTTCATTGGGGTTTAGCGTTTCCGATTTGGAAACAATTGAAAAAAGCTACAATGCACAGATTTCAGAGGTTTACAAAAAGTACAACGAAGTGCTGAACACAATTATCGACACATATTCAAAAAACACCGTTATGAAAAGCGGAGAGAGCTACGAAAAAATTTATGGTAATTCTGCCGCTGAGTGGCTTGCCATGAACATCGGTGTTCCAATAGTAGGTATTTTTTCGCCCGAATATGCAGCGAATAGCAAACTTGCTCGTGAACAAACGGACCTTATAGAAAAGCTCAAACAAAAGCTCGTTAAAGGTTACGCCACAGGCGGCTTCCCAACGATGGGCGAAATGTTCATAGCAAGAGAAAGCGGACCAGAAATGGTAGGACGTATCGGAAACAAAACAGCCGTAGCGAACAACGACCAAATCACAAAGGGAATTGCCTCTGCGGTTTACAACGCTATGATGGCGGCGCAAGAGGATGGAAGCAATAATGGCGGTGGAAGCAACGCTAAAATCATTGTACAAATCGGTGATAGAGCAGTTGGTGAAGCGGCTATCAGATTTATTAATGGTCAAATCGTACAGACGGGAGCTAACCCGTTGTACACATAAGGGGGGGACAAAAATGTTATATCGAGGCACATTGCATATTGCTCCTATGGCTGAGGATGCTGAAGGGAACGCAACGGTGTCAGGTCCTTATGAAAAAGTTCCTACCCCTCAATCATATACATGGGGGAAAGAAGATTTAGATGCCGAGGAGGGCACAGGGCGAAACAATGCAACGGGTGAAATGTTTCGTGATAGAGTTTCAACAAAACGAAAATTAAATTTTACGTGGCCTCCGCTATCTATTGCAAACACATCTTTTCTTTTGCAAAGGATTTGTCCTGAAGAAAAAAACAATACATTTATCTCGGTACAATATCTTGATCCACACGCGGGGAACTATCTCACAAAAACTTTCTACGCTGGTTCACCCAGTGCGAGCTGCGGTCACTGTGGTATGTGGTCGAGAATAACAATAAGTCTTATCGAAAAGTGAGGTGTTGAGCGATGCTGTCTGTCAGCGAAGCGTATAAAAAAGCAATACTTGCGGACTCTCGTGATATGCCGTATAGAGTTACCTTGGCAGGATCTGTTGTATATGAGCGTGATAATGTTACCCATGTGTCGTTTAACGAGGGAGTGAGTGGTAACAACGGAATAGAACTTGGCACAGCGAACTCCGCAACCGTTACGCTTACCATAAGAGAAGCAACACCAATAGATTATAGCGGAATGTATGTCAAGGTGGAAAGCGGCCTCGTGCTGCCCGATGGTAGCGAAGAATGGCTTCCGCTTGGCGAATATTGGGTAACAGATTTCACCACGAGCAACGATTATAAAACGTTGAAGCTCACTTGTTCTGATGGAATGTACCACTTGACAGGAGAATATATTTCGTCCTTGAAATATCCAACGGATATATCAAATGTTGTTGCAGAGATAGTAACTCAGACGGGGATAAGGTTTTCTTCTGTACTTCCAACCCTTGAAATCAGGCGAAAGCCGGAGGGTATGACATATCGTGAGGTGTTAGGACACCTTGCGGGCTGTTGTGGTAAGAACGCACGATTTAATCGTCAGGGTATTTTGGAGTTTGTGTGGTATACGGATTCAGGGGTTACAATTCAGCGTAAGACACAATATATGAATGGTTTTACTAAACTGAATCCGAAGCCCCTTGAAGTAAACTTTGACATTTTGGGCAAAGAAGAAACTTATGATATTACCGTGGTTACGGACAGCAATGGTAATGTTGTTGCAACGCCGGGCAGAAGCGTTTTAGAGGGAGAAATAGTTCTCTTATCCATCAATCCTGCGAATGAATATGAATTAGCAGATATAACCGTTGTTTCCGATAGTGGCGAAACAATTGCTTTATCTCGTTTTTCAAATAACGCAAAGATGTTTGTTCAGCCGGACAGCAATGTAACGGTTACTGCATCGTTTAAGAAAATCGGTTCAACCGAACACACTGTAACAGTCAAACGCTATGGGATGGGGTCTATCGTTTCCGGTGGAAAAACATTCAAACCCGGAGAACAAGTTAGTATTTCTGTGTCGCCCGATGAGGGGTACGAGTTGGAAACGCTCACGGTAATACCTTGGGGGTTATCACTAACGGCAGTAAATGATACGGATTATACTTTTACAATGCCGGACAGCGATGTTACTATAACGGCAACTTTCGCTGAAGCTCAAGCGGAATATAATATAACTTATCAGATTGATAAAGGAGACATGACCGCAAGAGATTCCGCAGGTAATTATGTAAGCAAAGCAAAGGCAGGGAGCATAATTACCGTAATTCTCTCACCACAGGACGGCTATGAATTCGATTACTTTGATAGCAATGTAACATTAACGCAAAGAGATACAAATGTTTATAACTTTATTATGCCCGCCGAGGATGCTTCTATTGTGGTTCACACAAGGAGTGATGATACGGGGGAATCCGAAGCAAAAATTTATACAGTGAAACGGAGCATTGAAACGAGTGATGCAATTGTTATTACTTCGCCGCGCGTTGAAGTATCAACAAGCGGTGATAAACTGATAATTAGTTCAGATTTTATTAGTGTTACAACTTCGGACAGTACGATAAACATAACAGTTGATTATATAGAGAGCGAAAGTGTAACAATGGAATATACAAATCCGTTGATATACGAAAAGATGCTTCCGACTATAAAATCACTTGTTCAAGGCATCACATACACCCCCGCGAAGGTTAAACACAGGGGAAATCCTGCGTTGCAGGCAGGAGATGTGGTTCATGTCCCCGATAAAAACGGATTGCTTCATACCGTCCCCATTATGCAACAGACAATAAATATCGGTGGTGGTATGAACTCCGAAATATATTGTCCTGGTAAAACGGAAAAAACAAAAAGTTTTACAGAGAATAGTCCGACACAAACAAAAATAAAAAAAGCTGTTGAAGAATCAAACTATGAGTTTGAGCGTCGATTGTCGGCTAATAATTCAAATGTTTACGCTGCTATCAACAAAGATATTTCCGCAAACGAAAGCCGAATTGAAGCAATTGCAGAACGTCAAGACGCGGATTCATATTCCGTGGCTCGACTTGAAGAAAAGGTTTCGGGGCATTCCGCAAGCATAAACGCACTCACCGAGTGGCAAGGCACAACCAAAACATCAATTGCACAGCTTGAAATAAAAGCCAACAAAAACGAATCAAACATCGGTTTAATCGTAGATAACGGAAGGGCAAACGCAAGATTTATTCTTGAGGCAATTAACAACCAAGGTGGCGAACAATCAGAAGCGTTTTTGAGTGCTGATAAAATACAGTTTGAGGGCAAAGAGTTTTCTATCGATGCCAACAAAATAAATTTTGAAGCAGACGATTTTTCTATAAAATCAGACCGTTTAACGATTAACGGAAAACCCTTGGTAACAACACAAAACAATGTATATTACATTGATGCCTCGCAGGTGAGTTCCGAGGGGCTTGTTGCCCAAAATGCAATATTGGGTGGTTGGACTTTGGGTGAGGCAACAATTCTCGTTGATGCTACAGGCAAAACAATAACTGCCAGCGCGTTGGATTCGGGGGAACTCACAACGCAAAAAGAAGGCAAAATATACACATACAGAGTATATTTAACCGCCGTTGGCGTGTATGTCGTGGGCAGATATGACACCTCAAACGAGAGTGCCGTTCCGTATTACGGACACAAAACTTGGCTTGATATTGTAGGAGGATAGCACAAAAAAATGTATGTAGATGCACAGACCATAATTGTCTTTGGCGGTGTGCTTGGCGTGATAACGACTTTAATAGTTCTTGTTCGCAAGTTTTTTAGATGGTTAGACCGCCAAAAAGAGCAAGATAAAGAAATAAAAGGGTTGCGCGACACTCACGAAAAAGACACAACCGCCATTCAAGAAGAACAAACACTGATTGTTTATGGCTTGCTTGCTTGCCTGAAGGGGCTTTCGGAACAAGGTTGCAACGGGCCTGTTACAAAAGCAATCGACAAGCTTGAAAAGCATTTAAATAAGAAGGCACATCATATAAAGGAGACAAAAGATGATAATAACGATTGACCCGGGACACACAGCAAAAGTAAATGCCGGAGTAATTAACGGATATTATGAGGGCGATGCTATGTATAAATTAGGAAGGTATCTTGCCGATGCTCTTGCAAAATATCAAGGCGTTGAAACAGTTCTTACACGTGGAGAAAACGAAAATCCCTCACTTTCGGAGCGAGGGAAAAAAGCTATCGACAATAAGAGCAAGGTGTTTATCTCGTTGCATTCAAATGCGACAAGCGAATCGGAAAGTGCCGCATATGTTTGTGGATTCTACAGCGTAAAGCGAAAATCTTCCGAAAAGCTCTGTAGTGAGCTTGTTAAGGCGGTTACTGAGGTTATGAAAAGCAATACGGCGGCTTGGAACAGGGGCGCGTTGACAAAGAAAAATTCATCCGGTTCAGATTATTATGGCGTTATAAGAAATTCTGTGGCAGGCAATAGCCCTGTTGAACATTCATTTATTATTGAACACGGCTTCCACACAAACAAAAAACAGTGCGAATTTTTAATGAATGAAGAGGGGTTAAAAGCAATTGCACGAGCCGAAGCAAAAGTTTTGGCAGAGTTTTTTGTTTTAAAGCCACGCAAAACAACGGCATACCACATTAAAATAGGAATGTTCAAAAATAAAACAGATGCCGATTCAACCCTTGAAAAGCTAAAAAAAGTCGGCTTTACCGACGCTTACGTGGTCGAATCGGCTGTTGCAAAAACTGTTGAACAACTTGCGAAAGATATTATCGCGGGTAAATATGGCAACGGTCATGAGAACAGAGAAAAGAAACTTGCCGCAGAGGGTTGGCTTAGTTTCTACACATATGAAGAAATAAGAAATAAAGTAAATGAACTTTCAAAATAGGAGGCAACAAAATGGAAATGTTAAACGAATTTATTATCCCTGTAACTCTTGTGGTCTGTCTTTGCGTGGGCTACATACTCAAGAATTGGATTCCCACAGATGCGGTGAATAAGTTTATTCCGCTTGTGTGCGGATTGCTTGGTGTTGCTATTACGGCATGGAGCGCAGGGTGTATCACTCCCGAAATCTTCGCCAAAGGTCTTGTCAGTGGTCTTGCATCAACTGGTCTGCATCAAGTGTTTGCACAGTTTATTAAGAAGGAGTGATATAAATGCTCGTGAGTGGCACCACACATTAAATAATTATAAATAAAGACCTCGCATCAAAGAAATTTGGCGTGAGGTCATTTTTATTTTTGTGCCATTTTAATAAAAATATACAATGTGGTTCTGAATAAAAAATACCGTGCGAATTATTTATCACACGGTATTTCAACTACAATTCCAAACATTCCTTTCTTAAAGAAAATGTTCGGATTCGTCTGATGTGGTGGAAGTGAGGGGAGTCGAACCCCTGTCCGAAAACCGATTCACGCAAACTTCTACGAGCGTAGTCGATTATTTAACTTCCCTCGGGTAACGACAATCGACAGTCTTTACCTTTGGTAGCTTCATAAATTCATACAACCGCCTCAAAGCTTTGGCTGAAGTACGTTCACTGCTCTGTGATGCCCCTTCCGAAGCCGCAGTACTCAACGGAGAGACAGCCGCCTAATTAGGCAGCGAGTGCAACAGTATTGTTGTCGTTTATTTTTTAAGTTTGCACATTTTATAGAAGGTATGCGCTTCTGCTCGCTTATCACGCTTCACAATCCCCGTCGAAACCTTTACACCCCCACGAGGCATTGCATTACATACTATCGCTATTTTCTATATAATTATACCATATTATTTTATTTTGTCAACATCAAATACAAAACAAAATCTGACACTTTTTATCAAACACAACCTACTCTTTTGACTACTATTGCATTTACTTTGGGCATTTACGCATTTGTTTTTCCCCTTTATTACTTTCACCAATAAGTTATTTTCGCATCATCGGGGCATTTTTGAATCAATCATTTTCACATCGATGCAATTTAAAATCACATTTACTCCCCTACCCTGTATCATATTTTCTTTTTTTCGGGAAATGATAATAAAAAGCAAATTTAAAAAAGGAAATACTATGAATGATTTTAAAAACAAGGTTAAAACCGCATTAAGTTCGCCGCCCGACCTGATTATCAGGGACATAGTTCCCGACAAATGCTGTATTTTTTTCATAAAGAACATGACGGACAGACGGTACATCACCGACAGCATTATTTTTCCCCTTATGAATTACACCGAAATAGACGGCTTCAAGGGTGAATTTGACTCTATTGTTGGATGTGTTGCTGTTATTCCCGAAAGTGATTTTGAAAAACTGATGCTATATTTACTTGGTGGCGGAGTTATTATTGCCATAAAAAGCGACAAGCTATACACTGCATTCTGCCCCACTGACAGCCATGTGGGCCGTGGAGTTGAAGAACCTGCAAGCGATGTTACTGTCAGAGGCCCAAAGGCGGGGTTTACCGAAAACGGTGAAAAAAGCATTTCACAGCTCAGGAAAATTATCCGCACCGAAAACTTTAAGGTTGAGACATTTTATTTAGGCAAAACAACAAAAACCCCTGTTTCAATCTGTTTTGTTGAGGGCAGAGCTGATGACAACATTTTACAAAATGTGCGAAACAAGATAAAAAACTTCGCTGGAGAATATATTATAGACTCATCCAACCTTGAAATGCTACTCTGCGACGGCAAAAGCGACTTTTTTCCAACGATGGGAAGCAGCGAAAAGGTAGACAAGGTTGCATCTAAAATACTTGCCGGAAGAATTGGCATAATTTGCGACGGAAGCCCATATGTTCTCACAGCCCCATACTACTTTATCGAAGGTTTTCAAAGTGCAGAGGACTATTTAAAAAACCCTTGGTATGCAAGTTTTTTGCGTTTTATACGCTTTTTTGCATTTGCAATTAACCTGTATCTTCCCTCTATTTTTATAGCAATGATATATCATCATTCATCTGCCCTACCCCAAAAGCTATTGGATTTCATTCACTCATTAGAAGAAAATTCTGCAATATCCATGTTTTGGGAAATGCTTTTGATGCTCATACTTTTTGAGCTTATTCGTGAGGTTGGTGTTCGTATGCCACGAACTGTTGGGGATGCGGCAGGTCTTGTTGGCTCTTTGATTTTAGGTGATGCGGCTGTTGAAGCAGGAATTTCAAGCATTACAATTATCGTTATCGTTGCCGTTTCTGCCGCCTCTGCCTATATAACCCCTGCTTTTGCGTCTTCGGGGGTGATACTCCGTTTCGCTTTCCTGTTTGGCGCATATTTTTCAGGGTTATATGGAATCCTCGCACTTTCCCTTGTATGGTTCGTTTGGCTTTTCAAAAGAAAATCCTTCGGCGTTGGCTATATGTACCCAATTTATCCATTCAATCTTAAGGGACTGCAAGATTATCTTGTTGTTATGCCTCAAAAAGTTTTTGGTAGAAACGAAAATAAAATCTCAAAATAACGCATTAAACGGACATTTCCATCAGCAAGAAATGCCCGTTTAAATGTTTTTTAACAATAATCTCTGCTGTTTTTTAATAATCTCTGCGTGGCGCATTTAACAATATTTTTCCTTGTAGCGCATTAAAGTTTTAGGTTATGATGTTTTACAAATTCACACACAGATTGTTTTTTTGAATTTTTCAGAATTATCTTCAGATTTTTTCAAAAAATGCAGAATAATTTTCAAAAACCTATTGACAAAAAGGTTAATTTGTGATATTATATTTGGGCTTTAGGGGTTTATATCAAATGTGCCTTTAGCTCAGCTGGATAGAGCAACTGCCTTCTAAGCAGTAGGTCGGGGGTTCGAGTCCCTCAAGGCACGCCAGTGTATCGGGTAACGCAAGTTACCCGATGCAATATGCTTATGGTGGATGTAGCTCAGCTGGTTAGAGTATCAGGTTGTGGCCCTGAGGGTCGCCGGTTCAAGTCCGGTCATCCACCCCATAATTTTTAAAGCGAATCTAAAATTCAATATTTCGGGGTGTAGCTCAGCTGATAGAGTGCTTGGTTTGGGACCAAGATGCCGCAGGTTTGAATCCTGTCACTCCGACCACATCGAGTGTTCATAACGGATTTGAGTTATGGACACTCGATTTTTTAATTTCGAGTTTCTTGCGTTTGTTATGGAGCAGGTTTTAAAGCCTGCTCTTTTGTTTTATGCGGATTTGGTAATATACTCTACTGCTACACCCTTTCGTGTATCTGACTTGTAATTACTTCCGCATTCGGGTATCTCAATATACCCGATGAATTTGTGATGAATCATAATCCTCTGACTACGATTTTTACAACATCTCGTCTATGAGTTCCCCAAAAAGCGGCGCAGTTAATTTTTCATTTCCATATCCCTGATTGCAGCTTAATCTAAAGTAAACATATATGCAATATCTTCTTTGAAATGGTAGGCACGAAATCTCGGTTATAAACAACGATGTCTGTAAACCTATCATTTTTCCATTTTATCTAGCACAATGCATATTGAGGAGCAGTCTGATTGTACAAAAATTACTGAGCGTTAATTTACCACTGCCATTGGCAGTTATCAATAGTAACCCCTTCAACCGAATATGTAGCACAGTTTTCATTCAATCACTTTAATGTATTTTTAACATCTTTTTAGATACTTATTGTATGTAGACTTTTAGTATTCAATTATATTATAATATGTTATAAGGAGGATTGTAACTATGGATATTGTAAAAGTTTTCGGAACCAACTTAAAGAAATACCGTAACGCTATAGGTATTTCTCAAGAAGCTTTTGCTGATAAATGCGGTATGCACCGAACTTATATCAGTGCTATTGAGTGCTACAGAAGAAGTATTTCTTTAGAAAACATTCAACGTATAGCAGATGATCTTGAAATTGATGCTTATAAATTATTTTTGGAGGATGAGAACAAATGAAAGAACTGATGATAGAATTAGATAATTTACGCAAAAAGACCAAGGGAGATACAAATATCATCGAATCCATCGAAAAGGAAAAAGCGCTTTTTCCTTTTAGCGCTGAAAATAGGTTGTTAGCATATTATTTAGCAATAGGCGAAATTACATATGAAAGATATTCACAATTAAACACCGAGTATTGTGAACGAAACAAATATTTAGCTCTGTTTGATATGGCTCCTCGTACCTATGGGCAGACTTGGGGAGAGCAACACATTCGAACACTATTTCCGCAGTTTGTAAAAGCAACAAAAGAAAATGTTTCTGCAGAATACCCTGCTTTTGACGGAGAATTCGATTTATGGCTTGATGGCATTCGTATTGAAGTGAAAGCTTGTCGTGCAAATAATACAAAAGCAGGAGGCAGTTTAGCAAGTAGAGCATATTTGCATTCCGAAGCAAAAGCTGCGAGATTTAAGTACCACTATCAGCAGCTAAAGCCTTCTTGTTGCGATGTTTTTATTTGGATCGGTACTTGCCGCAACGAATTGATTTATTGGGTTCTGACAAGCGAGGAACTTCAAAAAACCGGAAAACTTGGTTCTCAGCATCGCAACGAAAACACAGGTGTTGAAGGTATTGAAGTGTTTGAAGGACAAGTTTTTATGACCGAAGATGAATTATCTCCATTTCTTGTTGACGAAAAAGATATTTTAAAAACCGTTCTTCGAAAAGGTAAAAAATAAGTATTTTTTCAAAAGGCGATGTTGTATGACAGATAAAAAGAAACTTGAGCAATTCATAAGTGGCATATTTAGTTTGGGTACAAATTTCGGTGAACTCGCCCAGTTAATGATTAAGGAGTTGGAGAAATTCACTCCGGCAGATGGGAAGTATTTTGACCTGTTGGATTCAAACAACCAAAAGATAGAAGTGAAGTTCTCACGAGCTAAGAAAAAACTCAAACCGATGAAAAAATCTAATATAATTGACCTATGTTTGAATTCCGCATCTGATTCAAGGGTTTTGAATGAAGCTGATGCTACGAATACAACATTCGATTGCAACATACAACAAATCAAACCCTCCGAATTCGATATTCTTTACTACGGAATCTTTTTCAAAGATAAAATTGTAATCCTCAAAGCTCAAAGCGTCATTGTCCCTAATATGCCCGGATATTCAATTCAGCACAAAGATGGTACTGAATATCAATTCCATATAAACAAATCAAACTATGCCGAACATAAAAAGAAGTATTTTTATAAGGAATTAACCTACGCGCAACTACTTGCATTATTTAAAAAGAAATAAATTCTTTCCAGATAATGCCCCACGAATAGTTTTTCTCTGCATCTCTGAAAGAGAATAAATGTCCATAATCTCATCATCAAGTTCTTCATATAGGCCACTAATGTTTTCGTTCGATTTCATTATGTGGTCTACTTTTTTTATAATACCACTCTGTTTTTCAGTACTAACCATAGGTATCGGTAACGATTCTATGTGTGATCTCAGTAACTTAACGGAATTGTATTTTTTGTTTATAAAGTAGGCTGCTACACTAGAATTCAAAATGGCTAAAACATACTTGATATTCATACCTTCAATTTGAGGTATTAAGATGTTACAACTGTTCAATGAAAGAGTTTGCTTAATGTCATACGCAAAAACAGGAACCTCGGCAATGAATCTATACAATAACTTTTCTTCCGCTCTATACATTTCGGTTGGCGCAACCTGCTGGAATTTTTCAGGAGCAAACTGAATATAATTATCGGTTTCTTTCATAGCATATCTAAAAATATTGCTACCTTTTAGAACGACTTCCATTCCATCTTTTTTTTCATTTGTAATATACTCCTTATTGTTACCGGTAACAATTCCCAATGCAAACTTAGCGTTATTTGCAAGATATTTAGCGTTTTGTACTGAACTAATCACTCGCAAACAATCGTATTCTTCATCACTCATATTAAAAGAGAACGATGTTGCATTTATATCTCTGTTTTCATTAATAACGAATTCTTTATTATCCAGTTCAATTCTGCAACCTTTCGTTTCTCCGCAGCAACCTTTCTGAATGCCTAAGATGATTGCAGGACATTGCACTCCCGAAAAAGCATTTCCCAAGTAACTCACAAATTTAAACGCCGTGTTTTTTACAATAAGTTCTCTTGCCTGCTGATGTGAGTTTACACTTAAAATCGCTTCTGGCAATACGTATGCTAAGCACCCATTTTCTTCGAGCATTGCCATTCCTTTTTCAATAAACAAATCGTATGACTCCATACCTTTGCTTTTAGCCGTAGTATAATTAGCAGCAAGATAAGCGGTTTCTTCTTTGCTAAAATCATATCCCCAAGGTGGATTGCCCAATACTACAGAGAACTTACGAGAAAAAGTATTAGAAAGGGTATCGCCACAAACAAATTGAGAATACAACTGCTCTCTAGTAATGCTGTTATCAAGTAAGAACATATTGATTCGTGTAATTAGAATACTAATTTCATCTATGTCTTGACCATAAAGATTATCAATCTCCACACCGTTTCCAACAAGACCGATAAGAAAATTTCCTGTTCCGCAACAAGGATCACACAACGTCTTGTTTTGAGTATTAACACAGTGTTTTAAATTGCAAATAAGCGTATTAACCGTTTTTTCGGGTGTGTAATATACACCAGTTTGTTTACGATGGCTTAAATCTCGAAGAGAAATATATGCAAATCCCAAAGTATCTTCCAAGGGAACTAACTGTACTTTGCTATCCAAAGCAGTTTGAATATTTGTTAATGTGATTTTGGATATATCAATATTTCCAAGTAAGTCTTTAATCAAACCATTGAATACATCATTATTTGTAATATCACTTTTTCCCTCTAGCAACAAATAATCTGATACAACCACCCCTCCGCTTTGTTGATACAATTGTATAGCGAATTTAGCAAGAATCACTCTCAATTCAGCTTCTGTAATTTGCTTGCAAGAATTCAAAATGACTTCAACCATTTCACGATTGTGGTTGCTTTTTATGTAATCTTTATATAGCTCTTTACCGCTTACACTTTTTTTATTCCTACGACTTTTCAATCGGTTATCTTTTCCACTTTTAATTTCTGCGATAAGTGATTCAATATACTTCTTGTCAAATGTTTCACCGTCGGACTCAATCACTAGTTTCCCAAGTCTAACCCAATTTTTAACAGTTGCTTGAGAAATAGAGAGTAACTCACAAACCTGAGAAATGCTTAATTTTTCATCCTCAATTTTATAAATATCATCAAATAGCGACAATTGATTTTCTAGAACTTTGCTTTTTCTTCGTGCATCAGTGGGCTTTGGAGCATTAGCAGGAATTAACCATACGCCTCCCATTCTATTAGCTCCTTCAATACGTCCCTGTTCACATAAAAGTTGGACTCGTCTTTTTGATATATTAAATTTTTCTGCAGCATCAGAAACTGATATATACATAATAAACACCTCACACATCGTCTATTCAATGATTTAATTATACTCTTTTGTACGAACAATGTCAATATCATTAATGTTATAATTTAAAACATCATCTTATCCCTTCCCTGCTATTTTCATTTAATTTTTTTGCCGTTTTCGGCAAAAAAATAAATGGATTATCTTGACTTTTTCTTCTTGACAGTATATGTTATGTTGGGCGTTAAAGAATTCTTGCTTGATAAAGACAGTTTAGAAGCATAATACAACTTTTCATGGGATGGTTTTTGCCATCCCTTTTAGTTACACATAAAGAGGTCCATCCTTGTTATAGGACAGACCTCTTTTGTTACATAATTCAATTGTACTGCATCATTAAAACACAGAGTTACCGACTTATTTGCGCTGTATTAAAACACATAGTTACGATTTATAGTACCGCATTAAAGCACAGAGTTACTGACTTAATCGCACTATATTAAAACACAGCGAAACCGATTTAATCGCACCGCATTAAAACACAGTAAAAACGACTTAATCGTACTGCATTAAAACACATAGTTACGATTTATAGTACCGCATTCTCAAGATACAGCGATATTGATTTTAATACCTACGCTGGGCTTATGCCTTTGGGCCTGCTTCAACGAGTGCTTTACCTGCTTCGTTGCCTGTATACTTAACGAAGTTCTTTGTGAATCTGGATGCAAGGTCTTTTGCCTTTGTTTCCCATTCAGAAGCATCTGCATAAGTATCACGAGGATCAAGAATTGCAGGGTTTACACCGGGAAGAGCTGTTGGAACTTCAAGGTTGAAGTATGGAATTGTTTTGGTTTCTGCCTTAAGGATTGAACCGTCAAGGATAGCATCGATAATTCCACGAGTATCTTTGATGGAGATTCTCTTGCCTGTGCCGTTCCAGCCGGTGTTTACAAGGTATGCCTTTGCGCCACTCTTTTCCATCTTCTTAACGAGTTCTTCAGCATATTTTGTTGGATGAAGCTCTAAGAATGCCTGACCAAAGCAAGCGGAGAATGTTGGAGTTGGTTCTGTAATTCCGCGTTCTGTACCTGCGAGCTTGGATGTGAAACCGGAAAGGAAGTAATATTTTGCCTGTTCAGGTGTGAGGATTGAAACAGGAGGAAGAACACCGAAAGCATCAGCAGAAAGGAAGATTACATTCTTTGCATCGGGAGCTGCGGAAACGGGACGAACAATCTTTTCGATGTGCTGGATAGGATAAGAAACACGGGTATTTTCTGTTACAGAGCCATCTGCGAAGTTGCAAATGCCGTTTTCATCAACAGTAACATTTTCAAGGAGTGCATTGCGTTTAATTGCTCTGTAGATATCGGGTTCGGATTCTTTATCAAGGTTGATAACCTTTGCATAGCAACCGCCTTCAAAGTTGAATACACCCTTGTCATCCCAGCCGTGTTCGTCATCACCGATAAGGAGACGTTTGGGGTCTGTTGAAAGAGTTGTTTTACCTGTTCCTGAAAGACCGAAGAACAATGCTGTGTTTTCACCGTTCATATCTGTGTTAGCAGAGCAGTGCATGGAAGCCATACCCTTAAGAGGGAGGTAATAGTTCATCATAGAGAACATACCTTTCTTCATTTCACCGCCATACCATGTGTTAAGAATAACCTGTTCACGGGATGTGATGTTGAAAACAACTGCTGTTTCGGAATTGAGACCGAGTTCTTTGAAGTTTTCTACCTTTGCTTTTGAAGCGTTGTAGCAAACGAAATCGGGTTCAAAGTTTGCAAGTTCTTCTTCAGAAGGGTTGATAAACATATTCTTAACGAAATGTGCCTGCCATGCCACTTCCATAATGAATCTGATAGCCATGCGTGTATCAGCATTTGCGCCGCAGAAAACATCAACAACATAGAGTTTCTTGTTTGAAAGCTCTTTAACTGCAAGGTCTTTCAATGCTTTCCATGTTTCCTCTGAACAAGGATGGTTATCATTTTTAAATTCATCAGATGTCCACCAAACTGTGTCTTTGGAGTTTTCATCCATAACAATGAACTTATCCTTAGGTGAACGGCCTGTGTAGATACCTGTCATAACATTAACTGCACCAAGCTCTGTTACCTGACCTTTTTCATATCCTTCCAAAGAAGGGTCTGTTTCTGCAACGAACAAATCTTCATAAGAAGGGTTATGAATAACTTCTGTTGCGCCAGTGATACCGTATTTTGCTAAATCCAAAACTTTCATTTTTTTCATCCTTACTATTTTTTATTTTTTATTTTTTATTTTTTATTTTTATTTTTGTGTTAAACGTATGCTTTTACAGCATATTTTGCTTTAAAGCAATATAATTAAGAACTGGGAAACCAAAACAACTGCAATAAGTGCCACAGGGTATGTTGCGGCATAAGCTGCTGCAACATCTTCTGTTCCTGCTGTTGAGATAAGAGTTCCCAAAGCAGGTGTGCTTGTCATACCGCCTGTAAGCGAGCCCAAGTTATTAAGAAGGGACAACTTAAGCACGTATTTTGCAAAGAAGAAACCGATAATCATTGGAAGTATTGTCATGATTATACCGTATACAAAATACATTGGGTCGAAGTTTGCAACGAATTCTGCACCGCCCGGGATACCTGCACCAACAAGGAACAATACCAATCCCAACTCTCTGAACAGCTTCAATGTGCTCTGAGAAGGCATTATATCAACTGCACCAATTCTTCCGAAATGACCTAAAATCAAACTAACAAGCAAGCAACCGCCTGTTGTTGTGAGGGAAAAACAAGTTCCATCGAGTCCATCTGCGGAAAGAGGAATTTTTATCTGACCGATAAATGCTCCCAAAACTGCTGCAAGCGAAAAAGCGGCAATTCCCATATGGTCAAGCTGAAAAAGTTTTTTTACAGAAGTTTTCTTTTCTTCTTCTGTTTTGATAACCAGCTTTGCTCTTTCCACTGCCATATCTGCCTTCATAATTTTAGGCACAAGCTGAACAAAAAGAACCACACCGATAACACCGAAGATATAAGCTATACCGTGTCCTACAGATACAAGACCTGTATACTGCTCTGCAACAGTTGCTTTAGCGGCTGAGAAAGCAGGGGTTGATGTGAGTGAGCCCGAAAGCAAGCCAACTATCATAGCAACAAATCCGTCTTGCTCTTTGATACTTGCACCGTAACCGAAAACTTCGCCCATACCTATACAAGCAGCAGCGGCAAGTCCGCCCGCCACGATAACTATAAGACCAATAAGAACATATGATTTGAAGTTTTTCTTGAAGTTTCCGAAGAATTTAGGGCCTGCTATATATCCTACAGAAGTTACAAAAAGAATCAAACCCAAGCTCTCAACTATTGAAAGACCTGTCTCAAAGTTATATGGCTTTGTTGAAAAATCGAATACAAGCCCCGTTGTTTCGTTTACACTGAAAAACAAAGCTCCGCAAGCAAGGGCAATAATAAATACGCCTGCATCTCCGAGAGAGATACCTTTTATTGTTATTCTTCCGAAAGCATATCCAAGGAAAAGAACAGAGAAAATAACAACCAAAAGGGTTGAAACATTGCTTATGGAGATAACTCCATTAAATAAACTCATCTGAATTGCACCTCTTTCCTAATTAAACCTTTCTCGCATAATCAGGAAGAAGCATAGGAGAAACCATATCTGTTTCAATTCCTGCTTTGGAAATTTCGTTTTCGAATTTTTCTACATGGGAAAGTGTGAGCTTGCCCACATTTGTATTTTTAGCTTTAGCTGCAGCATTTTTGCCTGCGCTTCTGCCGAAAACAATAATATCAAGAAGTGAGTTACCCATAAGTCTGTTTTTACCGTGGATGCCTCCAACGGCTTCGCCTGCAACAAACAAATTGTTGATATTTGTTGTCATACAGTCATCTGTTATATCAAGTCCACCGTTTTGGTAGTGAAGTGTGGGGAATACAAGAATTGGTTCTTTTCTGATATCTATGCCATATTTCTCAAACATTCTCCACATAGCAGGGATTCTCTTCATAATTGTTCCCTCTCCACCGATTTTTTCAATCATTGGAGTATCAAGCCAAACGCCCTTACCGTTTCCGCAATCGATACCGTTATCACGCTCAGTACATTCACGGATAATAGAAGCGGCTGTTACATCACGAGTCTCCAGTGGATGCATGAAAACTTCACCGTTTTTATTAACTAACTTTGCACCGAGAGAACGAACTTTTTCAGTTACAAGCGCACCGAAAATCTGTTCTGGGAATGCAGTGCCTGTTGGATGGTACTGAAGTGTTTCCGCATAAAGGAGCTTTGCACCTGCTCTGTAACCGAGAACAAGACCGTCTGCTGTTGCGCCGTAATGGTTGGATGTTGGGAAGCCCTGATAATGCATTCTTCCTGCACCACCTGTTGCAATAACAACAGTTTTTGCCTTTGCAACGAGCAATTCTTTCGTTTCCATATTCATAAGAACTGCACCAGCTGCATTTCCGTTTTCGTCAAGAATAAGCTCAATTGCGGCTGTGAAATCTATAACAGGAATTTTACGGTTAAGAACTTCATCACGGAGAGTTCTCATAATTTCTGCACCTGAATAGTCCTTTGCAGCGTGCATACGCTTACGGGAAGTGCCGCCACCGTGAGTTGTTACCATTGTTCCGTCTTCTTCTTTATCAAACTCAACGCCCAATGATGAAAGCCATTGAATTGCCTCTGGAGCATCGCAAACCAGCTTCTTAAGAAGCTCTCTCTTTGCGGCAAAATGTCCACCGCCAAAAGCATCAACAAAGTGGATAGCAGGAGAATCATTTGGCTTATCTGCTGCCTGAATTCCGCCTTCTGCCATCATTGTGTTTGCATCACCCATACGGAGCTTTGTTACCAACATAACATCAGCACCTGCTTCGTGTGCCTCAATTGCCGCAGAAGCACCTGAACCGCCTCCACCAATAACAAGAACATCTGTTTCATAATCGGGTTTATCAAGGCAAACGCTGTCAGCAGAAATACGGCTGTGTGCCTGAAGGAGAGCTGCAAGCTCCTTTGGAACTTTATCTCCCTTGTTTGGCCCTATTGTAAGAACTGAAAATTCATCTGCTTTATAATCGGGATGGAAGGAAGAAAGCACCTTTTCCTTTTGCTCTGCTGTCATACGAGCAGGTTCCATAGCAATATTTTTTTCTCTTGCTGCTTCAACAAGAGCAAGTGATTCTTGAAACTTTTCAGAATACATATTAACCTCCTCCTTACTTCTCGATATCACGTGTGTTATAGAGTTCTTTCATTTCGTCAATGGGTTTCTGCATAAGTGCCTCTATAAGCTGGTTGAAATCACCGTTTTTAATTTCTTTAACACGGTCTTCAAGGTGGCCGCAACCAGGAGCTAAATACTTACCGTTAATTCTTCTTGCAAGCATTGCAACCTGAGGATGAGAAATTCCTGCAGGGCATCTTGAAGAACAAACACCGCACATAACGCAGTCGAATGACTCCTCGGCACATTTTTCATAATCGCCACGCTGTGCATATGCTATATACTGCATAACATTAAGTCCCTGTGTACACGCTTTTGTACAAGCATTACAGCCGATACAAGCATAAACCTCAGGATAGAGCTGCATCATAACTGTTTCGTTAACAGGAATCTTGTTGATATCATAAACCTCTTTAACAAGTGGGAAGAAGGGCAATGTTGCGATATACATATTTTCTTCAACCTTTGTCTGGCAAGCAAGGCAAGCGTGTAATTCTTTATCGCCCTTGATACGGTAAATAGTTGCACAAGCACCGCAAAATCCGTTTCTGCATCCGCAACCACGAACAAGTTGATATCCTGCATATTCCATTGCAGTCATAATGGTAAGATTTTCGGGAACTTCGTATTTTTTACCGAAAAGAAATATATTTACTGTCTTTTCCATATGTTTTCTCCTTTAATATTCGCTGGGAAGCTCTTCAAGCTCATCGCATCTGAATACGGGGCCGTCTTTGCAAACATATTTTGCACCAACATTGCATCTTCCGCATTTTCCAACACCGCATTTCATTCTGAGTTCAAGTGTTGTATATACCTGTGTTTTGTCAAAACCAAGTGAAATAAGACCTTCAAGGGTGAATTTAATCATAATTGGAGGTCCGCAAAGCACTGCGGTTTTATTTGTGTCAAAACCAAGCTCTTTAACATAGTTTGGAACAAATCCAACATGGCCGTCCCAATCGGGCTGAGGATTATCTATTGTAAGATGCACATTAACCCCTGCATCGTTTGACCATTCCTCTATTATTTCCTTATAATCAAGCAAATCTGCCTTACTGCGAGAACCGTAAACAATATCAATATCACCGTAACGGTCACGATAATGACGGCAATAGTTTATAACAGAGCGTAAGGGAGCAAGACCAACACCACCTGCAATAAACAACAGGTTTTTGCCTGCAAACACATCATCAACAGGGAACGGATTGCCGTATGGCCCTCTGATTGTTATCTGCTGACCAACTTCTGCCTGATGAAGCCACTCTGTTACGCATCCGCATTTCTTTATGGAAAACTCCATATACTCTGTATTTGTTGGTGATGAAGTTATTGAAAACATTGCTTCACCAACACCGGGGATTGAAAGCATTGCACACTGACCGGGACGATGGTCAAACGCCTTTTTTCCATCCAATGTTACAATTCTGAAGGTTTTGATGTCGGGAGTGTCTATTCTTACATCTGTGATAATACCAATGGTTGGAATTAAAGTATCTGTTATATTATTCACCTTTATTTCCTCCAATCTTCTTCATAACTTTAGCAATATTCATTGAGATGGGACATTTTGCAAGGCATCTGCCACAACCAACACAGCCGAAAATTCCCTCGTTGTTTTCGGGATAGTATACGAGTTTATGCATAAATCTTTGACGGAAACGCTCTTTTTGTGAAAGTCTGTTGTTTCCGTGAGCCATTTTTGTAAACTCGGAGTACATACAGGAATCCCAGCATCTGTAACGGATAACACTGTTGCCTGTGTTGAAGTCCTTAATATCGTAACACTGACAGGTTGGGCAAACGAAGGTACAAGTTCCGCAACCGAGACAAGAAGAAGAAAGCTCATCCCACGCAGGGTTATCGAAAAGTTCCTTTGTTTTTCCACCGCCAAATGAATCTGTTGAAAGATTCTTAAGTGGGAGCTTATCCATTATTTTAGCTGTTTTTTCTTTTTGTGCATTAACTGCATCGTCTGCACATTCTTCAAGGAGATGAGAAACCTTTGCAATCAGTGCCTCACCTTTTTCTGTGTTAGCTCTGAGATAAAGGGCATCTTCTGTTTTCCATGTTGTAACATCCCCCATGGGTTCAGTTGCATCAATATCAAATGTGGAACAGAAGCAAGTTTCAGACGGCTTTGTGCAAGCAGTTGATACGATTGTGCTGTGATTACGCTTATTCACATAAAAGCTATCTCTTGGCTCTGTGAAAAATACTCTGTCAAGAATATCAAAGCTCTTTACATCACAAGCACGAACACCGAAAACAACAAAATCATCGCTATAACGCCTTGTATCTATTATTTCAATAGTTTTTCCAACTGTTTTAAAACCCATTAAATCTTCGGTTTGTGGAAAGAAAAAATCCTTTGGGCTTTTAGTTGTGTTAAGTGCATCAGACCACTTTACGCCTTCGCTCCACTCACCATATGATGCAGAGCCATCAGCATTATCAACAGGAAGATAGAGCTTTGAACTTTTTGCTATCTCGGCAAAAAGATTCTGAATTTTATCAAGAGAACATTTAAGCATTTTCATCCCTCCTGTTAAAAACTTCGCCTGGTTCAATGTCTTCTGTTGTATAATCAACAAGGGGTGCTCTCGAACCAACTTCTGCACCTGCCTGATATTCACCGTAGAATTCATTCATATCCTTTATAAACTTACGGTTAAGAAGGTGTAGAGGTATGTTCTGAGGACAAACTCTTGAACATTCGCCACAGTCTGTGCAACGGCCTGCAACATGGAATGCTCTTATAATATGGAACATTTTTTCCTCAAAGCTGTTTGCAGGAGATTTATTTTCAACACCTGAATTCGGGTTGTTGAAAACACAGGTTTCACAGGTACAAGCAGGGCAAGCATCACGGCAAGCGTTACAACGAATACATTTTGAAAGCTCATTCTGCCAGAAAGCAAATCTTTCATCGGGAGTTAATGACTCCAAACGAGCAACCTCATCAAAACGGGCAGATTCAATAACCTCCCCTTCTTCGCCAAGAAGCTCATCGAAAGCAACGTGCTTTTTGCTCTTGCAGTTTATGCAACGCTCAGATAGAACTTTCTCTGTTTCAATAACAAATGGTTCATCATCGTAAAGTGTTTTAACAACAATTTTACCGTTTTCTTCATCGATGGTGAGAATACCCTCACCTGTTATTGCTTTTACCTTTGAAATATCAGCCATACCCTCGCAAGGGATTCCAACAGCATACACCTTTTCACGGTCGAAACGATGCTCTGTAAGAAGCTGATTAAAGCTATAAGTATCACATGGTTTGAGGAAAACGAGAATTTTTCCTTCTACATTCTGTGTTTTTGAAACAAGATATTTGGAAAAGTTAACTCCGCAGAAATCGTTAAAAACGAAACCTTTTTTCAAATCTTCAACAGTTTTGAAAAGTGTTGGGGTTACATCGTAACCGAATTCACCTGCTCCCCATCCAAGCACGGAGCTGACTGTTCCGCCTAAAAGAAGCTGGGATGCTTTATCAATCAACTGTTCACGGGTTATTTTTTGCATCTCAAATCCTCCAATCTCTTGTTTTCGCCAAGGGAAGCAACCTTTTCTGCAAAATCATTCATTGTTGCAGCAAACTTTGCACCCTCTGCGGCTGATACCCATTCAACACGGGTACGTTCTCTTTCGATACCGAGGAAGTCCAGCATTGAAAAGAGAGCAGCCATACGGCGTCTTGTGAAATAGTTACCCGATGTATAATGGCAATCTCCGGGGTGGCATCCACAGATGATAACACCGTCTGCGCCTCTTTGAAACGCACGGAGGATGAACATTGGGTTAACTCTGCACGAACAAGGAACTCTTATGATTTTAACATCGGCAGGATATGCAAGACGGTTATTACCTGCAAGGTCTGCACCTGCATATGAGCACCAGTTACAGCAAAAAGCAACGATTAAGGGCTTATATTCTTTTACTTGCATATTGCGTCTACCTCCGCCATAATCTGATTGTTTTTAAATCCGTTAAGGTCCATAGCTCCTGATGGACAAGCAACTGTACAAGCACCGCATCCCTGACAAACAGCAGGATTTACAGAAGCAACTCGTCTTACCTTTATTGTTCTGTTTGGCATACGGAATTCCTTATCAATATAGGAAATTGCACCATATGGACATACTCGTTCACAGCTTGAACAACCGTTACACATAAGCTCGTTAGAGCTTGCAACGCATGGGTTTCCTGTGAGCTTATCCTTTGCAAGAAGTCCGATAACCTTAGATGCCGCCGCACCTGCCTGAGATACAGTTTCGGGAATATCTTTAGGGCCTTGGCAAGCACCTGAAAGGAACACGCCTGCTGTTGGGCTTTCCACAGGACGGAGCTTTGGATGTGCCTCTGTGAAGAAGTCGTTTGTATCCATGCTTGCAGTGAGCATTGTTGCAAGAGGACGAGCAGACTTATCGGGTTCAATTGCCGCGGCAAGAACAACAAGGTCTGCATCGATATGCAACTGTTTGTTGGAAATAAGGTCAGATGCCTGAACCTTGAGCTTGTCTCCCTCGGGAACGATTTTACCAACCATACCCTTTACATACTTAACACCGTATTCCTCAACAGCCCTTCTGTAAAACTCATCAAAGTTTTTACCCGGGGTTCTTACATCGATATAGAATACATAAACCTCTGTATCAGGATATTTATCTCTTGTGAGCATAGCGTGCTTTGCCGTATACATACAGCAAATCTTGGAGCAATATTCCTTACCCTTTTCTGCACAGCTTTCGCAACGAGAACCAACGCACTGAACGAAAACGATGGTATGAGGATGTTTTCCGTCTGAAGGACGAACCAGCTTACCTGCTGATGGGCCTGCGGCGTTTGTAAGGCGTTCAAACTCAAGGGATGTTATAACATCTTTTGAATCGTTATATGCATATTCATTGAACTTATCCATACTGATAGGATTAAAGCCCGTTGCAACAACGATAGCACCGTATTTTTCGGAAATTATCTCGTCCTTCTGTGTGTAATCAATAGCGCCTGCGGCACAAACCTTTGAACAAATACCGCATCTGCCATTTTTAAGCATATTACAAGCGTTAGGGTCTATAGTTGCAACCTTTGGCACCGCCTGTGCAAAAGGAATATAGATGGCGTGGCGGTTATCCATTCCCAAGTTGAATTCGTTTGGAATCTTCTTCATTGGGCATTTTTCAACGCAAGCACCACAGCCCGTACATATGTCTTCTTTAACATATCTTGCTTTTTTCTTTATTTTAACATCGAAGTTACCAACGAAACCGCTTACATCTGTAACCTCACTATATGAGAAGATACGGATTTTTTCGTTTTGAGCAACATCAACCATTTTAGGCGTGAGAATACAAGCCGCACAGTCGAGAGTTGGGAATGTCTTATCGAGCTGAGCCATTTTTCCACCGATTGTGGGCTGTTTTTCAACGATATCAACAGGGAAACCTGCATCTGCAATATCAAGAGCTGTCTGGATACCTGCAATACCGCCACCGATAACGAGGGCGCGTTTTGTTACAGGTGATTCACCCGGGGTAAGAGGCGCATTAAGGTTAACCTTTGCAATTGCCGCCTTACCGAGAATAATTGCTTTTTCAGTGCCTGTCAGCATATCCTTATGTACCCATGAACACTGTTCACGGATATTTGCAATCTCAACCATATAAGGGTTAAGACCTGCTGCGGCTGCTGTTTTACGGAATGTTGCTTCGTGCATTCTTGGAGAACACGAGCAAACAACGATACCTGTGAGATTATGCTCTTTAACAGCATCTTTTATCATTTCCTGACCTGCCTGAGAGCACATATATTGATAGTTTGCGGAAAAGACTACACCCGGTTCGTTTTTCAACGCATCTGACACTGCCTGCACATCAACTGTGCCTGCAATATTGCTTCCGCACCAACATACAAAAACACCAACTCTTTGCATTTGTCTTTCCCTCCTTTATTTCGTATATTTTCTGAATGCGCTTACAAGAAGCTGTTGAGGTGTATCTTCATCTACCATGCAAGGGATGTCGTTTGCCGTTAAACGGTTTGCACCCTGCTTTTTAATTGCAGTGAGGCGAACTGCTTCAACAACTTTTGCCGGCTCAACACCTCTGGGGCATCTTTCAATGCAAGCGAAGCAAGAAAGGCATTTATAGATAGATTCGGATTTAAGAAGGGGTTCAATGTCTCCCGACTCAACCATACTTACAAACTGATGAGGATGATATTCCATCTCATCGTATGCAGGGCAAGTTGCGGAACATTTTCCGCATTTCATACATTTTTTTGTATTTACCCCACTCATTCTTAAAATTTCTTCTCGGAGATACTTATTATTTTCCATATGTAACCTCCTTCACGCCAAGAGCTTCTGCAAGAATTTCTGTGAAATAAACAACGGGGATATCTGCACCGCATTTTTCAAGATTATATTTGCAAAGAGGACAAGCGGTTATTATCATTTCTGCGCCTGATGCTTTAGCGTTTGCAATAATTGCTTCTGAATTTCTTTTTGCACTTTCAGGGCTTTCGGTGGAAATATAGCCGCCGCAACATTCGTTTCTTCTTCCGTATATAACCGCATCTGCACCGATTGCTTTTATGAAATCTTCCATAATAGCAGGGTTTTCAGGGTCATCCATACGCATAACCTTATTGGGACGGAGAAGCAAGCATCCGTAATATGCCGCTATTTTCTTACCTTTCAAAGGGTTTACAACCTTCTCTTTAACCTTTTCAAAGCCAACCAAATCACGGAGCATTTCAAGATAGTGATAAACCTGAGCTTCGCCATGGTATCCACCATCTTCGCCCATATAGCGGTTAACCTTATCGGCAAATTCTTTCTTAAGAAGCATAGCATAATTTGTTTGCTTTATAACATTATGACAAGCTGAACATACTGTTATAAGGGGTTGATTTCTATCATTCGCATATTTAAGAGCGCGAACAGAAGAAAGTTTTGTTGCAATTTCATTCTGCGCTGTTGTATAAACACCACCGCAACATTGCCAATTTTCTATCTCTTCCAAAGTTACACCGAGAGCTTCAGCAGATTTATATGCATAAACATCCAAATCCTTCGCCTTGTTTTTCAAGGTGCAACCGGGGAAATAACTAACCTTCATTTAATTACCTCCAAAATTATACCATCTGTTCCGGATGGAATACCTCATCAAATTTTTCTGCTGTCAAAAAGCCAAGCTCAACGCATGCTTCTTTAAGCGAAATGTTATCTTTAAATGCTTTTTTAGCTGTTTTAGCCGCGTTCTCATAACCGATATATGGGTTAAGAGCAGTAACGAGCATAAGAGAGTTATGGAGATTGTGATGCATTTTTTCTTTGTTTGCCTTAATTCCAACAGCACATTTTTCGTTAAAGGAAACAATTGCTTCTGCAAGAAGTCTTGCAGACTGAAGGAAGTTATAAATGCAAACAGGCATAAATACATTAAGCTCAAAGTTTCCCTGAGAAGCAGCCATACTAACTGCAACATCGTTACCCATAACCTGAACTGCAACCATTGTAACTGCTTCACACTGAGTTGGGTTAACCTTACCCGGCATTATGGAAGAACCGGGTTCGTTTTCGGGAATAAAGATTTCGCCAAGACCGTCTCTTGGGCCTGAAGCGAGCCAACGGATATCGTTTGCAATTTTCATCATATCGCAAGCGAGTGCCTTAATTGCACCGTGAGCAAAAACAAGCTCGTCTTTGGATGTGAGAGCATGGAATTTATTTGGTGCAGTTACAAATTTTTTACCTGTGATTTTGGAAACTTCTTCTGCAACCCCAACATCAAATCCCTTTGGAGCGTTAAGTCCCGTACCAACAGCAGTACCACCGAGAGCAAGCTCACGAAGTGGCTCTATGGAACGCTGGATAAGCTCAACATCCTTTTCAAGACTTGACCTCCATCCGCTGATTTCCTGACTGAATGTGATTGGTGTTGCATCCTGAAGATGTGTTCTGCCACTCTTTACAATTCCTTCGTTTTCTGCTTCGTGTCTCTTGAATGTTTCAATAAGAGTTTTAACAGCAGGGATTAACTTATCTTCAAGACTGATAACAGCAGCGATATGCATAGCTGTTGGGAATGTGTCGTTGGAAGATTGGCTCATATTGGAATCATCGTTTGGATGAAGCAATTTTTTGCCAAGAATCTGGTTTCCACGGTTTGCAATAACCTCGTTGGAGTTCATATTGGATTGAGTTCCTGAACCTGTCTGCCATACAACAAGGGGAAAATGACCGTTGAGCTTACCTTCCATAACTTCGTCGCAAGCCAACTTTATAGCTTCTAACTTTTCATCTGTCATCTTTTCGGGCTTGAGCTTGTTATTTGTTATAGCTGCTGCTTTTTTAAGCACGCCAAATGCATGAATAATTTCAGCAGGCATTGTTTCAATTCCAACACCTATTTCAAAGTTTTCATGGCTTCTCTGGGTTTGAGCTGCCCACAAACGGTCAGCAGGAACTTTCATTTCGCCCATAGAATCATGTTCAATACGGTATTCCATAGTTAAATTCCTTTCGATTTTATGCTAAAGATATTTATTATTTTAAAATTGAAACGGCATCGGTTATGGTTTTTTCCAGAGCTTCTTTACCGTATTTATCAATTTCTGCTTTATTTTTTTCGCCATGGGTTAAGCATCCTGCTCCGTTTATGCAACCGCCAACGCAAGCCATACCTTCTATAAAGTTTCCGTCAAGCATACCCTTGCTGAGCTTAAGAAGGGCAATATGGCATTGCTCAATTCCGTTGCAAACAACGGGTTTTATTTCAAAATCAATGTTTTGTTCCTTTAACGCCTGAGCTGCCGCATCGGTGAGACCACCGCTTCTTGCAAAGATTCTACCAAAGTAAGAAGCGTTATCAAGCACACCTTCTTCAAAGGTGGAAAGCTCAAAATCACGGCTATCAAAAAGTGCCTGAAGCTCCTCAAAGGTGAGAACTGTATCAACATACGGCTTAACAGCTTCCAACTGTGCCTCTGCTTTCTTTGCTGTGCAAGGGCCTATGAAAATAACCTTCGCATCCGGCGTTGTGTCTTTAATATATTTGGCAAGCACTGCCATTGGAGAGGGATTATGAGAGATATGCTCTGTAAGATTTGGGTATGCATTCTTGATATACTGAACAAATGAAGGACAGCAAGAGCTGGTGAGAAGCCCTTTTTCGGAAAGCTCCTTAGCTTCTGCCATAGCAACCATATCTGCTCCAAGAGCCGCTTCTATAACATCGTGGAAGCCCAGCTTTTTAAGCCCTGTTATAACCTGACCCAATTTTGCATAGGCAAATTGGCTGGAAATAGAGGGTGCAACCACTGCATATACCTTGTAATTACTTTCACCCGATGCCGACTTGCTGTTTTTAAGAATCTCAACAGCGTCAACAATATAGGATTTATCGGAGATAGCACCAAATGGGCATTGATAAACGCAAGCACCGCACTGGATGCATTTGGAATTATCAATAGATGCCATATTCTCTTTTATGGAGATTGCCTTTACCTTGCAAGCGTTCTGGCAAGGGCGTTTACGCCCAACAATTGCGGAATAGGGGCAAACCTTTGCGCAAGCACCACACTCCTTACATTTGGATTTATCTATATGTGCAACATGGTTACTGTCAAAGGATATTGCACCGAATCTGCAAACATCTTCGCAACGGTGAGCAAGACATCCACGGCAAGCGTTTGTTACTTCATATCCGCCGTCGGGACATTCGTCGCAAGCGATATCGATAACCTCAATAACATTGGGATTACTCTTGTCCCCTCCCATTGCCAACTTAACACGCTCACCTATAATGGCACGCTCTTTATATATACAGCAACGCATTGTTGCTTCTTTACCGGGAATTATCTTTTCGTGGACAGACATAAGATTTTCAAGCAATTTGTCATCCCACGCAAGACGGGCCACTTCTCGTAAAACCTTGTATTTTAAATGTTGTACCTTGGTATCAAATTTTCTCATATGCGACCACCCTAAAAGGTTACGCTTTTTATTACAGCTTTAAGAGCTTCTGCGGATTTATGGAGACTTGCAAGTTCATCATCAGACAGCTTTTGAGTTAAGATGGAACGAACACCTGTATTATCAACAAGTGAAAGTGAGCTGAGACAAACATCGCTGATACCGTATTCACCCTCGTGAAGTGATGAAACTGTGAGAGCAGTTTCAGAGCTGCCGCTAAGAGTTTTTACGATATGGGTTGATGTCATACCGATACCGTATACTGTGCAACCCTTTCTTGCGATGATTTTTCCCCCTGATTTTCTTACATAGTTTTCAACATCTTCTTTTTTATATTCATTAGGGAGCTTATATGCAGATGCAATTGTGCTGTTATATTCGGAAAGAGGAATACCTGCAATTGTTGCTGTTGACCATGCAACGAAAGAAGTGTCTCCATGTTCGCCAAGCACATTTGCATGAACCTGCTGTTTATTTACATTATAAATTTCAGAAAGACGGGTGCGGAGACGAAGTGTGTCGAGAACGGTTCCTGTTCCGAAAACCTGTCTTTTTGGCAAGCCGGTATATTTAATGAAAGCATAGGTAAGGATGTCCACAGGGTTGGCAACAAGAATATAAATAGCGTTTGGAGCTGCCTTCACAATGTGGGGTGATATTTCTTTTATTATACCTATATTTGTCTGTACAAGCTCAAGACGGCTCTGACCGGGTCTTCTGCCGATACCCGATGTTATAATAACAACATCAGAGCCAACAGCGTCTTCGTATGAGCCGGCATATATGTCGCAATTGCCAATAAATGGAGTTGCTTGCTTTATATCGAGTGCTTCTCCCAATGCTTTTTCGGTATTGATGTCGATGAGAACGACCTCAGAAGCCACACCACGGGTAAGAAGTGCGAATGCGGTAGTTGCGCCAACAGCGCCTGCACCTATAACAGTAATTTTCTTTCTCATAATAATTCTCCTGTTGAATTTTAAAAATAACTTACTTTAATTCGTTTTCCCATCTTTGTGAGACAGCTTGAAAGCTCCTCAACCAGATTCATTTTGATATTGAAATTGATAGGCAAATCGGGGTTTTGGTGGGCAGGGTTTACTGCTCTGCCAACATAGAAATTTATATCCGTTGCTTCTTCAAACAGAAAACGGCTGATAAGAGAAGCACCGTCTTTTTTGAAATTCCACTCTTCATAAAGGGTATTTTCAGCTAAATAATCCTTTGCATAGCTTATAACCTTATTCATTGTAATAACTCCTTCGGTTACAAGGTCAACACCCTCTATATATGCAATTGGAGGAACATCACTGCGAACAAAATTAAGACTTGGACGAAGTGGCTTTCCAAGAAATTTAGCCGCAAGGGATGAAGTTGTGCCTCCGCAAACAATGTGCTTGCCCTCTTTTGAGAAGAACAGCGACATCATACGGTTTGCATCATCACGGTTTGACGGTGGACCAAAAAGGATATTCATCGGCTCTCTTTTCCTGATTTTCACAACACAAGCCGTTGTATCGTCTCCCGGTTTATGTCCGTACAGCTTATCACATTCATCAACAAGCATTGTTGAAAGGTTTTTTGCAGTATAGCCACCTGCAGAGAGAGCTAACATATAGTCTGCAATATCCTCTCGTTTCCAGCCGAAGTTATACTTACCACCCATTCCTGCGTGGGGACAACCGTCACTCATAGCGATGAACACATCGTCTTCTCTTAGTTTTATCGTTGACTTATATATCGTTTTACCCCCGATGTTCATCTCGGTTTTTGGATAATTATATTGATTGAAATCTCTTATAACAATCACATGGGGGTTGTCATACTGAATTATTTCAGCAGTTTCGTTGTTTTGTATATGAATAATGGTAAATGTGGAATAAGCAACACCACGCAAGGAGCAAACAGGAAGGGTTGCAGCAATAGTTGAAACACATTCCTCAATTGGAAGCCCTGCCGCCATCATCGTTGAGATGATTTTGGAAGTGAGCGTTGACAAAATACTCGCCTTAACTCCCGACCCAAGACCGTCTGCAAGCACGATAACTGTGGAATTTTCGTTTTCTTCCACAACATCCACATGGTCTCCGCAAAGCTCCTCGCCAACATGATTGATGCTTTTATATCCGATATCTGCACACAAATCATTCATCGTCGATAGACTCCTTTAATTTTGTTAAAGCAATCTTTGTTTCTGCGGCAGTTTCGCCAAGCAGGGAGGCAATTTCCTGAACGATTCTCATTTGTTTTTCAACAACGGAATCTGCAACCTCAATTGTTTGTTTATTTATTCTCGACTTTTTATCTCTGGCAGACTCCTCATCGGTTACATCACGCATAATTCCGATGAGCATACGGGATTCAGGGTCGTATACAACAGTTTGCTCCACATATTTTTTGTATTCAGCAAGATATGTCCGTTGATTTCTCACTGTTCTGCCTGTGCTTTTAACCTTTGCAAAAACAGCAGGGTCAAGGATTCGTATAACCGGCTCTCCCAGAACATCGGATGCAACTCTGATATTCATTATCTTTCTTGCCGCATTGTTAATCTGCTGAACCTCTAAATCTTCATTAAGAACAATAAGGCCGTTTGGAGTGTTATTTACAATTGTATCTGAGAAGCTCTCTGCCTTATGCCTGAGGAATGGGAGACACATGGATATCTCTGCCTTGCCTTGAATAACTGCAATTGCTTTATCACGGCAGGAATTATATCCGCAAGTTCCGCAATTCAATTCGTCAGACTCTTTGAACTTACCCATCTGACGGAGAACCGCCATAATTTCTTCTTCGCTTGGAGATGCTAACTTTCTCTCGATAACGGAAAAGTTCTTTTTAAGCAATGCCGCCTCGGGCTGTTCAACATCAAAATCCATTTCGCCTGCATAGGTTGATATTTTAACATAATCGCTAACGAGTGGCTTTATAGCACGATTCATAACAGGGCCGCCAATACAGCTACCAACGCAAGCCGACATTTCTATAAAGCATTTATTGAGCTTTCCGCTTGCAATATCTGAAAGCGCCGTCATACAGTTTTCAACACCGTCGATTGCAAGGTAAGTATATCCGGGTGCATTCTGTGCCATAGTTTTAAGCACACCGCCCGTTGTTGGAAAGAAACGAGCTCTGCTCTTTTCGTTTGAATCAGTTTCAACTTCAAGCTCCAAATGTGCTTCTGCAAGCATTTCGTCAAGCTCCTCAAAGGTAAGCACTGCATCAACAATATCTGTGTAATACTCTGCCTCATCCTTTTTTGCAACGCAAGGCCCGATAAATACGGTTTTTGCATTTGGCATACGCTTTCTTATGTCGCTGCAATGAGCTTGCATCGGGGACATAACATCAGCAAGATATTTGAGACATTCAGGAAAATGCTTCTGGATAAGCAAATTGATAGAATGACAGCAAGACGAGATAATTACATCTCTTTCTTCTTCAAGAAGCATTCTTTCATATTCTTTCTTTACGATGGTTGCACCGATTGCAGTTTCTTCTGCATCGCAAAATCCAAGTTTTTTCAACGCGCGGCGTATGGATTCTATGCCGATTCCGTTATAATTTGCAACAAAGGACGGTGCAACGCTGGCAATAACAGGGTCGCCCGACTGAATAAGAACTCTTACCTTCTCAATTCCGTCTGCTATCTCCTTTGCATTTTGCGGACATTGAACAACGCAATTACCGCAAAGTATACATTCATTTTCTATAATATGCGCCTGATTCCCTGAGAATTTTATTGCCTTTACAGGGCATTTTCTCACACAGCGGAAACAGGATTTACAATTTGACTTTTTTAAAGTTAAACAGTTACTCATATTCGTTAATTCCTCTCGTTTTCAACAACATTAAGAATATGTTCCTTGAAGAATTCACGGAAATTTTCAGGTGTAACCCCAACATGGATATCGTCATTCACCTGAACAGTAACCCCAACACGATTACATTTTCCTATGCAAAAGCTACCAACAAGCACAACCTCGCCATCAAGGTTATGCTGGGCAATTGCTTCTTCCATCAGCTTAACTATCGCTTCCGAGCCCTTGAGATGGCAAGATGACCCAACACAAATCTGAACAACCAACATAATCTTATACCTTTGGAAGAACTTCGTTTGCAAAGAAATCGTCAACTGTTTCAGGAGTTACGGAATGGAAGCTATCGTCCACCATAACGCAAACACCCTGCTGACATTTTCCAAGGCAGAAAGTTCCGCCCATATCAACTTTTTTACCTAAATCGTTTTTTTCAACAAGGCATTGAAGGCGTTCAACAACCTGACGCGAACCTTTAATATGGCAGGAACTACCGATACATACTGTAATTTTCATAAATTTAATCCTCAAATCTATTATTTTTTTTCAACTGTGAATTAAGATAAGCAAGGGATAATGCCAAATTTTCTTGCTTAAAAAACACATTATCAGGGATAACAAGTGCGCTGGGCGTGAAATTCCATATTGCACTGACACCGCAAGACACCAGCTTGTCGCAAACCTCTTGTGCGGAAGATTGCCCAACAGTGATAATCCCTATTTTAACATCGTTTTCTGTGCAAAAGCTGTCTATATCTTTCATTGGCAAAATCGGTTTACTGCTTTTTATAACCGATGCCTTTTCGTTACAGTCAAACCCTGCTATAATCTTTATTCCAAAATCTTCAAAGCCATCGTATTCCAACAATGCCTTTCCTAATTTACCTGCACCAACCAAAACAGCGTTGGTTAAACTGTCAAACCCCAAATGACTTTCGATGTCTTTCATCAGCTTTGAACGGTCATAACCAACTCTCGGCTTCCCTCTTCCGCTTATCAGAGCAAGGTCTTTGCGAACCTGAACCTCTCCGAGAGACAGACCGCGCGCTATTTGGGGCGCAGATATTGTTTTGTAATCATCGGGCAATTCTCTTAAATATCGTATATAAAGAGGAATGCGCCCAAGGGTTGCTTTAGGTATAGAGTGCGCCGTCATTGCGAGCCATCCTTTCTTTAAATTTGATTGGAATATTACTTTAAAATACATAACTCCAATCTTACAGGGGTGTATCGATACAATATAAATCGATACATTATCAATCGATTTAAAAAACCGCAAGAAATGCCATTCAAACAACGGTTTACAGAAGTTCAAACGGCTTTCAAAAAAATTATAACCTTAACCTTTGCTATTGTACAACAATAATAGAAAAAAGTCAATACTTATCCGAAGAAAAATTCAATCAAATTTTATACAAAAATACAACAATAATAAAAAAACAATTTGTTGCTATGCGACAATTCATATTACGAAACAATTATCGCATAACTTTTATCAACATTTACACGATTTGTATAAATCGTTTTTTCTCAATTAAATTGGCTTTTGGATTTTTCAATATTTTCTCTGTGTCAGCACCCTTGATATCAAGTCCTTCTGCGCTAACGCAAAGAACAGAGCTTATTCCGTAAAAGTTTTTGGCAAGTGATGATGTGTATTCAAAACCGAAGTTATGAACAATAGGCCCTCCCGATGTTGTTACATAAATCAGCTTGTTTGCTTTGCAAAGTCCCCTTGGAATTCCCTTTTCGTTATAAACAAAGGTAATGCCATTAACTGTGATATTTTCAAAATACACTTTTAGCAAAGACGGAAACATAATATCCCAATATGGGGCAGCAATAACAATTGTATCCGCTGATGCAAACTGTTTTGCCAAATCGAATTCAGCACCCGAAAAGTTGCCCTCTGCCTTTGCTTTGTCTCTTATGTTCAATCTCTGCAAATCAATCGGAGAAAGCTCCTGTTCGTATAGCTTAAGCTCCTCTATTTCTCCTTGCAACTTTGACAGCACATGGTTCGCAAGCTCCAATGTCCTTGAATGTTCTCTAACGCATACATTTACAAATAATATTTTCGGCATATAACCCTCCACCCAAAAATTTATCGTCTGTGGATATCAGATATTTTTTTATGATTATATCAAACCATATATTACAAACAAGTTACAGAAAAAAGCAGGCAACTTTTCAAAAAAGCAACCTGCATTTTTTATATTTATTTTTCCAAACTATAACCGTTTAATCCAAGCAAATTTTTATGTTCTTTTCCATGTTTTAGGGCTGAAAAGAATCATAACAGGAAGAATTTCAAGACGGCCGAGCAACATTGCAAGAGACAGCACGATTTTAGAAAGCTCGCTGTATTCTGCGTAGCTTCCGTATGGTCCAACCGCTTCGAAGGCAGGACCGACATTGGATATACAGGCAAGAGCTGCCGAGAAGTTTGAAAAGAAGCCGTGGGTAACGGTATAGCTTCCCCCATCCGAAACCATTGTTATTGCCCTACCATTAACAGGGTCGAAGGCAAGAAGAAAAACAACGGCGATAAGGAAAAAGAAATAAAGGGTAATAAAGGCAAAAACATCGTTAATTGTGTTTCCTTCAAGGGATTTTCCCTCAAACTTTGCCTTGGGAACATAACGTGGGTTAATAAGCTTTCTTACATTGATATATGCACCCTTAATGGCGATAATTATTCTTGAAAACTTAATTCCCCCCGCGGTTGAACCCGCCATTGCTCCAAAGAACATAATAACAACAAGGGTTGTTTTTGCAAGCATTGGCCACATATTATAGTCCGTTGTTGTAAACCCGGCAGTTGTTATTAAAGACGAAACCTGGAAAAAGGAATGTCTGAACGCCTCCTCAGCCGAATACATCTGAGAAAAAGCACTGTTTCTTTGCATAAGGGACATAAATATCAATCCGACAGCCGACGCAACAACAAGAAAATAGCTTTTTAATTCCTCGCTTTTGAACACCTGACGAACCTTTCCTATAAGCAAAAGGTAATACAAGCTGAAGTTTATACCAAACAAAAGCAGAAATATTGACATAACATACTGAGAAAAGGGGTGGAACATTTCTATGCTTCCGGGAATGAATCCAAATCCCCCTGTGCCCGCACAACCGAAGGTTGCAAGCAAGCTATAGAAAAAGTGGTCATTTTCATATCCGTGAATCGGTTTATCAAGCATAAGGATTATAACCTCAAGAACCGTCATACCTAAGTAGATAAGATACAAAATTCTTGTTGTTACCTTCATTTTGGAGGCAAGCTTACCAACCTGAGGCCCCGGGCTTTCTGCACGGAGAAGGTGCATTGACGAACCGTCATCACTTTCTGGAATGAAAATCAAAACGAAAACAAGGATACCCATTCCCCCAATCCAATGGGAAAAGCTCTTCCAGAAAAGGGACGAATGAGAAATTGAAGTTATGTCCGTGATAACGCTTGCGCCCGTTGTTGTGAACCCCGACATTATTTCAAACCACGCATCTATGTAGTTTGGGATATCACCGTTTATAACAAGGGGAATTGCCCCGAAAAGTGTCATAACAAGCCAAACGAGTGCCGTTAGCGCAAAGCCCTCTTTCTGATAAAGAGTTCCCCTCTTTTCTTTCGGCATCTGCGCAAGAAGTCCCAAAACAGCAAGAAGCACAATTGGAACAATGAACGCAAGAATGTTTCTTATTCCTTCTTTGTATATAATGGCAACGGCAAGAGGTGCTATCATAAGTATTGCTTCAAGCACCATAATTTTGCCGAGAATTTTACCGAGCTTTCTATAGTTCATACAATTGCCCCACCCTATTCAAGAATATCCGTAAGGTCGTTGAAGTTTTTATGGGTTGTTACAACAATAACATTGTCGCCCAGCTTTATACAATCGTTACCTCCCGGGATGATAACCCCGTTTTCCCTGATTATACAGGCGATAAGGCAATTATCCTTAAGCTGTAATTCACGAAGGGGCTTTTCGCAAATACCCTCCAATGTTCTTACCCGAAACTCCAGCGCCTCAATTTGTTCGTTAACAAGGCGATAAAGGGTTAAAACATTACTTCCTCTCGTGTTGGCAATAGCTCGGATATAGCTTATAACTCTGTCTGCAACAATATCCTTTGGAGAAACATTGTTGCGTATTCCAAGTTCGTCAAGCATACCGCCAAGGTCATCACTCTTTATCTGGGTTATTGTTTTTCTGACATTCATTTTGTTGGCAAACATAGAAACAATCATATTTTCTTCGTCTATATCGGTAAGAGCAACAAATGCATCCATCGCCTCTATACCCTCTTCAAGAAGAAGGTCGTGCTGAGTGCCGTTACCGTGAATAATTGTTACATTGGGAAGCTCCTCTGCCAACGCTTCTGCTGTTTTTCTGTCTCCCTCAATGAGCTTGACCTTGTATTTTTTCCTTGACAACGCATCTGCAAGATAATAACCGATTTTGTTACCTCCAACTATCATTATGTTTTTAAGGGGCAACCTTACCAAATTTATTTCCGCAAGGAAATCACGGAGGGACTTTGCATCGGCTGTAAGGTGGATGCTGTCCCCTTCTTCTATAACGAAATTACCTGTTGGAATAACAACATCTTTTCCACGCTTAACAGCACAGATAAGCACCTTGTTTTTCAGCTTTTTACCAACGGAAATCAAACTTTCGCCACAAAGGGAGCAATCTTTTTCAACAAGGATTTCAACAAGCAAAACCTTGCCACCTGCAAAATGCTCAACCTGTGCAATTGAAGGGAGGTTTATGCGGTTGAAAATTTCAGATGCCGTATCTCGCTCAGGATTAACTATCATTGATATCCCAAGCTCATCCTTCATTTCAAGAATCTGTTTTCTGTAATCGGGATTTCTCACTCTTGCAATTGTGTTTTCAACACCGATTTTCTTTGCAACAAGGCAAGCAAAAACATTTATCTCGTCGCTATCCATCAGTGTTATAACAAGGTTTGCTTCACTGACCCCTGCTTCTCGCTGTATGTCAATGCAAGCACCGTTTCCAACAACACCCGAAACATCGTATTTTTCGATAAGGGATTCCACCTTTTCCTTATCTTCATCTATAATCATAACATCATGTCCCTCTCGCGAGAGGGTTTTAAGAATGGTTTTACCAATTGTTCCAAGCCCGATAATTACGATTTTCATATTTACCTCCAACGGATTTTCTCCGTTTTTAGTTTGTTTCCGTTTTTTTCCAAACAACAACTCTGTTTTGCCATTATACACCCTTTTTATAAATAATTCAATGGTTTTTGAGAAATTGTTTTTCATCTCAAATAACTTGTAATCCGTAATTATGGATAAAGTGTTTTCATCATAAAAACTGACTCTCGGGTTTTAAACTTTAAAATCAGCTCCCAAAGTGCCATCAAAAGTGCCAAATTGGCACTTCGGAAGTTAAGCGTTGGCATTATGGAGATTTTTTCTACAATAAAATAGATATCTATAATACGATTATTTAAGTCTAATTTACAAATGAAACCTCCAAACATTCCAAAAGAGCATTGATTTATTGTTTTATTTTTGGTATAATACACAAAATACACATAATAGGAGGAAATTATGAAAAATGCCCCCAAAAAATCGCCTTCCTTTTTGAAAAGGTTGTGCAAAAAATCATTGCTTTTCATTCTCGGCATTTTATGTATAACATCATGCAGTTCGAAGAGTAGCTCGGTTGAAAACAACGGCTCATCCGCAAACAACGATGGAAACGAAAGCAAAGCAGATGAAAGCAGCAAAACCAATGAAGAGACAAGTGAAGACACCAATAATGAACCAAGTATTTCTTCGGTTACCGTTGGTGATATTCGTGTTCAGCTTTTATCCGAAACACTTTTCAGAGTTGAAGCAAAAAGGAAGGGTAAGTTTGAGGACAGACCTTCATACTCTGTTTCAAACCGCACCAACTGGGAAACAGTTGAATTCACTTTGAGCGAAGAAAACGGAAATCAGGTAATTTCAACAGCCACATATACAATTTATGTGCCCAATGATGCAAAAGATGCTGAAGGTATTTATGTTACAGATAAAGCAGGTGAAGAACTCTGGCACTTTGAAACATTAACAGATGTAAATGTTTACCTTCCATCTCCAAGCGAAGAACTTGCATCATGGTATTTTGCCGATTCACCACGAATTATCCCTTCTGAAAATGGATATACACTTCCCGAAGATAAATACAAGGCAAACAACGGTTGGGAAACTCATTCCGATGCAACAGATTTATATGTTTTCCTTCCAAACAGGGATTACAAAACCTTTACAAAGGACTTTGTTACACTTACAGGAAGATCTGAAATGCTTCCTTTGAACCTTTTCGGATTCTGGGATTCCAGATATTATGAATACACAGCCGAAACAGCTCTTGCACAGGTTAAAGATTATTTAAACAGGGGCTACTCCATAGATGTGCTTGTTATTGACACTGATTGGCGCGATGCTTCAAACGGTGTTGGTTATCAGGTTAACACAGAGCTTTTCCCCGACATCAAGAAATTCTTCGACGAAGTGCATAAGCTCGGCGTTGAGGTTGTATTCAATGACCATCCGGAGCCGGTTGAGGGAACAGATCGGCTTCTTGACAAAGAAGAAATCAAATACAGAAACGAAAACCTTAAACTCATCTTATCCCTCGGTCTTGACTATTGGTGGTATGACAGAAACTGGCATGTTGCACTTAACCCAATTGCAGATGACCTTTCAATATACGCAACAGGTATGTATGCATTCCAGTTTATAACCGAAGATTACTATCAGAATGTTGTTAAAGATGACCCACAGGCATATGCAAGAAGGGCAATTATCATGGGTAATGTAGACGGTATAACCCATGGAGCTATTACATATGCTCCCGATATTGCAGCTCACCGTTTCACACTACAATGGACGGGCGATATCAAAGCAGACAAAGCTGCACTTGCACAAGAACTCTATGATGCAGTATACGGTGGTGTTGAGCTTGGACTTCCTTATATAAGCTCTGACCTTGGCGGTCATGTTCAGGAAGTAACAAAGGAAATGTATGTACGCTGGATTCAGTATGGTGCATTATCCACAATTTGCCGTGTTCACTGTGCAAAGCCATTCTCCAGAATGCCTTGGCTCTACGGCGAAACAGCAGAAGCAGTTACAAAAGAATATGTTGGAATGAGATACCGTCTCCTTCCATTGTATTATGCATTGGCTCACGAAAACTATACAACAGGTCTCCCGATTATGAGACGACTTGACATTAACTATCCTCAATATGTTGAAGCGTCAGCAAATGACCAATACCTGTTGGGGGATTACATACTTGTTGCACCATATTCAGGGGACACACTTATTGAAGCACAGAATTATGTTAAGTATACAAACAAGGGCAAAGACGGCCTGAAGCTGGAATATTTCACAAACGATGACCTTGAAGGTGAACCGGCATATGTTGGAACATCGGATAAAATCATCTACGATTGGGGTACAGGCGGACCTGAAGAAATTGGACTTTCAGACAACTTCTCTGCTCGTTGGACAGGTGAATTCACCGTTCTTGACGAAGATACAAAACTTATCTTCTTTGCAGATGACGGAGTTAAAGTTTGGGTTGATGGCGAGCTGGTTATAGACGGTTGGCGCACATACGACCAGTATTTATCAACAGACACTTACAAAGCAGGCAGTAAGCACAGCATCAAGGTTGAATATCGTGAATTAACCGGTCAAGCTCATATCTTCACATATTCAGACCGCACTCCAAAACCGGAGAGAACCGTATTTATTCCCGATGGAACATGGATTGATGTATGGACAGGCGAAACAGTTACAGGACCTAAAACAATATCTGTTGATGTTCAACCTGAAACCTCTCCAATTTATGTAAGAGCAGGCGCAATTATTGCTCTTGCAGAAAATATGCAAAACACATCAGAAAAGAATTGGAGCAATATGACACTTGATGTTTATCCCTCCAAGGATTATTCTGCAAAAACAACAATTTACGAAGACGATACAAAAACTGTTGCATACAAAGACGGTAAATACCGCACAACTGATATTTCAATGGAATATAAGGATGCACTCACAATAGACATCGATGCCGCAAAAGGCAGCTTTGTTGATGAATTCAGGGGCTTTGAAGAAAGAACATTCAATGTGAGAATCCACGCAAGAGAAGATTTTGGAGCTATCCAGAAGATAACTCTTAACGGAAGTGAGCTTTCTGCAACAATTCATCAGATTTCCGAAGACGCTTCCCCATTTGCTTTCTCAGGTGCAGCAACAGACAGCGTTATTTATGAGATTTCCTTCACAACAAACATCAGAATGGCAAATCAAATCAAAATATTCTTTGAAAACCCAACCGCAGACGGCAAGAACAAAGAATATGATGCAACAGAAGTTAAGATTGATCTAAAAGCTATAAACACCGGCAAGAGATCACTCAGACTTACAGATAAAGATAACCTTGACTATGCCTTGTTTGGATATCTTGACCAGTATTCTGTTTTGAGAATGAAAGATGGCAAGGGACTTATTGGCAACCTTACATCTGATTCAGAATTGTTCAGCTTCGATGATAACTACACAATTTCTTGGACCGATGGCGACGAAAAAGAAAATGGCAGATCAACAAACGGCCCTGTTTCTCATCGTAATTTCTCATTAACTCTCAAAACAACTGAGGGCAAAAACACATTCTCAATCTATGTGGGCGGTTACAAAAGCGCAGCAAGATTCACTGTAAGAGACAAGAGTGGAAATGTTGAAACAATTGACTTCGGAGATATGGATACAAACTTCTACAGAAAAGTAACAATTGAATGTACATCCGATTCTCCTTCTGAAATCTACATTTCATACACCTTGACAGCAGGTAACAATGTTACCTTCTCTGCGGTTACAGCACAATAAACAGATATATTTGCCCCTATAAATAAAAATAAACAGCTATATTTGTCCCTATAAAAAAATTAAGCATCACCGATTGTTTCATCCAATCGGTGATGCTTTTTATATGCTCAAAGGCACAAAATTGATATTAAATATATACTTAAATCCACATTGTTACATACTTAAAGCCCAAACAGATGTTGCAAATATGCTAAAAGCCACATTATTGCAAATATGCTTAAAAGCATAAATTGATGTTGCATATATACTTAAATCCGCATTGTTGCGCATATGCTTAAAGCTATATTGCACACACGCTTAAAATTGGAAAATGATGTTATTTATGCATAAATATCAATTGTTCCAAGAAAATGGGATTTAACCTGAATATAGTCGGTTGTTGTAATTTCACCGTCTCCTGTTGTATCAGCAGCTAATGCAAATGCACCTACCAATTTAATTGATTTTGAAAATGCTTTTTTGATTTGTATATAATCAGTTGAGGTAACAGAACCGTTTCCGTCTGTATCACCTTTAATAACAACCTTATAAATAGTTCCATTTGTGAATGTTATTTTAGTTCCTGTTCCAACATGGCTGTTTCCCGAAATTGCAATGCCGTTAGAATCTTTTACCCTGTAATCACTATTTTTTATGAGTTTTTCAAGCTGGTCAACCTTTAAATTTCCCTTCAAGCCGAAAACAAATCCACTATCACAACTTATATTATCATCTGTAAACTCTATCTTTTCGGTTAAATCCACAAATCCAAAGCCGTAATATCCTGCGTAAAAATAGCCCGATGTATTGGAAAAACCTTCAATAACAAAATCAGAATTTTGCAAATATTCGCCGTTGATTTGCCTAAATCCAAAAGCGCGTTCCCCTACATATTCAACCGTTGCAGGAATTTTTACCCTCTCAAGATTTGTGTTGTTAAACGCATCAACCCCTATAGATTCAACAGAATCGGGAATAATTATGCTTTTAAGATTTTCACAACCAAAAAATGCAGATTCACCTATTTTTTCAAGGGAGTTGTTCAAAATCACCTTTTCAAGTTGAGCGCAACCCGAAAAAGCATTTGCAGGCAATTCTTTAATCTCGCCTTGAAGTTCAACAGATTCAAGCTGCGACATTCCTTCAAAAGTAGAAGGAAGCAAGGTTACTTCTCCTTTAATAACAACGTTTTTTATGTTTTTTTCCAAATAGTGCAAAGGGAAAGAAGTGCCCATTTTTCCGTTTCCGTAAATCTCCATTGTTCCGTCATCATGGAGAGAATAATTAACATTTTCTCCCAGGTTGCCATCATTCATAATAGGTTTGCCCACAACCTGAATTTCAGAAAAAGACAATAAGTATACAGGGCTGTACATATAAATTTTCACAGCGCTTGCGGTTATGGGAGAGTTGAAGTTGAATTTGAAATTATAATAAGATTCTTCTCCCGTCTCCTCTTTAGTCATAACAAAATCGGTGTTTCTACTATAATCAATATTGTTTTCTGAGAAAAAAAACATTGTTTTTTCTCCGGAAAATCCTCTGTTTTGACCCGATGTTCCATCTCCATATGTATCCCAGACACCGCAAAAATTAACGCTCACTATATCGTTGTAGGTTGCTCCAAGGTCTAATATAACTGTAACTATTCTGCTTGTACCCTGAAATATAACTGTTTCAAAGGGAGTTTCCGGCACTGCAACAATACCGTCTGTAAGCAGAGTGCAAGAATCGTCCTCGTATCCACTCTTAAAGTTGTTCATTACATCATCGTTATATGTATACTTCCTCCCCAAGGCGTAGTTTACAGGGGTTCTGTTTTCAGCGGAAGTATCGTCGTTGGTTTCTGACGAAATATCGCTGTTCATTTTTGAAGAAACACCGTCGTTTGTCCCTGTTTCAGCACCGACTGTTCCAACGCATGAAACAAGCAAAACAAGACAAAGCAAAAGTGAAAATAATTTTCTGTAGGTTTTCATACTAAACTCCCTTCAATTCAAACAATTGATTTTGGTCTACCTTGTTCGACACCGACATTCTAACACAATAGACGGCGTTTGTCAATAGTTTTTTTAAAAACACAAAATTTTTATAAAAAACGAGCAAGGGTAATATAAAAAAGGGCATAAAGAGCAATTTCTTGCCTTTACACCCATTTTATATATTTATTTTATTTTAAAGCACAAAATATGTTGAAATAACTTCGCTGTTTGCAATGAGCTTTTTCTGTACACCGTAAAGTGCTTCGGGGAGAATTGTTCCGTATTCGTCGTTAATTTCAACGCTTTCAAAGCCCTCAATTGGCTTTTTGCTTCTGACAAAGAGCTTTGTTGGAATTTCGTCCTCTGTAAGAACAAATCCCTCCTCTGCATATTCTCTGAGCATTGGAAGCGGTTTACAGCGAATTGCTTCGATAACATCAGCGGCAACAGCGGAAGCGGTTGGCAAGCTGCCTGCACCTGCACCATAGAAAATACTTTCGCCAAGAACATTACCCGTTACGGAAATTGCATTGAAAACATCTGATGTTGCGGCAATAAGAGAGGATTTGCAAACAAAGTGAGGAGCAACCATAAGTTTGATTTTGTCTCCGCATTTTTCTGCAACTCCAAGGAGCTTAATTGCATAACCCATTTTTTCTGCAAATGCAGTATCTTCAAGTGTAATTTCGGTGATTCCCTTAACAGGAGATGCCATTTCTGTTGGGATAATGCAGTTAAATGCAATACCACCAAGAATGCATATTTTACGAAGGGCATCTGTTCCCTCAACATCGGCAGCAGGGTTTGCTTCTGCATAGCCAAGGCGCTGTGCTTCTTTCAAAGCAGATGCAAAATCTGTTCCGCATTCCTTCATCTGAGTTAAAATATAGTTTGTTGTTCCGTTGAGAATACCTGCAACTTTAACGATTTTGTTTGCTGTGAGAGCATTAAGCATTGCATTGATAATTGGAATACCGCCGCCAACGCTTGCTTCGTAAAGATAGCTCACACCGTTTCTTACGGCACATTCGGAAAGCTCTTTACCATATTTGGCAACACATTCTTTATTTGATGTAACAACGCTTTTTCCACTTTCCAAAGCTGCTTTGGAAAACTCATATGCAGGATGAGAACCACCCATTGTCTCAACAACAACGGAAACGGTTTTATCATTTATAATTTTGTTTATGTCTGTTGTAACACGGTCTGCAAGCTCGTGGCCTTCAAAGGTACGAAGGTCAAGGATGTATTTAACATCAATAAGCAGTTCCCCTTCACCACCTAATTTTTTGGAAATGTCAGCAGAATTCTCTTTGATAACCTCCCAAACACCGCTTCCAACAACGCCAAAACCCATAATTGCAATATTAAACATAAGTACAACCTTCCTGATACTGAAATTCATTATCAATATATTAACACATTTTTTTTCGTTTTTCAAGTATTTTCTTAATTATTGATAAAAAAGTTTATCGTGTTCGTATTGACAACACCGTTGTTTTGAAGTATAATACATATAAGTATATTTATAATTATTAACGATGAACATCGTATTGGTTTTAAGAAAGGACAGAATATGAGCAGAATAACAAAAGCGGTTATACCTGCCGCAGGGCTTGGAACGAGAATGCTTCCTGCATCCAAAAGTGTTCCAAAAGAGATGTATCCCGTTGTTGACAAACCTGCAATACAGTTTCTTGTTGAAGAAGCGGCAAAATCCGGCATCACCGACATACTTATAATAACTGCCCGTGGAAAAGAAGCAATTGAATCTCACTTTGATAAAAACTTTGACTATAACATAAAGCTTGCAAACTCAGGTAAAACCGATGAGCTTAAAGAGCTTGAACGGATAGAGAGCTTGGCAAATATTTATTTCCTCCGTCAGAAAGAGGCAAAAGGGCTTGGTCACGCTGTTCTCTGCGCCAAAAATTTTGTTGGCAACGAACCCTTTGCAGTGCTGTACGGTGATGATATGATTATCTCCCAAACACCTGTTTGCAAACAGCTTGCAGATGTTTGGAACAAATACGAAAAGGGTGTTGTTGGGGTTAAAGAAGTTCCAACGGAAAAGGTTGTTAAGTATTGCTCCCTTAAAACAGCTCCAACAGATACAGCAGACCTTTATTCTGTTTCCGATATGATTGAAAAGCCAAAGCCGGAACAGATTTTCTCTAACTTTTCAATTCTTGGCAGGGTAATTCTCCCTCCCTCAATTTTTGAAATTCTTGAAAACACACCACTCGGAGCAGGCGGTGAGCTTCAGCTTACAGACGCTATGGCAACCCTTGCAAGGAAAGAGGGAATTATGGCTCTTGACTATGAGGGTAAAAGATACGATATGGGAAGCAAGCTGGGCTTTATTATGGCAAACATAGATGTTGGCTTGAAACATCCTGAAACAGCAGAAGGGCTGAAAGAATATTTAAGACAGTTGAAAATTAAGTGATAAGTGATAAGTGATAAGTGTGAAGTTTGGAATTTCTAATTCCGAATTATACAGAGGTGCTTATGGAAAGAATCAGCAAGGAAAACTATTATTTAAACATAGCCCAGACAGTTTCCTCAAGAGGAACTTGTCTCAGAAAAAAATTCGGTGCTATTATCGTTAAAAACGATGTTATTATTTCCACAGGATACACAGGTGCGCCCAGAGGCAGAGTCAACTGTTGCGACAGAAAAACCTGCTTAAGAGATGAAATGAACATTCCCAGAGGAGAAAGGTATGAGCTTTGCCGTTCTGTTCACGCAGAAGCAAACGCAATTATCAGTGCTTCAAGAGAACAAATGTTGGGTGCTGACCTTTATCTCGCCTGCACAGACCCAAAAACCGAAGAAATTATCGGTGGCACAACAAGTTGTCAGATGTGCAAGCGCCTTGTTATTAACGCAGGAATCAGACGAGTTATCGTTAGAGAAACAGAGGACACATATACAATTTACCATGTTGAAGATTGGATTACAAACGATGACAGTCTTGGTAAAGTGGGTTATTAAACCTTAACGCTTACAGTAAATCGGGGTATTGACCTTAACGCTTACAGTAAATTGGGGTATCAACCTTAACACTTACAGTAAATCGGGGTATTGACCTTAACACTTACAGTAAATCGGGGTATTGACCTTAACGCTTACAGTAAATTGGGGTATCAACCTTAACGCTTACAGTAAATCGGGGTATTGACCTTAACGCTTACAGTAAATTTGAGTATTAACCTTAACACTCACATAATAAAGACCGTTGCGGTTATCACCTCATTTAAATTATAACCCAAAAGCAAAAATTCCAGATTTAAAGGATTATTATTTTGAAGAAAAAAAATATTTCAGCGAAACAAAAAAAGAAAAAAATGTCGGGCAACAAGGAGCTTGCAATTTCTTTGTCAATTATCGGGGTTATTATCCTTATAATTCTTGGCTTCACATATCTTCCCGATATGATTAAAGAATGGAAGCGGAAAGCAAGCATTGTTGACTTTAAGCAGGAAGAAACATACATTGTTGACGAAAACGGAAATAAATTCTATATGCTTAATAATTGTGTTGAAGCAATGGCAAAAACAGGGCTTTACGGTCGGCTTGACGGTGTTGAATACTATTATATAACCAAAATGGGAAAAGAGGGGGAAAAGCCCCAATTTATAGTTGAATATCTGAATGATTCCATTGGTTTTGTATATGGTAGAGAAGATGCAGAAAAAATCACACTCAACAGCTTCGCCCCAATTTCCGCAGATATTTGTCTTGGCTCGACAGATTATCCAATAGATTATCTTGTTGCCCACGATAAATACCTTGAAAACGGGGGAAACAAGAAAAACGATGAACCGCTTATCAATATGATTGTTGATTCCCTCACAAATGGTGATGAGGTTGATATGCCAATGAAGCAAAAATCTCTCTGGCAAATAAAGCTGAAATCGCAAAAATATCCGGGACTGTATTTCACCGTTCACTTTATAACAGATATAAACGGAATATCATATTTGTATAACCCACTTGACGGAAAATATGTTAAAGCTCCTGACCAGCTCAAGTTGAGAATTGAAGGGTAATCAACGAATTGAAGCAAACCAAATCCCAATGTAAAAAACATAACAAGGTGCAAAAACACTCTACAAAAACTATGAAACTTACCACCAAAAGGAACTATGGAACTTAAACCCTTAACAAAAGAATTATGCCGCCCTGCGGCAGAGATAGAAAAGCTGTATTTATCAACAAATTGGAGCGAAAAACAGCTTTGTGATATTGTTGAAAACGAAAACTACAAATATTTTGTTTGTCTTATTGACGGAGAAGCCGTTGGTGTTGGCGGTGCAATTTGCACCTCACCCTATTCTTGTGAAATCTTCACCGTTGCGGTCAAAGAAGAAAATCGGGGGTTAGGTATAGGGAAAGCCATAGTTGATGCCCTTATTCAATTCTGCAATGAAAGACAGGGTGAAAGCATTTTTCTTGAAGTTGAAGAAACAAACCAAAGCGCAATTAAGCTATATGAAAAATGCGGTTTCGTTTCCGTTGGCGTAAGACGGGGTTTTTACAAAGGTAAAAATGCAATTATTATGGAAAAGCCATTGAAAAACAACAATCAAAAGGCAAAAGCCACCGAAAATTAACATTAAAGGGTAACCCATCGAAAAACAACAATTAAAGGGCAAAAGCCACCGAAAATGGCAATTAGTTGCCAAAACTTAAATCAGAAAACATAAAACAGAAGGTGTATATATAAAAATGGAGAGCTTATTTGAACAGAGATGTAAAGACGGTAAAGACAGGGTTGTGCTTGCTATAGAGTCATCCTGCGATGAAACATCTGTTGCAATTGTTAAAAACGGGCGAGAACAGCTTAGCTGTGCAACAGCAACGCAAGTTGACATCCACGCATTATACGGTGGTGTTGTTCCCGAAATTGCATCAAGAGCACATACAGAAGCCATATGCGGTCTTATGGAAAAGGCGTTGAATGATGCAGGTATGACGGTTAATGACGTTGATGCTATAGGAGTTACAAACACACCGGGTCTTATTGGCGCATTGCTTACAGGAGTATGCTTTGCAAAAGGGTTATCCTATGCAACGGGCAAGCCGCTTATAGCAATTGACCACATCAAGGGTCATGTTGCGGCAAACTACCTCTGTCATCCCGACCTTGAACCACCGTTTACTGCTTTGGTTGTAAGCGGAGGTCATACATCACTTTTTGCAGTTGACAGCTATACATCGTACAGAGTTATTGGCTCAACAAGAGACGATGCGGCAGGTGAAGTTTTTGACAAAGCCGCAAGAGTTTTAGGGCTTCCCTACCCGGGCGGTGCAGCTATGGACAAGTTGGCATCCGAAGGAGACCCCAAAGCGTTGAAGCTCACAGTCAGCAAAGTTGAAGGAAGCAAATACGATTTTTCGTTTTCGGGATTAAAAACCGCGGTTATAAACCGTGTTCACCAGCTCACCCAAAAGGGCGAGGAGCTTGACCACAAAACCAAATGCGATATTGCCGCATCTATGACATATGCGTTGATTCGCACAGTCACAACAAGAGTTGAAGCATATTTTGAAGAATTCCCCGAAATTAAAAACAGACCCATTGTTCTTGCAGGTGGCGTTGCGGCAAATTCTCATCTCAGAAAAGCATTAAAGGAAACCGCAGAGAAACACGGTGCAACCCTTTATCAGCCCCCACTTTCACTTTGCGGTGATAATGCCGCCATGATTGCTTCTCAGGGCTTTTATGAGCCAATTCTCACAAAAGAAGAAGCATTAAAACTCAATGCATTTGCAACAGCAAGAATAAACCCCCTCAAAAAAGCATAATAAACCAAGAAGGTAAAAATATATCAAAAAGGAAGTTAAACATGGACAGAAACGCATACATCAACGAAGCAACAGCAAAATTCCAAGCGTTGCTTAACGAACAGCTCGACAGAGCAGAAAACATTAAAAAAACAAAGGACTTTGTTGATTTCAAATCGCTTGACAAAATAATTATAGGCGTTTGCGGTGGCGACGGAATTGGACCTTACATATCCGCAGTTGCAAAAACCGTTTTGGAAAATGTTCTTGCAAAAGAAATCGAAAGCGGAAAAGTTGAAATCAGAAACATAGACGGACTTACCATAGAAAACAGAGCAGCAGTTGGCAAAGCAATTCCCGATGATGTTATGGAGGAGCTTAAGGCATGCCATGTTATTCTCAAAGGCCCAACAACAACTCCTCGTGCAGGCGACCCTTGGCCAAATATTGAAAGTGCAAATGTTGCAATGAGAAAAGCTCTCGACTTGTTTGCAAACCTTCGCCCTGTTAAAATTCCTTCTGAAGGCGTTGATTGGACTTTCTTTAGAGAAAACACAGAAGGCGCATACGCTATCGGAAGCAAAGGCATCCATGTTAGCGACGACCTTGCACTTGACTTCACAGTAACAACAACCGAAGGTACAGAGCGTATTGCAAGGTTAGCATTTGAATATGCAAAAAATAACGGTTATGACCGTGTTACCATAGTTACAAAGGCAAATGTTATCAAAACAACTGACGGTAAATTCCTTAAAATCTGCAAGGAAATTGCAAAGGATTACCCCGATATAACCGTTGACGATTGGTATATCGACATTATGACAGCAAAGTTGGTTGACGAAAAACGCAGACGCGATTTCAAGGTTGTTATCCTTCCAAACCTTTACGGTGATATTATAACAGATGAAGCAGCAGAGCTTCAGGGCGGTGTTGGAACAGCAGGAAGTGCAAACATCGGTAAGCGTTACGCTATGTTTGAGGCAATCCACGGTTCAGCTCCAAGAATGGTTGAAGAAGGCAGAGCTATGTATGCAGACCCTTGCTCAATGCTGAGAGCAGTTGTTATGCTTCTTAATCACATCGGTATGCAGGATAAAGCATCCAAGTTGGATAAAGCCATTGACGAATGTATGGCAGAAGTTAAAATAACAGGCAGATCAGACGGTGCAACAAACACAGAATTCGGGGCAAAAATCATCGAAAAGATTTAATTTTAATTTGGTTAAGCCAAACAAAGGCAAGATATAATACCAAAATGGTAAGCCAAACAAAGGCAAAGTATAATGTAATGCCAAAATGGTAAGCAAAGGCAAGACAAAATGGTAAGCCAATCAAAGGCAAACCATAATAAAGTGTCAAAATTGCAAGCCAAAAGGTGATTTAATCATCCAACAAATACAACAATGGAAGAATTTTTATGAGAGAACATATTTATACGATACCTGTAAACGAAGCGTTTGAAAACTCAGGAGACAACTGTCCGTTTTGCACTCTTTACAGAAAGTTAGAGGAAAACGAGCTTGATTTGATTTTGGGTGCTTCTATGATGGAACCCGATATACGAATTGAAACAAACAAAAAAGGGTTCTGCACATACCATTACGGAAAAATGTTGCCGAGAAAAAACCGTTTAGGTATTGCCCTTATGCTTCAGAGCCACATCGAAGAAGTTAAAAAAGGGGTTAAACAAGGGGGATTCCTTTCAAGAGACCATGCGGCAAAGCCCGTTAAAAATATTGGCAGTTTAGAAAAAAGCTGTTATATATGCGACAGGATAGAATCCAACCTTTCGGGTATGTTCTTAACGGCTGTATATCTCTATGAGGAAGAAAAAGAATTCAGAAAAAAATTCGAGTCCCAGAAAACACTCTGCCTTCCCCATTACAAGCGTCTTTTGGAAGCATCAAAAAATATAGACAAAGAAATGAGAAATCAGCTTGAAAAAGAGGCGCAAAGAATTGTTTTTGCTTCCCTTGATTCACTTTACGATGATATTTCCCTCTTTATAAAGAAATTCGATTACCGTTTTGATGACCTTCCATGGGGAACATCAAAGGATTCCATTGAGAGAACAATTGCAATGCTTACATCTGAAGATTTCAGAATAAAAAAATAAAACAGCTTTCTTTGGGAACATTTCGCCCTTGCTGTTTCAGATTCACAGAGACGGGGCTTCCGTCTCTGTTTTTTTTATAACAGCCAACTCTTTATTTTGCTTAATATCACAAGTTGTATTTAATGGCTTTAAAATTTAAAGCTACTTTGTTTTACTTCAAAACAAAAACCATCTTGTTATCTCTTTTTAAAAATATTTATTGAAATTACAAGTTGCATTAAAAGGAATTATTATGTCTGAATACCTTACAAAAATAACAGATATACTACAGAGAATAGAAAACGAAGAAAGAGAAAATTTAACCTCTGCATCAAGAATGGTTGCAGATGTAATTAAATCAGACGGAATTATCTTCACCTTTGGGTGCGGTCATTCCCATCTTCCCGGGCTTGATGCCTTTTACCGTGCAGGAGGGCTTGCAAATGTGTCTCCAATGCTTGATACTGACCTTATGCTTCATAACGGAGGTGCAAAGTCAAGCAGAATGGAGAAAATGTCGGGGATAGCAAAAGAGATTTTCAGAAGATATTCCATCCAAAAAAACGATATGCTTTTCATCTTTTCCGCTTCGGGGAAAAACGCTGTTCCAATTGAAATGGCACTTTCGGCAAAAGAAGCAGGTATAAAAACCGTTGGAATTTCTTCATCGTCATATTTTGATAAGGGTGCTTCCTTGCACCTTCACACAGACATTCATATAGATTGCAAAGTTCCATATGGAGACGCTTGCATCATGGTTGGCAACTCAACAATGGGAGGGCTGTCAACGGCAACAAACTGTTTTATTCTTAATTCCTGCCTTATAGACGGTGCAAAAATATCTCTTGATGAGGGTACTGTTCCACCAATTTATCTCAGCGGTAACATTGAGGGCGGCAAAGAGCATAATGTGGTTTTGGAAAATATGTATTTTAACAGAGTTAAGCATTTATAATTTGCTTTATCTTTGCAAGTTGGCTTTATCTTTGCAAGTTGGCTTTCTCTTTGCAAAAGGTTGTTTATCTTTGTAAGTGGGCTTCATCTTTGTAAGTTGGCTTTATCTTTGCAAAAGGTAGTTTATCTTTGCAAGTGATATTTATCTTTGCAAGTGGGCTTTATCTTTGCAAAAGATGTTTTAACTTAAAACACATTACAATTCAAACATTGTTATTTTAAACACGAGGGGTATTATGAGCAAAATTGCTGTTATTGGTCTTGTTGGAAACTCTGCTTTTCTATCAGTTGACAGCTTTCATAAAGGCGGAGAGACGGTTGTTGCCAATGAAATTCATTTCGAGCCGGGGGGAAAAGGATTCAATCAAGCTGTATCCTCCGCAAGATTTGGTGCTGCTGTTTCCTTTCTCGGTGCAGTTGGTGATGATTATATAGATGAAGCAAGGAAATTTCTTGAAAACGAAAACATCAAGCCATATTTAGTGAAAAAACAAGGAAACTCCCCTTATGCCTGCATTTTAACAGATTCAGCAGGTGAAAACAGAGTTACAGTTTACGGTGGCGTTACACTTTGCGAAAACGATGTTGATTTATTTTCAAAGGAAATTGCATCTTCCAATATTCTTCTTATTAACAACGAAGTCCCCGAAGAAGTAAACTTAAGGGCAACAAAAATCGCCAAAGAAAACGGTGTTTTAGTTATTCTGAACCCTGCACCGTCAAAACCTTTGAGTGATTATTTACTTGAAAATGTTGATATTTTTACCCCAAATCAACACGAAACCGAGTTTTTAAACGGCAAACAAAACATGGTTATAACTCTTGGTGGAAACGGATGTTTTATTAAAGAAACAGGAAAAGCCATCCCACCTCTTGATGTTGGAATACCCGTAGATACAACAGGCGCAGGCGATTGCTTTAACGGTGTTTTTGCCACTGCTATAGGCGATGGTTTGGATATTGAAAAATCTGCAAAGCTTGCAATTGTTGCATCGGGAGTTTCCGTAACAAGGAAATATGCCGCAAGCTCAATTCCCCACAAATATGAGTTAAAAATTGAAAGTTAAAAACAAAATCGATAATTGATAATTGAAAGTTGAAAATCAATCGATAATTGAAAGTTGAAAGTTGAAAAATGGAATTTATATACGAAAACAACGGTGTTACAATTAAAGCCGACAATTATTTTGATATAGAACGCACCCTTGACTGTGGGCAATGTTTCCGCTTTGACAAGGACGAAAACGGAATATTTCACGGAGTTGCATTTGGAAAATACCTTCGTTTTGAAAAAAGCGGAAACGGAGATATTTTCATACCCAATATGTCGAAAATGGAGTTTGAAACTCGTTTTATGTCCTATCTTGCTTTGGATGTTGACTACAGCGAGATAGTAAACCAGATATCATTTGATGAAACTCTGAAAAATTCCATCAATGATTCTTTGGGAATACATATTATGAATCAAGAACCATGGGAAACTCTTTGTTCTTTTATCATTTCCCAAAACAACAATATACCGAGAATAAAGAAAATAGTTTCATCCCTCTGCAACCTGTGCGGTGAACCCATTGAGGAATGTGATATGAAATCGTTTCCCAGTGCAGAAGCAGTTTATTCCCTTGGTATAGAGGGTTTAGCACCAATAAAAAGCGGTTTCCGCAGTAAATACATCTACAGTGCCGCAGAAGCGGTTGTATCTGGCAAGATTAACTTTGATGATATAAGAAAAATGGACTACCCCACCGCAAAAAAACAGCTTATGACAATAAATGGCGTAGGGCCAAAGGTTGCAGATTGCGTTTTGCTTTTCGGGCTTGGGTTCACAGAAGCGTTCCCGATTGATGTATGGATTAAAAGAGTTATATCAAAGTATTACGGAGACGGATTTACCCCCGATTATTTCGGTAAATATGCAGGAATTGCCCAGCAGTTTTTGTTTTACAGCGAGAGATTGAAATAAAAACACGCTGTAATTGCAAACGGTTTTGTTCAGTAGTGTTATAGTTCACAACAAACAGCTCATAATGGAGAAAATGAGCTAACAAAAAGGAAAGCGAGGAAAAGATGACGAATAAATTTAAAAAAGTGTTTTCGGTTCTTTTGGTTTTCACCCTCACTTTGTGTATTTTTCCAAAGCATACAGCAAAAGGAGCAACAGCAGAGCAGATTATCAATTCTGCAACCCTTGAACCAATCAGAACAGGTTATGCAGAGCTTGACAATCAAATTGATAAAATATTTACAGATGGCTTTAATTCGGAAATGTCCCCTTACGACAAGGTATGGTATCTTTATCAATATATGGTTAAAACCTTTGAGTATGACAACAGCTATCTTATATACATAAGTCGGGATATATATCCTATACTTGAAAAAGTTCCCTATAAATCAACCGACGATGCTTATGAAGTTTTCAGGTCGCTCAGAATATTACAGCTTAAGGTTGGTGCTTGCACTTATTATTCATCACTGTTTATGATCATGCTGAGAGCAATTGGATTTGATGCGTACACCGTAACGGGAGAAACAAGCAAGGCAAGCGGCGGTTGGACAGGTCACACATGGGTAAGCGTTAAAATAAACGGTGTGTGGTACAATTTCGACCCACAGGTTGAGGACAATATAACAAACCGTACAACAAACAAGGTTATTGGTAAATACCGTTTTTGCAAAACCGATACTGAGCTTAAAAACAAAATAAGAAATTTCAACCGAGAAAACGATATTGCCGAGTTTGGAAGATTTTCCGTTGAAGGGCTTACAGCTCCGATGCTTAACGGTATGTCAGACGGCAAGAGAATATATGTATATTCGGGTGGCTCTGTTTCGCTGATTCCCGATATTTCAGAGAAAAACAACAATGTTACATACAATGTCTATATGTGTGATGGATATACCGAAAACGCAACCGAGATAAAAGGAGCGGAATGTATTGGAAATGAAATTTCTGGCAATGAGCTTTCAATAACCCTCAATTCACCCGGTGAATATTCAGTTCTCTTAGAAGCAACCGACGGTGAATATACATCCTCTGCTATTTTTCACATTGAAGGCGTTAATGTTTACCAATGCCCTCCCGAAATTATGGCAGATGGAATACAAGCCCTTCTTGACGATGAAACCGCCTTTATTACAGATAAAGACGGCAACACCAAAACAGATTCGTTTATAGGCACAGGGGACATTATCAACTCAGAGCAACATAGTATGTACTTTGCATATGTGTCGGGAGATACAGACGGTGACGGAAGAATAACTTCAACGGATTATATAAGAATCAAATCCGCTTTTCTTAACACATTCACCTTTGATACTCTTTTTGCAAGAGCAGCAGACTATAATAACGATAATTCCCTCGACACGTCAGACTACCTTGCAATTAAATCCCTGTTGCTCAATAATAATTGATATAATTAACTTTCATTCCCATATATTTTTAATTTGCTCTATCGATAAATAACAGAAAAGAACAGACGGCTTCAAACTTAATTGAAACCGTCTGTTTTATTATATTCACACTTTCACAAAGGGGTAACCGAAATTATGCCCACCACATTTCTGCCGGCTTTTCAGTTATCATAACTTCTTTCATGAATGCAATTGCCTTTTCAAGTCCCTGTTTAACAGACATAAGTCCGTCTTCGTGTTCGATACTTACAGCACCGTCATAACCGATAAGGCGGAGAGCAGACATAAGGTCTTTCCAAGCGTTTGTATCTGTGCCGTAGCCAACAGTTCTGAAAATCCAGCTTCTGTCGGAAAGGTCGCCATATTTACCTGTATCAAGAACACCAAATTTTGCCTTATTATATGGGTCAACCTTAGTATCCTTTGCGTGGAAATGGTAAACTGCTCCCTTAAGCTCTTTAAGAGCTGCAACGGGGTCCATACCCTGCCAGATAAGGTGGCTTGGGTCGAAGTTTGCACCTAAGATATCCCCAACTGCTTCTCTGATTCTAAGCATTGTTGCAGGGTTATATACGCAGAAACCCGGATGCATTTCAAAAGCAATTTTATCAACATCGTTTTCTGTTGCAATTTCAGCAGCAGATTTCCAATATGGAATAAGAACATCATTCCACTGATAATCTAATGTCTCACCATATTCAGGGGGCCAAGAAATTGTTACCCAGTTTGGACGAATGGATGTTGGACAATCACCGGGACAACCTGAGAATGTTACAACGGTTTTAACGCCCAATTTCTTTGCCAACTTACAGGTTTTAACAAATACATCGTGATACTCAGCAGCAATTTTCTTATCAGGGTGAACAGGGTTACCGTGGCAAGAAAGGGCGCTGATTTCAAGATTATACTTATCGAGAGACCTTTTCAGTTCGTCAATTTTACTCTCGTCATTCAAAAGAATATCGGGGTTGCAATGGTTATGGTTTGTATAACCGCCTGTTCCAAGCTCAACAGCTTCAACACCAAGTGAGCTTAAATATTTAAATGCTTCATCCGCGCTAACGCCCTGAAGCGGAACTGTTAAAACTGATAATTTCATTATAGCTCCTCCGAATTAAAATATTTTGCCAACAATTAGTCTGTCAGCTTTTCAATATTGGGGCAAACTAAATCCTTAACTCTGTAAACAGGGCAAGCCCATTTAACAGCGTTTCTTATAATTGTCTGGATTTCAGGAATATGAAAAGTTGGGAACGATTCATGACCCGGCTGGAAATAGAAAATGTTTCCATTACCTCTATGATAACAGCAACCGCTCCTGAAAACTTCGCCACCGTCATACCAACCAACGAAAACCAGCTTTTCAGGTTCGGGAATCTCAAACGGCTCTGCATATGTTTCCTCGTGAGGAATATTAACATATCTGTCAATCCCCTGCGCAATAGGGTGAGAAGGGTCTATAACCCAAAGGCGTTCTCTGTCTCCATGCTCTCTCCATGAAAGATTACAAGTTGTTCCCATAAGGAGCTTGAAGGGTTTTGAATGATGGCCCGAATGAAGGAAAACCATACCCATTCCCTTGTGAACAGCATCTCTTACCTTAAACGCAATTTCATCGGGAACTTCGTGATGATTCATATGCCCCCACCACAAGAGAACATCTGTATTATCCAAAACTTCATCCGTTAATCCACATTGTGGGTCATCAAGGGTCGCTGTGCGAACCTCAATATCATCACTTCTCAAGAAATCAGCTATTGTGTTATGCATTCCATTTGGATAGATTGCCTTAACTTCCTCGCTGTGTTTTTCGTGTCTGTATTCATTCCAAACGGTAACTCTGATTTTGCTCATACTACCTACCCCATTTAAGAATTATCCGTTAATTGTTTTAAGATAGTTTATGCTCATTTCAGCACATTCAAGGGAGGATTTACCCATGCTTGCCTGGTCTTGTTCAACAACAATCCAATCTGTGCCTGCTGCTTCAACAGATTTCATAATTTCAGGGAAATTCTGATAGCCGTATCCAACAGGTCTGAATTCAAACGCAGAATCTTCTTTTTTGGATGTATCTGTATCATCGTCTATACCAATGAGAGCATACATTTTATCTGATGCTTTACCTGCAAAATCCTTAAAATGAACAACAGGTGCTCTGCCTGCATATTTAAGCAAATATGATGCAGGGTTTTCACCACCAACATTTACCCAGCAAAGGTCAAGCTGTGTTTTAAGCTCATCTGCTGTAAGGTCTGTATAGAGTTTATCAAGCACATATACATCGTCAATTTTCTTGAATTCAAAATCATGGTTATGATAAAGAAGATCAATTCTGTATTTTTTACATTCTGCAGAGATAACCTTGAGATTCTTAACGAATTCATCGTATTTTTCTCCACCCGGACGATATTCTTCAACAAGATAAGGAATTGAGATATACTTACAGCCAACTTCAGCATAATATCTTACAACGCCTTCAACATTGCTCATAAGCTCATCATATGAAACATGAGCCGAGATTGGAACTATACCAATGCTCTTGCAGTAATCGCAAAGCTCAGCTGCAGGTCTGCCGAATGTTCCTGCAAATTCAACACCGTCATAACCAAAATCTTTTAACTTTTTGATTGTGCCTTCAAAATCTTTTTCGCAAAAATCACGAACGGAATAAAGCTGTAATGCAACAGGGTATTTTTTCATAATGCACCTCATTATATTTTTTACGGTGTTGCGAATAACCAAATTACGCCGAATATTAGCAGTGCAATTGGTATTTTTCCGCAAAAACACCTATATTTACTCTTATACATATTTTATCATTATGCGTTACCACATTCAAGTCATAATTTGCTCAAAAACAGACATTTATTGCGCTTTTAAGAATTCATCTAAAAAATTTTGACTAATATTCATTTTTTTATTTTAATATATTGAATTTTCAAAAAAAATATATATAATATAGATACATAGGTGTTTTTTGAATTTTTTGTTACATCAGGAGAAAAGTATGATTTTCTTTCAAACACACGCGTTGCCCTTATACTGTTACCACAGAGTTGGAATGAATTGGCCTCAACATTTCCACTCTGAGGTTGAAATTATACTTTGTACCAAAGGGTCTTTTCAAGCGATTATTGCAGGGAAAACATATACGGTGCATGAAGGTGAAGCATGCATTGCTTTTCCAAATCAGGTTCATGGATACATAAACAGCACGCCCGATGGCAGCGGCTATGTTTTTCTGATTTCGTCAGAGTATCTTGGTGAGCTTGAAGGAATATTTTCAAAAAACGAACCTGTTTACCCTGTTTTTAAAAAAGAAAACTTTGCAAATGAGTTAGAATGGATTCTGAAAAAGCAAGACTGTGATTTCAAATACAATACTACTGTATTAAAGGGTTTGACTCTTGTTATTATGAGCGAAATACTTGGGCTTATTGAGCTTATGGAGAGAAACTCCGTTTCATCCAGCGATGCACAGCAGATACTTGCATACTGTGAAAGCCACTATACCGACCCTACCATTTCTCTTTCAACTATTTCTAAAAAGCTGGGGATTTCCCCGTTTCACATTTCAAGAATTTTCAGCAATACTATAAAGATGAGCTTTTCTCAGCATATAAACTCTCTGCGCATCAGGCGCGCAGAAAAACTACTTAGCACAACCAATCTCAGCATAACAGAGATTTCACTTTCGGCAGGATTCAGCACAATAAGGTCATTCAACAGGCAGTTTATTAAAGAAAAGGGTATAACTCCAAGGCAATACAGAGATTCGGCTTGCAGGGGAAAATAAGTTTTAATAGCTTCAGATTTGTATTTTAAGTCTCCTACTCTGTTTCTACATTATTTAACAAGGATTTTAAGATATGCTAAACGAAAAACATATTAAAGAGACGCTTTCCGTTCCTGCAGAAATTACGCTTCTGAAGGTTGCAGATTCGACAAACTCCATACTGAAAGAAGAAGTGAAAACTACCTCACATCCCCACCGCGTTATCATTGCAGAAAAACAGACCCTCGGCAGAGGTCGGTTAGGTCGGAGCTTCCATTCACCGTCTCAAAGCGGAATATATATGAGCTTACTTGCCAAGCCCGAAAAAGAAGATATTGGTCTCCTTACCGCCTTTACTGCTGTTGCCGTTTGCAACGCCATCGAAAAGGTTTCTGATGAAAAATTTGGAATTAAATGGGTTAACGATATATACAAAAATGGTAAAAAAGTATGCGGAATCCTTGCAGAAGCAGGTGCATCCGAAGGAGAGCTTAAATATGTTATAGTTGGCATAGGAATCAATGTTTACGCTCCCGAAGGCGGTTTTCCAAAGGATATTGAAAACATTGCAGGAAGTGTTTTCGACCACCCCAACCCTAATAACAACGATGAAGATTTGAGAAACAGAATTATCTCTGAAATAATAAATAATTTCTACTCATATACTCCCGATTTTGTTTCTGAATACATAAAGAAAAGCTGTGTTATCGGCAAAAACATAACCGTTTATCAAGGAAACAGTGCAAAGAAAGCACTTGTTCTTGATATTGACCACTCCTGCAGATTGATTGTTAAATATGAAAACGGTGATACAGACCGTTTATCCTTCGGCGAAATCAGCATTCGACTTGACTGATAAAATATAATGTGGATACACCTTGTGATAAAATATAATGTGGATACACCTTGTGATAAAATATAATGTGGATACACCTTGTGATAAAATATAATGTGGATACACCTTGATAAAATATAATGTGGATACACCTTGATAAAATATAATGTGGATACACCTTGATAAAATATAATGTGGATACACCTTGATAAAATATAATG
>JAZNIJ010000192.1:0-4631 GCA_045577455.1 Eubacteriales bacterium
ATTACTGGTGAGGGGCTTCGCCTTGCAACAGATAAGCTTAACAGCAAGAATTTCTATGCCTTCAACCCCAGCTTTGATGGTAAGAACTTTAAGCCTAGGATGAAATAATATAAATTAAATTTTAACAACAAAGAGCAGGGATAACACCCTGCCCTTTCTGATTATTTATTTCATTTGCGCTTCAACAAACCTTTTGATATAACCGATTTGTGTCGGCATAATATTTTCCGGGAGATTGTCTAAATCAAAGAACCTTAATTCTGTGCTTTCGCCATCGGGTTTCAGGTCGCCCCAGAACTCATTTATTATATACACAACATCGGTATAATAAACCTCGTCTTTGTTAGGATAAACCATATGCACATTTGCTTTGATATCAAATAGTTTCTGGTTTGCAAAATCAAGGTTTGTTTCTTCTATGATTTCCCTTTTAAGTGCATCTTCCAATGATTCCCCCAGTTCTATTGCACCACCGGGAGTACACCATTCACCTGTATCTGTTCTTTTTTCCAAGAGCATACCCTTTTCCTCATTGTAAATAATAGCCATTGCAGCAACTGCCATAATGGGTCCGTGTCCGACCACTTTTCTCAAATCCATTATGTAGCTCATAATGTTCTCCTGTTATTTTCCTGCTCGCAATTTTTTCATTTCTTTTTTCAGCTTATTATTCCACAAAACTTCCCATAATGGCACAATTAAACCGCCACCCAAACGGCAGGATGCCTCATTCATGGCACCATAATATGCAACTCGGAAATCCGTATATTCTGAAAGTTTTTGCTTACTTTTATATGTATCGTAAAGACCAAAGGCATCGCCCCACATATTACGAAGTTGGAATAAATCATACTCTCTATCGGTATAAATTGAACCACTTGGGTCTATTACACCGATAAGCTCAAGGCTTTTGGAGTCTGCCATTATGTTCATAATGTTCAGGTCACCGTGAATCAAAACAGGCTTACCTGATTCGTCAGGAAGATTATTATAAATCTCGGTTGCTTCTTTCAGAAAAGCAAGAGTCTTTTTGCTGTATTTACCGTTATCAGCAAGCTTTGAAAGTCCATCAAGAAATGGCTTTTGCTTTTCGGTAATATAGTAATCACGCCAATTATCATATATGGGATTTTCCATATCACCGAACTTATCACCAGTTACCGAATGCCACTCCAGCATAGTATCAATAACATCGTTGGCAAACTTCTCTTTCTTTGCCTTGCTTTTGAAAATAAACAAGGGATTCAAAACATTTTTGCCTTCTATGAAAGTCATACCCATTAATGCTGTTTCGTTGTCTTCATAAAGGAAAAGAACCTCAGGCATTTTAGTTTTAGTGTGTTTTGAAAGCATAATCATCTGATTGGACTCTCTCTGCATAGCACCCTTTATTCTGAACGCCTTGACTGCAAATTTTCTGTTATCATCGGTTACAACGCAATAAACCTTACCATTACTGCCACCACCAATGAATTTGAGCATTGTTACATTTGCACCAAGCTTCTCTGCAACAACATTTTTTATAAGATTATTCAGATGCTTATCACTAACATTTAAGTTCATAGTATTTTGTCACCTTACAGTTTAAATTCTTTTAATAAACCCATAACTCTTTTTGAAATAACCTTGTGATTCATAAAAGGTGTGTGCTTCTTCTCTCGGTAAACCGCTGTTGAGAAGCACAACTTCAATGTTATTTCCTTTCGCCCATTGTTCCGTAGTTTTAAGTAACTGTGTACCAATCCCTTTTCTGCGATATTCTTTTGAAACAGCAAGAGCAATTATTTTCATACCTTCGTTTTCAAGTTCAAAAGCAAGATAATTAACGCAACCTATGTAGCCTACAACCTTATCACCATCACAAGCAACAAATATCTGATAGTTACCTCGGTTCATCATTTCATCCACACGATTTTTCAAACTATCAAGCTCGCAATTATAACCTAAATCATTTTCAAGTATATCTCGTATAGCAGAAACATCTTCACTTTCATATTTTCTGTAAATCATACTTAAGCCTCGTACATCATTTCAATAACATTTAACCCGTCTCTTTTATATCTTCTACTTTCTATAAAACCTATTTTGTTATAACATTTAATTGCTCTTTCGTTTTCTGCACGGACACGAAGGAGTATTTTATTTGTGGGCATATACGGCAAATCGTTTTTGATTACTTTATCAATTGCTTTAGTTCCAATACCTTTATTTCGGAAATCTTTATCATCAATGAATATTCCAATAACCGCAAAGTCATCGGTTGAAACTTTCTCCAACCATATAGCACCGATATATTTATCCTCAACTTGGATATGATGCCAACGAAGAAATTGAGCCTCTTTTGTAGGATAAAGCCTTGATTGATATCGTTTCAAGTCAGTTTCAAAGGCTTCTTCGTATCTTCTATAATACGATAGATTTTCATTGCACACTTGTTCAAGTTCAAACATCGTATTTACTCCTGCGTTTTTGTTATCTAATCAAAATCTTTTCCTAATCTTTCTTATCTTTATAAGCGTAACCAAAATCTATCGGTGGTGAGGTTACAGAAATATATACAAATTCAGTATTACCGTCATTCAGTAATCCGTGTATATCATTATCCGCAAATCTGACAACATCACCGGCTTTGAAAATCATTTCTTTTTCATCTGCAAGAAGTAATTTTCCGCTACCCTGAATAGCATACCAAATCTGCTCTGATGTATCATGTCTATGTCTTGGCTGACTTGCACCGACTTCAAGATGAACCTCTGTTATTGTAACTCTTTCACTCTTCGAATTTTCAGAATTTATAAGTTGCCTTGATACAACACCGGGATTTGAAAATTCTTTTGTATTTTCACTATTTATAAATTCCATATTACAACCTCGTGTAAAACTCAGTTTTAATTCCATCGCTTAAAAACTACGATTTCAGGGTCTGAACCACCTTCGCCATATTCACAAACTAAGAGATATTTTTCATCAGCTGTCAAACCGTAACATCTCTCACTGTTTTTCTTTTCAAGCTGATTTATGTAGTATGTTTTTTCATTGTCCCAAAGGTTCACAGTTTTACCACATGGTAAAGGAAAATCAAGATTAACAAATTCACCTTTACCCTCGTGAAGCTCCGTAACCTCTTCCATATCAACAATGCCTAATTTATTGAATTCTTTAATAAGCTGTTTTTTCATATTATTATCACTCCATATTAGAAATAAGCACTTTAATATCTCTCAAAAGTTCTTCATGTTGCTTGCAAAACAGTTCGGGCATATCGTCTAAAGAGAAGTATTTGAGTTCCAACGTTTCGACCTTGTCGCAAACTAACTCCCCACCAATAACAGTCATTTCATAACCGATACAAATACTTTGGACTTGGTCTCCGTTCACACAAACAACATCACAGTCGGTATAAACACCAATAAGATTGCCAACTTCAACATCCAAGCCTGTTTCTTCCTTAACCTCTCGTTTAGCTGCCATTTCAGGTGTTTCGCCAAGCTCGAGAGCACCACCGGGAAAACCCCATTTATTGCAGTCAGCTCGTTTTTGAAGAAGCACCTCACCATTTTCATTGAAGATGCAACCGCCTGCATAAACAATAATAATCTTATTGTGACCAACCTTGCCACGAATCCATTTTATGTAATCCTTCTTCTCCAACCGAATCACCACCAAACTATACTACCACAATTTTACCATTGATATAAAATAAATGCAACCCGAGAGTGTATCGCCATCCACACCCTCGGGTTAGTTTATGTATATTTGCACAGGTAATCTTGAACAAATACAGACGCCAACATTTAGTAAAAACATAGAAACTAAAAAAACTTTGAAAAAAATGTGAAGTATTCGTCGAATTTTGTCATATATAAGTGAAGCTCATTCACAAAAATGTTTGTGAATGATGTTAACATAGAAAGGATGGTTTTAACATATGATTGAAAGTCTAAAAAAACACAAAACAATCATTTTAAAAGCAACAATACTATCACTGATTTCTGTAATATCCGTAGCAACCGACTTATGGTTGTCTATCCCAGCCTCAGATAATCTAATAAATCTTGTGAATCTTTTATTTAGTTCACTTATTGGAGTTGCAGGTATTTGGGGTGCTTGTTATCTACTCTTCTGTGAAATATTTAAGGGCAGATATCAAATCTCCTCTTTCAAAGAAAATTACTCGCATAAAAATACTGAACACTTGTTGTGTATAATTGTGAACATTATCTTCGGCTCTATCGTAGTTGTATTTACTTTTGGAGTTATATCCCTATATGTTTTTTCTGCTTTTACATTATATACAATTTTCGCAATCTTATTTGAAATATATAATTCTTATAAAAGCTTAGCATTAAGCAATCAAATTGATGAATTTAACAAACAATTAAAAGAGAAATTATACGAAGGTAAATCTTTAAAATCCGAATCTCTAAGGGAGTATAGTTGTTTATTCGATGAGTGTATTGCAAAAGAGGAATACTACACTGTACAAAAAATAATTCAGTGTAGTGGAGATATATTCAGAACATTTTTGAAAACTAACATTGGAAATATGACACCAGAAGAAGCTGAACAATCATTTAAATCCATATTAAACTTTAATCGTATGCAACTAAAGCTTGCAAAAAATGTAAAAT
>JAZNIJ010000193.1:0-16722 GCA_045577455.1 Eubacteriales bacterium
GTCAATATAGCTCTCTATGCCTGAAAAAAGCTTTTCTGAAAGCTCATAGGATTTCTTGTCATAGACAAGGAGATAAACCGTCATTTCATTATCGAAGAGAAATGTACTTATGGTGTTAATTGCAATTTTCAGCACCTTATCCTTGGGATAGCCGTAAGTCCCCGACGAGATAAGTGGAAAGGCAACCGTTTCACATTTGTTTTCTTTTGCAAGCTTCAGACACTCGTTATAGCAGGAAACAAGCAGTTCAGTTTCTCCGTTATTTCCACCATTCCATACGGGACCTGAGGTGTGAATAATATACTTACAAGGTAGATTAAAGGCAGGGGTTATCTTTGCTGTACCGAGACCGAGAGGCGCGAGTTCTCTGCAGAGCTCATCAAGTTCGGAACCTGCAGCAGTATGTACTGCAAGATCAACACCGCTGTAGCCTATCATTTTTTTATTGGTTGTGTTGACGATAGCGTCAACGTGCATTTTGGTTATGTCCTGACGGATTATCTGAAGGGGCATTATTTCACCTCTAATCGTTGGTTTTATGGTTTAATTATATGGTTGAGTAGCGTTGTTGTCAATGATAGAAGAAAAAATGCGGTTTTGAGTACATATATTGGGACTTGACGTGCTGTAAGGGCAAGGAGCTATTGCAATTATGCGGATATAAATAGTATAATTATATAAATTTTTGGAGGTGTTACCTATGGGCAAAAATATAAAAACAGTTGAAGATACATACATTATTAACAAAATTGATACAACCATCAAAAACATATGGGAGAATGAAATAAAACTCGATTACAAATCGAGATGGCTTCTCAAAGAAGACACCTTGAAAAATTCTTTTTATTTCCATATGCGTAAAGAACTTGGAGAATTTTTTGAAGATAACAATATAAGGATTTATACTGAATTTACGGACGAAGAGTTTAAAGGGTCAGGTTATAGGCCTGATATGGTAATTGCAAGAGTTGATTTAAATAGAGATGTTTCATATTGGGGTGATAGTGTTACAGATTGCTTGGCGGTAATTGAGTTTAAATATAAAAGCGGATTTACTGCTTCAAATGATATTTATGCTGATTATAAGAAAATGCGTGAGTATGTTAATGGGTTAAAATTTGGTTGTAAACTTTATATGGTTACAATTTGGGAATATGAAGATGATGAAACCGCATGGGAAGACAAAAATAATAAATGGGCAGAAGAAAAGCTGGTTGAACTTAACGCATCTTATTTTCGTGGAACAAAAGAAATGAGGTTTTATGTTAAAGCTCATTGATAGCAAACAGAAAGATAGGTATATAAATTTATGCTCTCATTAAATATAAAAATCACTATAATCCACAGCAATCGTAAGACTCTCTCGATTCAACTCAAGTCTGGTGAAATTATCGCCCGTGCCCCCTTGCGTATGAAGGACAAAGAGATTTACAGTTTCATTGAATCAAAAAAGACGTGGATTGAAAAGAATCTCGCTAAAATGGAAGAGCGGCAGAAGGTACTTGATGAGGTGCAGCCTTTCACCGAAGATGAAATAAAAGCTCTTGTTGAAAAAGCAAAGGTAATCATCCCTGAACGAGTGAGATATTACGCTCCGAAAATCGGCGTTACCTATAACAGAATCACTATCCGTTGTCAGCGTACCCGTTGGGGCAGTTGCTCGTCAAAGGGTAATCTTAACTTTAACTGCCTGTTAGCACTGTTTCCGATTGAGGTTATCGACAGTGTTGTTGTACACGAGCTTTGCCATAGAAAGCATATGAATCACTCGCCACAGTTTTATACTGAGATTGAAAAGGTGTTTCCTGAGTATAAGAAGTGGCATAAATGGTTGAATGATAACGGCGGGGTGCATATGGGGAGATTGCCGAAATAATTCAGCAAGGATGAATATACCAAAAACCGTTCAAATTCTGAGTAGATGCTGAACGGTTTTGCAGTTTTTGAGATTTTTGTGTTACTTTTTACAATTTTCGACACTGTATATAAATAAAGCTGTTTTATTTCGTAAGATTGTAAGTTTGAAAAGTGTATCTTTACATCGGAAAACACAATATTTTGTGCTTTCTTTATTGATTATACCGATAATTTACGATATAATAAAATTGGTACATTATATTGAATTTAGCAGTTTTGCTTAATAACTTTTAGGAGAAAAATATGATAGTTGAAAAATTTAATCCAAACTCACTTAGTATAGGCGCAATATTAGGTTTGATAGAATCAGGATCAATTGCAATTCCCGAGATACAAAGACCTTTTGTTTGGAAGAAAAAGCAAGTTAGAGATTTAATGGATTCATTGTATAAGGGTTATCCTACTGGATACTTAATAATTTGGCAGAATCCAAATGTTAAGTTGAAAGATGGTAAGGTGTCTGCCGGAAAGAAAATACTCATTGATGGTCAGCAAAGAGTAACCGCTTTGATGACAGCTATTGCGGGTATCCCAGTTGTTAACAGCGATTACAAAAAAGAAAGGATCAAAATTGCTTTTGATCCCTTTGAGGCTTTATCTGAAGATAAGGATGCCGAAATTTTTGCTGTACAGGATCAAAGTCACTTAAAAGGCAAAAAGTGGATTCCCGATATTGCAGAAGTATTTAAGAATGATTTTTCAGTGTTTTCCTTTATCAATAAGTATTGTAGCGACAACCCTGAAATGGAGCCTGAAACCTTAGATAAAATTTTGACAAACCTTCGGGCAATCGGCAACCGTCTTATTGGTGTTATAGAACTTTCTGAAGGCCTTGATATAGATATTGTTACTGATATCTTTATTCGTATAAACTCAAAAGGTACATCTTTGAGTCAGGGTGACTTTGTTATGTCCAAAATTGCCGCCGATGAAAGTTATGGCGGTAATATGCTTCGGAAAGCTATAGACTATTTTGCACATCTTTGTGTTGAGCCGTCTTTCTACAACTACATAAAAGAAAATGATACAGAATTTGCAGAATCAGAGTATATGCAAAAACTTTCTTGGCTTAAAGATGATAAAGAAACAGTATATGATCCTGAATGTGACGATATTCTTCGAGTAGCGTTTATGCATATGTACCCGAGAGCAAAACTTGCAGATCTTGTAAGTCTACTTTCAGGTAGAGACTTTGAAACAAGAGAATTTAGAATTGAAATCACAGAAGAAACATATACCAAACTCAAACAAGGTGTGCTCAATGTAATCAATAAGAACAATTTCAATCAGTTCATGCTCGCTATCAGAGGTGCAGGTTTCATTTCAAGCAAGTTAGTTAACTCATATATGGCACTTGACTTTGCTTATGCCCTCTATCTGAGACTTTCCATCAGCAAAGAAGTATCTGTAAGTGAAGTGAAACGCATCGTTCAAAAATGGTATGTATTATCTGTCTTGACTGGAAGATATAGTTCTTCACCAGAAACTGCTTTTTATAGAGATATACGCAGAATAAATGAAGTGGGTGTTGTAAAAACGCTTGAAGATATCGAGGCGGCTCTTTTGTCAGATAATTTCTGGGAAGTTAAAGTTGTTCAGGATTTAGCGTATACTTCAACAATCAATCCTACATATCTTGTATACCTTGCTGCACAAGTTGCAAATAATGACATGTCCTTACTTTCAAACAATATCACTGTTAAAGATTTGATAGATATAAGCGGTGATGTGCATCATATCTTTCCAAAAGAATATCTTAAATCAAATGGTTTCAGCAAAAATCTTTATAATCAGGATGCAAACTATGCTTATCTTGATACACAGGTTAATAAATCTATTGGTAAAAAGGCTCCTTGTGAGTATTTTGCTGAAGCATTTAAACAGTGTGAAACGAAGGAAATAACTTGTGGTTCTATTACAGATATCGATATTCTTAAAGCAAACCTTTCTGCAAACTGTATCCCTATTGAGGCTTGTAATATGACATATGCAGATTATGAGAGTTTCCTTGAAAAACGTCGCGAACTTATGGCAAAGAAGATAAAAGACTTTTATTATAGTTTATAATCGAGGGATAATTATGAAGGAAAATAAAATTATAGATACTTTTTGGGATGAAACACCAATTGATGTTACACAAGAAGCTAATTTCATATGGTCAATTGCAAATAAATTGCGTGGATCTTATATGCCTGATAAATACGGTGACGTTATTATTCCGATGACTATCATCCGTAGATTTGAATGTGCTCTTGCTGACACAAAGGGCATTGTAAGAACTACATTTGAAAAAAATCCAAACCATCCGCCCAAAGCGCTTTGTAAGCTTGCCGGTTATCAGTTTTATAATACGAGTGGTTATGACTTGGCAGAACTTTGCAACGATGCTGACCACATTGCAGCTAATTTTAAAGCATACATAAATGCTTTTTCTTCAAATGTTCAAGATATTCTTAACGAACTTGAAATCAGTACACACATTGACAAAATGGATAAGGATGGTTGTCTATATTCTGTTGTCAAAGCATTCTCCGAGCTTGATTTAAGTCTTGAAACATTTGACAGCATAAAAATGGGTTATATTTTTGAAAACCTAATTGGTCGTTTCTTCCAGAATGTTGATGCCGGACAGTTTTACACGGGTAGAGATATTATTAAATTGCTTGTAGAAATACTTATGTCCGAAGGTTGTGACGATATTTTCGATAATGGTAAGGTTATTACTGTCTGTGACCAAGCTTGTGGTACGGGTGGTATGCTTTCTACTGCCTATAATTACATAAAACACTATAATCCAACTGCTGATGTTCGCCTTTTTGGTCAGGAGTTTATGGGCGTTTCTTATGCTGTTGGTCTTGCTGAAATGCTTATTAAAAATCAGAATTCAGAAAATTTCAGACATACAGATACGTTCAAAGAAGATTGCTTTGAAAACATAAAGATGCGCTTTGTTATTGAAAATCCACCTTTTGGTACACCGTGGTCTGGTAAAGATGCAAAAGGTGGACAGGAAGAAGCTGTTCGTAGTGAACATAAAAAAGGAGCAGCAGGTCGTTGGGGACATGGTCTGCCCGATGGCGGTGATTCGCAACTCATCTTTATGCAATCTGCCATTGATAAAATGGATGAAAAACTCGGTAGAGCTGCTATTATTGAGAATAGCTCTTCGCTTATGTCAAGTAAAGCTTCTGCAGGTGAAAGTCAGATTCGCCGCTGGATGCTCGAAAACGATTTGATTGAAGCTATTATTGCTCTTCCTGTCGATTTGTTTTACAACACAGGCATTCAGACTTATGTATGGATTCTTTCCAAAAACAAGAGGGCGGAAAGAAGAGGAAAGGTTCAGCTTATTAATGCCGCCTCTTTCTACCACAAGCTTCGCAAAGCTGTTGGTGACAAAAAGAATGAAATTTCACCTGAAGATAGAAAGAGAATTGCACATCTTTATGCTGATTTTAAAGAGGGAGAGTTCTGCAAAATTTATCGCAATGAAGAGTTTATGTATCGTGAATACACTGTTATGCAGCCTCTTCAGCGTAGTTACGCTATTACTGAGGAACGTATTCAGACAATGCTTATTAATGGCACATTAAATTCTCTTTATGATGCGGTAAAAGTAAGAGATTTGGAAAACCAAGGAGTAGCTATATCGGATAAGGATTATATTACTTTAAACAAGTTTATTGAAAACAAACCGACATATGACTATATTATTGAGCAACTTAGGATGTATATTTCTGATGTGGTTTATCTTTCACCTAAACCTTTTATAGAGCATCTATCAAATGTCCTTTACACTGTTGACAAAAAATGGATTGAAAAAGTTGCAAATGGTCTTTCAGTTATGGATAAAAGCGCAGAAATTCAAAGAGATAAAAAAGGCAACATAATCTATGACAAAACAACAGCTGAAACTGAAATTGTAAAAATTGAAGAAGATATTGATGATTATATGGCTCGTGAGGTATTGCCACACGTTCCTGATGCAGTTGCTTTCTTTGAAGAAGTAATTACAGAGAAAAAGACAGTTATCAAAACCGGAGCAGATATTGCGTTTACACGATATTTTTATCAGTATCAAAAACCTGAAGATAGTGATGTCTTGGCTCAAAAATTTGTTGAAATAGAAAATAGTGTAACCAAGAGAATATCTAGACTATTTGGATAAAAAGGGAAAGAATATGAACTACGAAAAAAATGTCAAACTAAACGGTGCGATATTAACACAAGAGAGTTTAATATCGCTAATGAAATCTGCATATTCATACTTTCAAAACATTAGGACTTCAATTAAATTTACAGACAATTCAAATATTACAGATATTTCTGTTGATGAATTTGAAAAGATGAGTTTTAAAAATAAAAAGATAAAATCTTTTGATATTAAATCATCTGCATATACAAACAATAAGCAAGCTTCTTTTTGGGTTCAGCATGACGACTTTTCGAATGTTTGTGAGATTAAATTTGAATTTTCAGATTATGATGATTATGTAAGGTTTGCTGATGTGATAGATAACTGGAGAAATGAAGTCTGCGATAGAAGAAAATATATAAACATAATACATTCATGGGGTCTAAATGTTTTGTTTTTCTTAATTGCTTACATTCCGTTAGTTTTTATAGGACAAGATTTTAATCAAATGGCCAAAAGTGCTGGAATATGGGTGTTTCCAGCTTTTGGATATGCAAGTGGTCTAAAGGCATTATTGAAATATGCTTTTCCATTAACAGAAATCGACATCGGTATAAACAACCGTAAAACATTCAGAAAATTTGCCTGGGGACTTATATCACTTCTTATAATCCCTATTATTCTATCATTAGTCTTTTAAGGTGGTATATATGAGAGAAATGAAAGATAGTGGATTGCCTTGGATAGGAATAATTCCAAAACATTGGGAATGTATCCGTGGCAAATATATTTTAAATTATCTATCAAAGCCAGTTAAAGAAGATGATGGTGTTATCACTTGTTTTCGTGATGGACAAGTTACGCTTCGTAGTAATCGTCGTGAAGATGGATTTACAATGGCCGATAAAGAAATTGGATATCAAGGAATTGATGTAGGTGATCTCGTCGTACACGGTATGGATGGCTTTGCAGGTGCAATAGGTATATCGGATTCACGAGGAAAGGCATCTCCAGTTTTGAATGTTCTTGAAACAGAACAAAACAAGAGATTCATAATGTATTATTTACGTAGTATGGCCTATGGTGATGTGTTTGTAGCTATGGCAACCGGTATCCGTGTGCGTTCGTGCGATCTTCGTTGGAACAAACTTGCAAATTTTGAATATCTTGTTCCTCCCATTGACGAGCAAGAAAAAATCGTCACATTCCTTGATATAAAATGCTCTGAAATTGATGCCTTGATTGCTGATATTCAGGCTCAAATTGAAACATTGGAGCTATATAAAAGGTCAATAATCATTGAAATTGTTTTAAAAGGTCTATCTCCAATGTTATCTACAAAAGATAGTAATATAGCCTGGGTTGGGGAAATTCCTGCACATTGGAACACACACCCTCTATATTATTATTTTGTAGAGCGTAAAAATGTCAATGCGTTAGGACAAGAAAACAATTTGCTGTCATTAAGCTATGGTAAAGTTATTCGTAAAGATATCAACACTAACGGTGGTTTACTTCCAAACAATTTTAATACTTATAATATTATTGAAAAAGACGATATTGTTTTACGTTTGACAGACTTGCAAAATGACAAGCGCAGTTTGCGAACTGGAATTGCCAGAGAGCGAGGTATAATTACGTCAGCGTACGTTACGCTTTGTGCAATTAAGCCATTGAATGCTCAGTATTTTTATTATTTACTGCATGCTTATGATTTGATGAAGGTTCTATATAATATGGGCTCGGGCGTTCGTCAGGGTCTTAATTACGAGGAATTATCTAAAATGATGTTAATTGAGCCTTCTTTGGATGAGCAAAATGAGATCGTTGAATATCTTGACAAAAAATGTTCTGAAGTTGATGCTTGCATTTCAGATAAAAAAGAACAAATCGCTACACTTGAAGCATATAAAAAATCAATCATATTTGAGTATGTGACAGGCAAGAAGGAGATTGTGTAATGTTTGATCAAGAATATAAAGATGCTTTTCAAGCGTGCTCTGCGCAGGCATTGAGGGAAGATCGTAACAGAATAAGGCTCAAGAAAGAGCAAGAACGCAGAGAGCGTATAGAAGATGCAGTAGAAGCAAACAAGAAATCCATTTTACCAATGGTTGAGGAATTAAGGGCAATTGTTGAGGGTTTGCGGGATCAAAACTGTATTCTGCAATCTCAAATTGACGAAGCAAAAAAAGACAGCGAAGAGGCAAAGATAAGTGCAAGAAAGGCACAACGATTCTCTTGGGTGTCTTTTGGCGTTGCAACGGCTATTTCAATAGTGGCACTGATCGTTTCAATAATTTCTATTTGATTATAAGGAGGGCTCTTTATGAGCCAAAAAAAAGAAAATAATAATGAAAAAAACACGCAGTTAGGTTTGGCTATACTACTTAGCATATTGGCTTTGCTCTTTATCTTTTTAGGCGGTTTCTTACCTGTATTTTTTGATTTTTCAAAACTAACCTGTGTAGCAAAAGCAGTTTTTATTGTCTGCTATATTTTGGGATTAACCTTAGTAATATTCCTTTCTTACTATGATAAAACCAATAAAGAAGAAGCAGAAAATCATTGGAAAGATAAGCTGTTTTCAGGATTTTTATGTGTGATTTATGTTCTCGCATTTTTAATGTTCCTCGACCATAATTTATGGGGCTATAAAGAAGCAGCTTATGGAATTATGTTCCTAGTTGTTTTGTTTGTCGAAATATTTATAAGCATTAATGTAGTGTTTGGTAAAAAACTTGATTCTGAAAAACTGCCGACAATTTTAATATCAGCAGCGGTTTTAACTTTTTTACTTGCTGCAGTTAATGAAACTTCTAACAATGTTGAACCTGCCAATTTATTGTATAAATTAAGTTTTGGAATTGCTTATTTAGTAGCGGTTGCTCTGTTTATAAATAGCTATCTTTTCAAAAAAAGAGATAGTAATAAAACAATTGGAAATATCGTTGGTATCGTGTTTTGGGGGTCATTGATACTCACTACATTTCCTTATTATGTTCAGTGGTGCGGTTTAAAAGATGATAATTTCCAGACATTTGTTACTGTATATGCGGCTTTGATTGGCGGTGGTATAACTCTTGCTGGTGTCGCTTGGACAATAAAAGATGGTAACGACAAGAGAAAAGAGGATTTGGATCGCGTTGAAATGGAACGTAAAGAAGATGACAGACGAAAACATAGACCAATTATGCATGTATACGCAGGTCCGTATTCCGGCCTAAAAACAGACATAAATGTTATGAAATGGCTAAAAAACACTGAACATATTTCCAAAGAAGCAACAGAAAAATTAAAGGTACCCAATAAAATACGAAGTTGTTATTTTGGCAATACAGAATTCTCAAATGTTTATGTTTGGGGCATAAAACTTAATGGTAATATTACAAACTTTGATTCCATTAGATACATAAAAAAAGATAGTTATTTTTACTTGGATTTTTTTGATAAACCTATATACACAGAAAAAACTATTGAAACAATTTCTCTAATTATTGAGGATGTTTTGGAAAATTTATATGAGTTACCATTAGATTTTGCATATAGCAAGGAGTTTGAATGGTTTACAATTGTAGGTAATAATCCGAGTTTTTATATTGGTAAAGTAGATAAGGGGAATATTATTTATGAATAACATACTTTCCGAAAAAGAATATCAAAGATACATAATAGATGAGTTGGTCAATAATAATGATTATATTGAACGTAAAGCTGCTTCATTTGATCGTTATTTTGCCATTGACCGTGAAATGTTATTCAAGTTTCTTTGGGATACACAGGCAGAAACAATGGAACTGCTTCGTAAGATTTACAAAGATACACTTGAAGAAACTTTAGTAAATTATTTGAATACTGAAATGACAAAGACAAAAGGAAGTCTCCTTAATGTTCTTAAGCATGGTATTGAAATTGCTAACTATAAATTACACTTGATGTATACCAAACCGGCAACAACTTTTAATCAGGAATTACTTGATAAATACGAAAAAAATATTTTTTCCGTTATGGAAGAGGTTTGGGCGAGCGACAAAGAACGCATAGACCTTGTAATTTTCTTAAACGGTCTCGCTATTATGTCATTTGAACTAAAATGCAATATGGCGGGACAATCCTACGAAGATGCTATTTATCAATATCGTACTGAGCGTAATCCTAAGTCGAGATTATTCTTGTTCAAAGCAGGATGTCTTGTCAATTTTGCTATGGACTTAAACGAAGTTTATATGACAACCAAGCTTGACGGTCAATCTACATTCTTCCTACCATTTAATATGGGTAATGGTGAAGGGGTAAATGCTGGAAAAGGTAATCCGCCTTTTGAAGATAAATATAGTGTTTCATATATGTGGGAGGATATACTCACTAAAGATACTGTTCTCGATCTTATAAATAAGTTCATTTTTATTCAAAACAAAGAAACAACCGATGAAATTACCGGAAAGAAAAAGGTAAAAGAAACGGTTATTTTTCCTCGTTATCATCAACTTGATGTCATTCGTAAAATTCTTGCAGATGTCGCCGAAAACAGAACATCGCAGAATTATTTGATACAACATAGTGCTGGTTCCGGAAAGACTAATTCTATTGCATGGTTAGCCCATCGCTTGTCATCTCTTCATGATGTTGATGATAAGATTGTTTTTGATAATATTATCATAGTAACCGATAGAGTTGTAGTTGATAGACAATTGCAGGCAGCTATTACAGGAATGGAGCACAAGACAGGGCTTATTCGTGTTATGGATGATAAATGCACCTCATCCGACCTTGCAACAGCATTAAAAGGTAACACGAAAATCATTGCAACAACTATTCAAAAATTTCCGTATATAGTTAATAGTGTAGCTGGCTTAAAAGAAAAAAAGTTTGCTGTTATTATAGATGAAGCACACTCATCTACCGCTGGCAAAGATATGGCGGCGATCACTATGACTTTAGGTAAAGGGGATGTTAATTCCGATTCAATTATAGATACAGAAGATATTATTGTAAATGAGATTGCCCGTAACGGAAAGCAATCCAACGTTTCTATGTTTGCATTCACAGCAACACCAAAACCTACTACTCTACAGTTGTTTGGAAGAATAAACACAAAAGGTCAAAGAGAAGCGTTTCATATTTATTCGATGAAACAGGCAATTGAAGAAGGGTTCATTCTTGATGTTTTGCAGAATTTCACTGAGTATTCTACATATTATCAGATTAACAAAGAAATAGAAGAAGATCCCCGATGCAAAACTGTTGATGCAAAACGTCAGATAGCACGTTTTGTAGAACTTCATGAAACAAACATTTCACAACGAATTGAAGTTATTATCGAGCATTTCCGTACAACTGTTATGGGTGAACTTGGTGGTATGGCAAAAGCTATGGTTATAACAGCATCAAGACAAAGTGCAGTTAAATATCGCCAAGCTTTAGAAGACTATATAAATCGTAAGGGATACAAGGATATTCATGCCCTTGTAGCTTTTTCAGGAAAAGTTAATCTTCCTGATGACGAAAAAGAATATACTGAAAGTTCAATCAATGGTTTTTCTGAAGATAAACTGACAACAGAATTTGATAAAGATGAGTACAAAGTGCTTCTTGTTGCAAATAAATATCAAACCGGTTTTGACCAACCAAAACTTTGTGCAATGTATATTCTCAAAAAGCTTCGGGGAGTAAATGCTGTTCAGACTCTTTCAAGATTAAATCGCATTTGCCCTCCGTTTGAGAAAAAGACATTCATTCTTGACTTTGTAAACAAATATGAAGATATTGTTGATGCATTTAAGCCTTATTACACTACTACTTTGCTTGCGAATTCGGTAACGCCTTCAGCCGTTTATGACTTGGAATCAAAACTTGACGGATATACCGTACTAGATCCTACTGACATTGATTGTGCTGTTGAGTATTTGTATAAAGGAGAGTCAAATGCCACCATTAAGAAGAAACTTAATTATTATTTTCAGAGAGCTAAGAATCGCATAGAACAATACGATATTGAAAAGCAGCTAGAAATAGTGGCTGTAATGAGACATTTTATCAGATTTTATGAATTCCTTATTCAGGTTTCTTGTTTTGAGGATGTTGAATTACATAAAAAGTATTTATTTGTAAACTATTTGATGTCATATATTGATATTAAACGTCCGGGTGGCGGATATAATCTTGACGGAAAGATTAAAGCTTCAAATTTTATTCAGAAAAAAGGCGAAGAACACAAAGGCGATAAAATGGTATCTGATCCAGTAGTGAAACTTCCCACTGCAGATACAATTATGTTGCCGGAAGATAAAAAAGAACGACTTTCTGTTATTATTGCAGAAATCAATAGCAAAACAGGTAAATCTTATGATAATGATGTCGCAATTAAAGCAATGCTTCAGATTAAAGATTTGCTTATGAAATCTGAAAAACTTCGTACAAGTGCAAAAAACAACTCCATTAAGGACTTTGAGTTCTCGTACTTCGATGATATTGATGATGCATTAATTGAAGGTTTATCTCAGAATCAGGATTTCTTCTCATTGTTGCTTAATAATGATGAGATAAAAAAACAAGTATTAGGCATTTTTACAGAAGAAATATACAAGAGTTTAAAGGATACATAAAACAACACAACATTATTAAGAGGAATAAAGATATGTCCAAAAAGAACGATGATTTTTTTATAGAAAAAAAGCCTTGGTCTGAAGTTAAAGATGCACTATTAGGGCATTATTTGAAACCATATTTTCAGAAGATCTTGCACACTAGACGAGATATTATATATGTAGATTGTTTTGCAGGCAAAGGAGCGTTTGAAGACGGTAAACCAGGCTCTCCTCTTATAGCATTACATACTATAGAAGATTGTTTAGGCAAAACAACAATAACTCAAAGCAATATACAATCTTATTTTATTGATTTAAACTATGCACAAGAACTTACAGAAAATCTTAAGGGATATTCAGGCGTGAACATAGTTTCTGGAAAATATGAGGAGCAAATTGAAAGAATTCTAAAAAGCAAAAAAGGATGCAATGTTTTTTTATATGTTGATCCTTACGGAATCAAGGCTCTTGATTGTTCAATGTTTGACTCGTTTTCTTCTCACGGGTTCCGTAGCATAGAACTGTTGATAAATATGAACTCTTTCGGCTTTATTCGCGAAGGTTGTCGTGTTCTTGGTGTGAAATTTGAAGATGATATCCTTGAAGACTTGGTAGAGTATGATAGTACTTTGTTGGCAGCAGACGAAAAGTCCAAGGTAGAGCTTGATAGAATTGCTGGCGGCGATTATTGGGTTGAAATAATAAGAAAGAAACAAAAAGGGCTTATTACTGCATATGAAGCAGAGGCGGAGTTCTCCGAACTGTATTGTAAGCGATTAAGACAAAGTTATGCATATGTTTTGAATATGCCCTTGAGAATTAAAGCAGGTCAAGTTCCAAAGTATAGAATGATACATGCTACCAATCATGCGGATGGTGCATTGCTTATGGTCGATAATATTTTTGGGCGTTGGGAGTTTATGCAAGACATTCAGCGAAAAGGACAAATGTCTTTATTTGAGGAAAATGTGGAGAATGAAATGATTAACGAGGAAGATATTAGACAAAAGGTTGTAGATTTTCTTTCTAAAAACGATACATTCCAACGCATGAATCCATTTATGGCCGATTTATACAGTACTTATGGTGTAATTTGTCCTACAAAGATATTAAAATCTATATTTAAAGCTCTTGAAAAAAGCGGAAAACTTGTAGTTAAGCGAATTCCTGCAACTACAGAAAAAGGACGACCTTCTACTTTCTTTGCTGACGAAAAAAATAAGGTTACAGAATTGAGGTGGGAAGGATGAAAAAAATAACCAGAAAGACAATGTTATATAAAACAGGTGTGGAATATGGTGATTACACAATGAACCATGTTTTGGGTTGTGCCCATGGTTGTAAGTATCCTTGTTATGCATATATGATGAAGAAACGCTTTGGCGAAGTAACATCATATGAAGATTGGCTTGAACCACGAATTGTATCAAATACTTTGGAGTTATTAGATGCTGAAATACCACGTTTAAAGAATAAAATTCATTCAGTACAACTGTGTTTTACGACGGATCCATTTATGTATGGATATGATGAGATATCAAAAATGAGTATTGAAGCAATAAAAAAACTCAATGCTTCAGATATAAAATGCACTATACTAACTAAAGGTGTTCTTCCGATAGAACTATCCGGATTTTCAACTAAAAACGAGTATGGGATAACGCTTATTTCTTTAGATGAAGAATATCGAAAGCACATGGAGCCTGGGTCTGCACCCTATACTGAACGTGTACAATCTTTAAAAGCATTGAGTGAACATGGATGTAAAACATGGGTTAGTATTGAACCATATCCTACTCCAAATCTTATTGAGCAAGATCTAAACATAATTCTTGAAACAGTCAGTTTTACAGACAAAATCATTTTTGGTAGAACTAATTATAGTAAAGAAGTAACGTCATATAAGGACCATAAACATTTTTATAATCTTTGTGCGGAACAAGTTATAAAGTTTTGTAACGAGAGAAACATTTCTTATCATATCAAAGAGGGCACGATAACTTCTGAGGAAAAATAAAATGATTAAACAACTCATCCACGATCCGATTTTCCTTAGTCTGAAATCGGAAGTCGCAACAAAAGAAGATTTACAAGTATCACAAGACTTGCTCGACACACTCACCGCCCACAAAGATGGTTGTGTCGGTATGGCCGCTAATATGATAGGTGTTCGCAAACGCATTATTGTCTTTGATAACGAAGGTACATATATGGTTATGTTTAACCCTGAGATTATCAAAAAATCAGAGCCTTACGAAACAGAAGAAGGTTGTCTTTCTCTGCTCGGTGGTCCCCGTAAATGCAAACGTTATAAGAGTATAAAAGTAAAGTGGCAGACTGCTGAAATGCAGACACGTATCAAAACTTTCACAGGATTTCCTGCACAGATAATTCAGCATGAGATTGACCATTGTAATGGAGTTTTAATTTAAGGTGAAGTTATGAAAATAATAATTGATGCTGACGCTTGTCCCGTTGTAGATATTACCGTAGGTATAGCCAAAGAGCGAGGCCTTGAGTGTATCATCGTCTGCGATAATACCCACTCCATTGAAAAAGACGGAGCAACAACTATCATTGTTGATAAGGGTGCAGACTCTGCCGACTGTCGTATTGCAAACCTTACCGAAAAGGGCGATGTAATTGTCACTCAGGACTATGGACTTGCAGCTTTGGTGCTTGGCAAGGGCGGAAAGGCGCTCAATCAGAACGGACTTATCTACACCGACAGAAATATTGAAAATCTCCTTTTCACCCGTTTTATAGGCAAAAAGGAGAGAATGGCAGGTAACAGGACAAAGGGACCTAAAAAGAGAACCTCTCAAAATGATGAGGATTTTCTGAAGGCGTTGCTGTTGTGCATTGAATAATAATCTTTCCAACGGAGTACTAATATGATAGCTTATACATAAAAAGAACACGGAGTATTCACCCTCACCACCAAACCAAAACCCGAAATCATCGACCCCCGTGACGCTATTATCAAAGTAACCATGAGCAGTATCTGCAGTAGCGATTTACATATCAAGCACGGCTCTGTGCCTCGTGCTGTTCCCGGTATCACCGTCGGTCACGAAATGGTCGGTATCGTCGAGAGTGTTGGCAGTGATGTCACAAAGGTAAAACCCGGTGACAGAGTTACTGTCAATGTTGAAACCTTCTGCGGAGAGTGTTTTTTCTGCAAAAAAGGCTTTGTGAACAACTGCACCGACAAGAATGGCGGTTGGGCTTTAGGTTGCCGTATTGACGGTGGACAGACTGAGTTTGTGCGGGTGCCTTATGCTGATATGGGACTTAACAAAATCCCCGACAGCGTCAGCAATGAACAGGCTCTCTTTGTGGGTGATGTTCTTGCCACAGGCTTCTGGGCGACACGCATTTCTGAAATCACAGAGGATGACACTGTGCTTATTATCGGAGCAGGTCCTACGGGTATCTGTACTCTCCTTTGCACTATACTTTCAACACACAAGCCTCTTTCCTTTTTTGTTGGGAAGGGGCTTGTGTGTTGTCATAAACAAATGTATATTGGAGCGACATAATAATTGATAATGTTTTCTAAATTTAAAGCATTTTAAAATGTAACATATTATATCTTAATAGTCTTGAAAAAAGCAGTGCATACTGCTATACTATTGTTGTAATTTAAAAGGAGGCTTAATTTATGAATAAACCTGTATATCCCAAGTGTACTGTTCCTACTTCTGAGGTTGCAAGAATTAAAGGTTTGGGTTTTTTAAGAGATAAAACAACTGAAGATACATTTAACTGCAGAGTTCTCACTGTAAACGGCAGAGTCGGCAGTGATTTTATGCGTAATGTTGCTGAGGCTGCTGATAAGTTTGGTAGTGGTAAGCTTGCTATGACTTCAAGAATGACAATTGAAATTCAGGGTATTCCATACAGTAATGTTGATGATTGCATAGCCTTTATCAATTCAAAAGGTATAGAATGCGGAGGTACAGGTCCGAAGGTGCGTCCCGTTGTTTCCTGCAAAGGAACAACCTGTCAGTACGGACTTATTGATACATTCTCACTTTCAGAAAAAATCCATGAGAATTTTTATGTTGCTTATCACGGTGT
>JAZNIJ010000194.1:0-5522 GCA_045577455.1 Eubacteriales bacterium
GTCTCCAAAAGATTTTTCACATTAAATATATTCAAAAAAAGCTATTTATACTACTGCTCTATAGTTATTTCAGAACCATTGCTTGTAATTCTTATACTACCATTAGTTGTGAGATAAGTATTTATGCCTTTGGATGAAAGAATTTGCAAAACATCCGTTGAAGCAGGATTTTTATCAGAACAAGTGATGGCTGCATAAGTTGGATTAACAGAGTTTACAAGGTCTGCTGTTTTAGAATTAAGAAGACCGTTATCAGGAATCATAAGAAAATCATGTTGTATATTTTCTTGCTTTATAATTTCATCAATTCTTTCAGATTTAGCGTCACCCACAAATAAAAAACTATTATCACCATGTTTAACACTTATTGTTGAACAATAATTATCATCATCTGCGTAATAACTTTTTTCACACGGAGTAATAATAAAAGATGTTCCGTCAACTTCAAAAGTTATAACAGAATTAGTTTTTTTTGCAGTAATACCTTTTTGAGAAAGCGCAGAGGCATATTCCAAGTAAGCTGTATTACTTTTTTCATAATCCGGCTCGTAAATAATACCTATATCAAGAGTGGAAACTAAAGTTGCAGCGCCGCCAACAGATTTTTTATCAAAATGAGTTAATAACAGATAATCAATTTTTTCTATTGACTTTTCAGTAAAATAATCAAGAATCTCTTGAGCATCATCAACATCGCCACAATCAATTAAAATTGTTTTTGAGGAGGTTCTAAAAAGATATGCATCAGATTTTCCCATCTTGAAAATTCTTAATTTAAGTTCTCCCTCATCTGCATAGTTTCCATCATTTTCAACATTATTATCAGAAGATGAACCATTGGCGGATTCTGAAATATTTTCAGAACTGGAGGATGTATTATTTTCGGCTGTTGAATTTTCCGTTGAATTTACAGTATTATCTTCGGAACAAGAAACCAAAAGCAGCATTGATAATACCAAAATACAAGCTAATAAACTGCGAATAAGTTTCATAATATTATCCTTTCTGAAACAATAAATATTTATAAATATCAAACCTCACCTGAATGAATCAATCTACCCATATAAACACCCATGGATGAAGCCATCATAAGACCTCTTGTCCATCCACTGGAATCGCCAAGACAGAATAAGTTCTTAATATTGGTTCTCAGCTTATTATCCATTTCAATTCTATTTGAATAGAATTTTATTTCAGGAGCGTACAACAATGTTTCAGGGCTTGCAAAACCAGGAACAACCGTATCCAATGCTTCAATAAATTTTAAAATATTTACAAGGGTTCTATAGGGTATAGCAGCACTGATATCGCCTGCAACAGCATCAGGTAATGTTGGTTTTACATTAGAACGCTCCAACTCTCTTTGCCAAGTTCTCTTGCCATCTAAAATATCGCCGTAGCGTTGTACAAGAATTTTTCCGTTTCCAAGCATATTAGATAAAGCACCAACCATGCTTGCATACTTTATCGGCTCGTTAAATGGAACTGAAAAATTATGGCTACACAATATTGATAAATTTGTATTATTGGATTTTAATTCTTTATAAGAATGACCGTTTACAACAGCTAAATCATTATCATAATTTTCTTGGCTAACAAATCCACCAGGATTTTGGCAGAAGGTTCTTACTTTATTTCTAAATGGATTAGGGTAACCAATTAGCTTTGATTCATACAAAAGTTCGTTAACCTCATCCATTATTTCGTTTCTTACTTCAACACGAACACCAATATCAACAGTGCCTGCAGAATGACCAACACCATGTGCCCTACACATACTCTCAAGCCAATCTGCTCCCTTTCTACCTGTTGCAATTACAACCTTATTTCCGAACACTTCTATTTCTTCGTTATTATGAACAGAATATTTTGCACCGATACAAACATTATCTTCTATAATAACATCCTTGCAATCAGCATTAAAAATAAGGTCAACTCCGTTATCTGAGAGAAAATCCTGGATTCGTTTGTAAATCTCATGTGCTTTTTCTGTTCCCATATGTCTTATGGGACAATCTACAAGTTTTAAGCCGGATTTAATTGCTCTTTTTCTAATTTCCTTTGTTTTTTCAGGATTAGAAACTCCTTCAACTTTTGTATCAGCACCAAATTCCAAGTAAATAGTATCAGTATAATTGATTAAACTTTGAGCTTTCTCTTGACCGATAAGGTTAGGAAGATCGCCTCCAACTTCATAACAAAGAGAGAGCTTACCATCAGAAAAAGCACCCGCGCCGGAAAAACCGGTTGTGATATTGCACTGCTTACATTTAACACAAACATTTGTATTCTTTTTGGGACAAAATCTCTTTTCAACAGGAAGACCTTTTTCAAGAATACATATGCTTCCTTTGTAATCATTTCTAAGTAATTCCAATGCTGTAAAAATGCCTGAAGGACCTGCTCCAATAATTAAAACATCATATTTCATTTCTTTCACAAATAAATATATATTAAAATCATTATAATAAACTTAATTTAATATATATTTGATTATTACCCCTTTTTCATATATTACTTTTCCCCAATGGGAATTTGAAGCATAATAGTAATCTGCTTCACCGTTTAAATACCCCTTTACAAATGTACCTTTTGCAATGTCTCCGTTCGCAAAAGTAATCTCTCCAACACCGTCTTGTAAGCCATTTTTAACTTCACCAACAAAAAATGAACCATCGGAAAAAATAATCTTTCCTGAAGTGTCATTAAGCATATTGTTTTCAAAATAACCTTCATATTTTCTACCGTCACTCCATGTATAAACGCCGTATCCGTTAAGAAAGTTCTTTTCCCATGTTCCCGAACACTCATCACCGTTAGAGTAATAAATAACACCATAACCGTCGCGCATATCATTGATAAAACTGCCAACATATTTGTCGCCGTTGCTCCAATAAAATGTGCCTTCGCCATGTTTTTTACCCTCAATCATCGTGCCGATAAAAGAATGTCCGTCTGAATACTGATAATTACAAAAACCACCTGGTTGACCATTTGAAAAAGTTCCTGATATTATGTCTCCATTTGCACAATATAATGAACCCTCACCGTTCAATTGGCTTTGAGAAAAACTTCCTTCATAATAACTGCCGTCTGGATATTGAATCTTTCCAATACCATCGTATTCACCATCAACAAACGCACCTATGTATATAATTTGTTTGTCGGGAACTTCGTGTTTTCCTGAACCGTTTGGTATACCATCTTTTAAAAAACCTGTATAAATGCCACTTTTCCATTCAATTGTATCATATGATTCAAAGTATTCCGAAGAAATTTCAGAATCTTGCGACTGGTCACTTAATGATGAATCGATTTCTATTGAAATGTTTGACAACAAATTTTCAGATTTATTTTCAGAAAGATTTGTATAGCTACCGTTTCCATTTCTAAAGAAAATAGCACAAAATACTATGGAAAATAAACATAAAATGATCAATGCAAAAAATATAATAGATTTGGTTTTGGCATTTCGGGGTGCAATTCCTGCAGCAATCATAACATTTGAAACATATTCTCTTTCTTCAACTGAAGACGATTTAATTTTCTCTAGATTATTATCAATTTTTTCCTTATTAAAAATAAAACTCAAAAATCTTGCAACCCACAAAAAAGGTAAAAGAAGAGGAATTTTATTCAAAATCCGATATCGTCTTTTCATGTAGGAAAAAGACGGAAACAATTTTGAAAAAACATGAATTGCTTTATTGTTATTTCCAATAGCATTAGCTGTAGAAATTCTTGCTGTACCATGAGTTTTGCATTTCAGAAGATAACTAATTATCAATTTGTCGTTATTATTTTTTTCTTTACCAATAAAAATGCAATTAACTACATTTCTGATTTTTTTCTCAAATTCGACTGATTTGAATTTTGCCAATTCCGACTTTATATATATAAAATCGAGGCAAGAAACATTTTTCTTAAGGAAAAACCATATATCAAAAAGCGGACGAATTCCTATACCGGAATCTGAAAAATGTTTAAACATATGAGAAATCAGAAAAATATATTGATCTTCTAATGGTAAAGTATACATATGTCTCCAACCATTAGAAAGATTTTTTTCATCCCAAATTGCAGAAACCAATTTGGTGTCATCTAAATTATATCCCCATAGAGCATGATGAATCTCTATAAGAAGTCCGTTGCAATCTTCATAAATATCTTGATAACTATTGGATTCTTTAAACTTAATTCCAATTGATCTCAGGATATCTTTGACTACGAAACGAGAATTTTCTTTAATAAAAAAGTCAACATCGCTCATAACTCTAAGTTCAGGAGAGGGATAATATTTTTGCAATATAGCACCCTTTAAAATCAAAAAATCAATCTTGTTTTCTTCAAATACTTGGCAAATTCTTGAAATTGATTCATTCCTTGCAGCACAGAGAAAAAGCGATTTTTCGTAATAATATTTGAGTTTATCTATTTCGCATTCAGTGAAAATATTATACGCAATTCCTGCTTTATACATAAATCCACCTAAACCTTGTTCAAAAGATAGATTTATGAGATAAGAAGTATTTAATTGTGATTTGTCACATTTAAATTCTTTTTCGCAAACATAAGAACTTAAAATATCTAAAAAAACATTGTTTTCAAATTCATATGATAAGCAATCTTTATTCTGCATAATTATCCTTACACTTGAAAATCAGTTTATGCTGTTCAAGGTTGCTTACAAAATCATTTATATCCTTAAATGCAGTCTCTTTAGGAACTGCATATTTTTTTGCAACAGCAGAGCAAGCCCTTGAAATGCAACAACCTTCAGAAAATAAATTCCATAAAAATAATCCAACAGGATTCAATTTCATCATCCCATTAAACTTAGGACATTTTTCAGAAATGGGAACTATAACTGCAAGACCGCTAACAGTTCTTACAACATAATCAGGATTTGTTTTATAAAAATAATCCATTTCATCCTCCAAATACGGGACGGAACTCAACGCTACTTTCAACACTGCATCCAACCGAAGATGCAAATTCTTCCGCTTTTAAAATAACATCTTTGTTATAAACATTTTCAGGAATGTGAGCATCCGAGCCAAAGATAAACTTATTTCCATTCTTTGCAGCCATCTTGAAAAAACTTTTATTTGGATATATTCTATTTTCTAATACACCTAAAAGATTTATTTCCAAAGGTATATTTAATTCCTTTGCAACATCACAAACTTTTTTCATTTCTCTTAGATATATTTTTTCATCACCAGTAAAATTTATCATATCGGGATGAGCAAAATATGTAAAACAATTTGTTTTTAATGCCTCAATTGTTTGAGAAACATAAAGAGACAAAACGCTTTCATCATCGGTAGCACGATATGAATGTACACCATCATATTCATTATTAAGAAAATGCTGACCTAAAATTAAATAATCAGGATTAAAGGGCTTAATAAATTCGAGAAAGTCATTAAAATGCAAAGGATAATATTCCGCTTCAAATCCTATGTGAATGCTGATATCATTTTTGTATTCATCGCGCAATGCTCGAAGCGTTGAAAAAT
>JAZNIJ010000195.1:0-2843 GCA_045577455.1 Eubacteriales bacterium
CCTCCATTTGAATATTTCCATAAAGACCATGCTAACAAAAAAATAGCGAAAGTTGGAATAATTCTGATAAATCTTCTTTGGAAGTAACATGGTACGCTTTTCAAAAACGATTTATTTTCACTACCTCTCCGTAGAGAAAAAAACAAACCCAATCCCATTGTAAACATAAACATATCAACGCCTACAGCACCAAACCTATAAGGTTTTCCAAGATAAGAGGAAAGATAATGATGAACAACAATAATTATTGCAGCAACACCCATAGTTGCACTTCTGTATTTAGAAACAATTTTAAACATATTCAACCTCCTACGGAAAACAAAATGAATATAAATTTTACTTTAGTTTTTTAATTATAGAAAAGAAACAATTAACCTTATCTATATTTTTGAAAAAATCCCCCGATTAAATCGGGGGATTTTAAAAATTGATATACTATACCGTAAAATTGATTTTGTGCAATTACCAAATTAGATTTCAGGAATGGTAATTTCAATTTCTTTGCCTGCTTCTGCGGACTTAACGATACCATCGATAATTGCCTGATTGATGATAATCTGGCTTGAAGGAACAGGTGCAGGTCTGCCTTCTTTAATAGCATCTATGAATGAACGGAGCTTCTGATAGAAAAGTCCGCCATGAACATCGCCGCAAAGAGGAATTTTCATTTCAACTCTTGAACCTGCAACATCCTTATAAAGAACCATAGGTCCACCTACAGAGCCGTTCCAGCATTCTGTTGAAGGAATTCTGAGAGCACCTTCTGTTCCGAGAATAACAGTATCACCAGGAGTATCAATATGCATTGCCCATGCAATTCTGAAGTCAAGAATAATATCGCCTTCAAGACGAATGAAAGCAGCTGCAAAATCGTCTACATCAAATCTTGCTGCATCTGCAGGGTTGTTATATTTGGGGTTTGCACCAAAGAACTTGGATTTATAACCGGAAACTGTTAATGGTTTTGGATAGCCGATTGCATTAAGAACCATATCCAAAGAATAGCATCCGATATCGCCCAATGCACCGATACCTGCTGTTTTCTTTTCGATAAATGTGCTGTTAGGAACACCACGTCTTCTTCCGCCACCTGTCTGGATATAATAAATCTTTCCAAGTTCACCGGATTCAACGATTTCCTTGATTTTAAGCATATTGTTATCCATTCTGGGCTGGAAGCCGATTGAAAGGAGTTTGCCTGTTCTCTTTTCAGCTTTGCAAACTTCAACAGCTTCATCAAGAGTTACTGTGAATGGTTTTTCCAAAAGAACATTAACACCATGTTCAAGAGCATAAATTGTACATTCTGCGTGTGTTGTATTGTATGTACAAACGCAAACTGCATCTAATTTTTCATTATCAATGAGTTCCTTGTGAGAAGGATATGTGCGAACATTCTTAACACCATATCTTTCAAAGAATTCCTCTGCTTTGCCTGGAATAAGGTCTGCACCGCCAACGATTTCAACATCAGGACATTTAAGCAAAGATTCGATATGAGAACAGGCAATCCAACCTGTTCCAATAATTCCGAATTTGAGCTTTCTGTCTGTAGAAATCTTTTTTTCTTCTGTTGGTGCTGTGAATTGACTTAATACTGCATCTGACATTTTAATTTCCTCCAATTTCCTTTGCTAATTAAAATTTAATGTCTTAACTGAATGCATTATATCAACTTTTTAGTAAAAAGTCAATGGATAATAAAAATTTTTTTATTATTTTTATATGTTTTTTCCAAAAAAAAATGTTTTTTTGCTTTTTAAATTATAAAATCTATTGAAATAACAGCCGACATATGATATACTTTATAAAAATTGCTATCATTTTTCTTAAAGTGTACTTTTACACAAGTATATTTTTGAGCAAGTGCAACAAAAACATCTCAGGAGAAAAATTATGAAAAAGAAAAATAGTCTAATCTACATACTTTTATGCCTTTTACTTTGTTTTACATCCATTGATGCGTTTTTCGCGCAAGATGTTAATGCAAAAAAGATTCAAGGCAATACAACCATTGCTCTTAATGTAGCCGAAGAAGGAATTGTTTTATTAAAAAACGATAACAATTGCCTTCCATTTAATTCTGAAATGAACATCGGTATGTATGGAGATGGACAAGATTCTCAATATGTTGCAGGAGGACTCGGCTCAGGATGGGTTAATACTGACAGTATATCCACACCATACAAGGGATTAAAAAACGCAGCATCGCAAAAATTGATAAAATCCGCAACAAAGATGAAAACGCCCAACGAACAAGGGTATGACAGAGTTATATATTTTCTCTACCGCATTTCCACCGAGGGAGCTGACAGAAAAGCAGAACCAGGGGATTATTATTTAAGTGAGCAAGAAAAAAATGACATTTCTGCTCTTGTTAAAGCATATCCGCAAAAAGTTACAGTTGTTTTGAATGTTGCAGGTGTAATTGACACAACATGGTTTATTGAAAATGGTGTTTCATCCATTGTTTTATTATGGATGGCCGGTTCAACAGGTGGCACAGCTCTTGCAAATGTACTTTCGGGAAAGGTTTCTCCATCAGGAAAATTGGCTGATACATGGGCTTCTGACTTTGATGATTATCTTTCCTCAGCAAACTTTTCACACCACAGCTATATAAATTATTATGAAGATATATTTGTTGGATACAGACAATTTGAAACATTTGACCCAAATTATGAAAAAGTTAATTTTGAGTTTGGATATGGTTTATCGTACACCGATTTTGACATCAATGTTGACGAAATAAAAGCTGATGCCGAAAATGTTTCTGTATCTGTAACCGTTACAAATACAGGAACAGAATATTCTGGAAAAGAAGTTGTTCAGGTTTATTATTC
>JAZNIJ010000196.1:0-10711 GCA_045577455.1 Eubacteriales bacterium
TGCTATACAATTTTTTGTGAAATATTTAAATACCCATATTTTTTCATATGCTACACATTTAGTGAAAATATGGGATAAATTAAAAATGTTTAGCTAAGGTTATTTCTAAGGATTACTGTAAGTTTGCACCTCATAAAAAGAAGCCATAAAACCTAAATGTTCAAGGATATATGGCTTCTTTTATTATAATTTATATCACCATTCTACAGATGCAAACTTTTGTATTGCATCATCTAAACTTAAATCATACTCATTATATATCTTGATGCCGCGGTTTTTGGTTACAAACTGTTTTTCCTTATCTATAAAACCATAAGAATCCCTATAAACTTTTATGGAGCGATCTTCTTTCTTCTCGTAAGGGATAACGTAATATTTTTCTGAGGTTTCAAATACAACAAATTTATCTTCATCGATTGTCCTTGAATCAAGACATATCGTATCAACAACATTGCTATTATATCCATTTATATATATCATACTGCAAGAACTTACAAGAAATAACAATACAGATACAATAAGTAAGGGGGCTGTTATTTTGACCTTTTTATTTGATAATACTTCTGATAGTAGATTTTTTATCAGCAAAAGAGCGATGGAGAGAGTAACACATGACAATATATCGCTTATCCAGATAAATGAAATAATTATTTTAGTATTTACTAATGTGATAAAAACTATTGAAAGTATAATTAATACAGTAAGCTCTAATGCAATAATTTTTATAAAACTAAATTTGATTTTTTTCTCCCAAAAATCAAAAATAATAAATAAAAGAATAAATGTTACAATTGTAGGAGCAGTTTCTAATAATAATTTATACTTATCAAAAAGAGCATCTTCAAAATAATATGGAGGTACTTCAAATAGTTTAAAATATGGTAACCAATAGATATAAGTATACACTTTATATATTTGCGAACTCAATATAGCTATTAGGCTAATTATTACTGCGGATAATATAGGAGATTTATTCATGAATTTCCATATTTTAATAAATATATTTTTACTTTTTTCTTCTTTATTCATATGAAACTCCTTTGCTTTTTGTTAGAGTAATCAACAGATTAAAATTTGTAAATAGTACTTTTGGATGTGATTCGTCTGGCGAACAATATTAATCCAATTAGTCTGTTGCTTGTTTTACGGTTTTAAATCAAGCATAATAGTAGCAATAAACAATTTTTTGCTGCTATTATATTCAATAGAGATATCTCCGTCATATTTTTTTATTGTCTTTTTTACACTTTTTAAGCCGAATCCATGTAATGATTTGTTTGCTTTAGTTGTAACGGGTGTTTTACTGCTGTCAAATATGGGTTGTGTATTGCAACTGTTTGATATAATGATTACAGAGTAATTGTTGCGATAATCTGTTTCAAAAGTGATATGTTTTTCTTTTGATTTTAAAGTTGCTTCAATTGCATTGTCTAAAAGGTTTCCAAGAATACTCACAATATCGTGATATTCTAACCCGGTTAAGTTATTGTTCTTAACATCGAAGAAGAAATTTATATCATTTATGTTGCACTCAGTAACATACTTATCAATGATTATATCCAGTATTCTATTGCCACTATGGGAAACATTACTATATTTTTCTAGACATTCGAGCATTTTAGAAATATACGAATCTATTTCAGGGTCAGTGTTAAGATTTTTTATTGCTGAGATATGATTTTTAGCATCGTGTGCATATTCTCTGAGATCGATGTTTTGTTGTTCTAATATATCGTAATATGTAATGTCCGTTTTGATTTTGTCCTGTTCCTGTTGCAAAAGTAAAAGCTTGTTTTCGCGTTGTGCATTGGCTTGGAACAAGAAAAATACAAATAAAGTTGCAAACAACAGCAAAAAACTTACGAAACCAAGAATAATCTGGTTTTTAAGTTCTAAGGATTGATTTATGCTTATATACCAAAAACAAATTACGGATATTAAAGTGATCACTGGAAAGATATAAAAAGCTGAAGGAACTTTCAATATTGTTCTATCTTTTTGAGAGAATTTTTGCAAAACCATCACGAAAAGAAAATATATAGCTTTGCTTATAATAACTTCGATAACTAACAATGCTGTCTCTGACTGGTAGTTGGTTAGATATAAATTTGAAAATGATGATATTATGAAAATGACTATGTGTTCTAAAAAAGTAGAAATTGCAACCAAAAGTACCGAGTAGAAAATGGCTCTTTTAGGTCTGATTTTAAAAAACAAGACAGAATGAACCGAAGTTGCAATAATAGAGAAAGTAACATTCAACCAGGAGGTACTGAACCCGAAAATGTTTATTAAAGAGCCTATTTCGAAAATTAAAGCCCCCATAGTCAATATAACAGACAATGGTTTTTTCTTCTCAGAAATACTATTAAAAAAGATTGTTGAAATAAGCATTTCGATAAAAAAAACAATGACGAAAGCAATGTTAATTAACATAAATCATCTTCTCCTCAGATATGCAAACCAGAATTTATGGAAACTGGATTGTCGTCTTGAAGCAATAGGGATTCTGACAGTATCTTGGATCCATAACTCTTTGTATTTATAATTTGTAATGTAATGCAGATTTACAATAAAGGAAGTGTGAACTCTATAGAAAAATGAGTTCTGAAGAATATCGCACCATTCGTCAAATGTTTCCCTGGTTGTATAATTTCCATGAGTGGTTACTAGAGTTACTCGCCGGTTTCCGCGCTCAACATATATTACATCATCTGTAAGAATTTTTTTTTGCTCATTATTGGTGTAAATATAGAAGTCAATGTAACTTTCATCTATATATTCCATAGCTTTATCTAAACTGGCATGCAATCGTTCAGGGTCGATTGGCTTTTCGAAAAATCTGAAAGCTCGCAAATCCATTGCATCGTCCTGATAACTCTTAAAAGAGGTGACGAAAAATATAACCACCTTACTGTTTCGCTCTTTCAAAACTTTCGCAAGCGAGATACCGTCAACTTCATTCATCTGAATGTCAAGAAACGCAAGCTGATATATATTATTACTGTTTAAAACGATCTTTGGATCGCACAATACATCGGTTTCATAATTTACACATCGGGATGTCATGTAAGTGTCGAGATGAAGTTTTAACGTGTCAGTATATTTTTTCTCGTCATCACAAATTAGAATTTTCATACTATCACCCACTATATTGTAGCATAACATGTTTTGAATATCAATTGCAGAAATCTGCATTTTGGTGCTATTTTTCTGCAATTTGACGGAAAATGAATAAATTCAAAAAAAGGATACCCAACTTGGGTATCCTTAATTTTTAGATTTTCTCGTTATTTCCGCAAGATAACATTCTAAAATCTTAATTAAAATATCTTGCTGGTTTGGAGGTAAAGTTTTGATAAGTGAAGTGATTTTGTCAGTTGTTTCTGTAGCATTACCGATCAAATAGTAGTCTGGTGTTTCTCCAAGCACATTACATATATCAATGATGAAAGTTGTTGCTGGAGTATATTTACCACGCTCAATACTAGACAAATGGTTTTTAGAATATCCTATCTGTTCAGCGAGCTCTTCTTGGGTAAAACCTTTTTCTTTTCTTTTAAGCATTATGCGAATTCCAATTAACCTGTTATCAATTTTCAACAACTATCACCACCATGATTATGTTAACATAATAAAACAAAATTTGACACAAAGTAAAACAGATATAATCTGTTTGATTGTGAATGAATACAAAAATATTTGTATTATTCTGTCATATTTTATTTTTCTGTATTTTAACATAATAAATCAGTAGTTCATAAATATCTCTTGATAAATTTTTTTAGAGGTGATACCCTCAAAATAAGGAGGTGAATAAAAATGAAAAAAGTTAAAGACATTACAATGAAGACTTTTAAAAAGGCAGTTGAGAAAACTCTTGTTGCGGATGCAAACAGAACTTCTTGTTCGGTTATATATCAGCCTAAATCACCTGCAAAATTAGAAAAATACAAAAAGACGAGTGTATGATTTCAAAATTATCAACTAAATTGACAGAAAAACTATTTCACAAAGAACTGATTGCAAGTGAAGATAAAGAGTTATACGAATATGCTTTTTTTATGATAGGTTCTTATGTTTTTTTCTTTGTATTAGCTCTTGTTATGGGGTCTTTTGTTGGCATTCCTTTAGAAACAATTGTTTTTTACGTGTCTTTCTGTTTGGTTAGAAATTTTGCGGGCGGTGTTCATGCAGATACAGAAGCCAGGTGTACATTTTTCACTACACTTTCTATCGTAGTTAGTATAATTGCAATAAGGACTTTAATTTATTCAGATTTATTTATTGTATCAATTTGCATAATGATTTTATCTGCAACAATTATAGTCATTTTGAGTCCGGTTGATACGGAGAATAAAAGGCTTAATAAACAAGAAAGAAATCTTTATCGTAAGAAAACAATTATGCTCACGATTGCAATTATGATTACATTTATATGTATGACAGCTTTTGGAGTCTACAATATTGCAACTGCACTTTCTGTAGGAATGACGCTAGCATCAATTTTGGTTGTGTCAGGAAAAATTAAGTATTATATGAAAACTGCAAGATAAGGTCTGCATAACGACGGATTTTTCTTGCAGTTTTCACATATCCCTTGTTAGTGCTCTCGATATATATTAAGATTAGATTGCAATGAGTGACATAAGTGTTTGTTAATGTAAGCAAATAGGGTTATGGTTATGTGAGTAGCTCTTTAAGTATAACAAAGGTGGCGAGTCCAATGGCTTAGTTTGAAAAATAATAAAAGGCAGAGTGTAAAAAAATAAGAAAGAAGGTTATATTTATGAAAAAAATTATGTGTTTATTATTATGTCTTGTTTTATTGTCGGGTGTTTTATCTGTAACAGCGTATGCTGCAACAAGCGGGCCTAAAAATTCCCCCCCAGTTGTGGCATCAACAGATGCAAACGCTTGGGTTAGTGGGTCTACTTATTCTCTTACGAGCGATGCTAAAACTGTTACAGGTGCGAATGCAGAAATAAAATTTCCATATTGCGGTACTTTACAGGGGAATTTTGTTAGTAGTAACAGTAGAAAACTGTATGTACAGTTGATTGAAGATGACGTGATAGGGTATGACCACGTGAAAACATATGTGGGTTCTTTTGTCGGAAGAAAGGTTGATACTGTTGTAGTGAAAACCTATGTGGAAAACGGAAATATTGAGGTGACCGGCGACAACACTGGTGAATTTTATATAAATTTTCAGGTAAAAAAAGTATCCGGTGATCCGTCTACACCTTCCATAGCTTCCGGCTTAATCCAATATAACATATACTTAAATTAACACACAGTGTTATATAATACTTGGTTATTAAGTTTCTCTCGGTAAACCTGAAAATGTTTTACCGAAGAGAAAGGAGATTGTTATGAAAAAAATATTCAGGCTTATAATGTTATCGGTGATGTTTTCTCTTGTGTTTTCAGGATGTGATAAAAATGTTGATTTGTTAGAAAATAAATTTTCATTTAACACCAAGTACGCATCTGTTGAAACGGATGATGGATGGTTGATATATTTTTCTTATGAATATCCTAAACAAGGGGAAGATTTTGAAAGTTATTATGTTTATGATGCTGTAAATTTAAAATATAAATATCTTGACGGATATGAAGTTGAGATAATTGAAGAAGGTACAGGTGAGGTTTTAAATTTTATTAAGCCACCTACACCAAGTTTTTCAGTAAATGAAAGCTATGGGGAGGACATAAAAAATATATCTCAGTTTTTTATTGGAAAAAATTTCGTTAAAAAGATAACTATTGATGATTTATCAGGACTCTCTTTGACAACAATAAAAAAGCAGGATGTTGTTGAACTTTTTAATAGAGCTATAGCTTCAGAACCGCTTCCTAATGGAAAATACTATTATTTGCCTGAAACAGCCTGTCATGAAGAAGAGGGCTTTATCAGCGGTTATAAGTGGCATGTGTCATATCTTAATCTGCATGGATGCATAATAAAAGCTAATATAGAATTGATTTATGAGGACGGAAAATATTTGTCTGATATTGTAAGTGAAGGTGTAGGAACAAAAGAACAGACGGAACTTCACGCTGTCATAGAAGAGATAGAGAAAAAAATAGTAAGTAAACAGATGCTCGATTTACCTGATTCCGAAAAGAGCGAAGTAAGTCAGGTGAATTTCCAAAGGCTGTATAATATACTTAGTGAAATAGAAAAAAGTGGAGACATCTGATGATTGAGTTTAAAAAGATAACTAAAAAATATTCAGAACAATATGTTTTAAAAGATTTTTCCTATAAGTTTCCTGACTGTGGTCTTGTGGTTTTGTTTGGTAGGAGCGGTTCCGGAAAAACAACTCTTTTAAATATTATTGAAGGAATAACCCCATTTGACGATGGGGTTATATCTGCTTTTGGAGAAACATATCAAAAACAAGTTTCTTTTCAGGATGCAAAGAGATACTGTTCTTATATGATGCAAAATGTATTTCTCATTGACTATCTTTCTATTTACGACAATTTACGACTCAGCGGTGAAACAGATGATAAAATTGAAAGAGAAGCAAAATTTTTCGGGATTAATGACCTGCTAGAAAAATTCCCAAACAATTTGAGTGGGGGAGAAAGACAAAGAGTTTTTTTGCTTCAAGGATATTTGCAGAATAAACAGGTGTTTTTACTTGATGAACCTACTGCATCATTGGATAAAGTTAACAGAGATATAATTTTAGACTTTATTAAAAAAATAAGCGAAAAAAAGCTGATTATATGTGCTACGCATGATAAAGAGTTTTTAAAATATGCCGATGTTATAATTAGATTGAGTGATAATTCCTATGAGTTTGAAGAGGTATTATCTAGTAAAAAAAATGAAAATATAAAAGAAACTTGTGAGGGCAGAATACGACCGCCATTATGGCAGTTTTTCAAAAAACAAATGAAATATAAGAATCGTGAAAAAAAATCAAACATTCAGTTTGGGATAGTTATTTGTCTTGTTCTCGTAGCTGTATTTTTAAGTGACTTTTATCAGAATAAGGTTGATGCGAATGCAAAATATTTGTACCATATTAATCAAATTGTAATTACTACACAAGGTGTTAATGAGCCACTTTTAAAGATTATAGAAGATAATTCTCATGTAAAGGATTGTGTTTTGAATTATGATTTGAATGTTCCTGATGGGCGACAATCTGTTGATGATGTTTTTTCAAATGTAGAATATGCTACTGATTTAAAAACAATTCCGACAAAAGAGTCTTTTTCTTTGTCAGATAAAATTTTTTGTGGAAATTATGCTGAAAGTGCTGACCAAATAATGCTATCGTATAATATGGCTGTATCACTGGGGAATCCTGAACACCTTATAGGCGAAACATATTCAATTGAACTGTATGATGGATTGAAAACATTTGAAATTGCTGGAGTTTTTGAAGATTTTAATAGTTATGATGAACAGTATCTTATTGCATCGAGGATAGATTATTCAGATGTTTATGAAAAAAAAGAGATATACGTGAGCAGTAATTATACCGATAAATATATTTATAAACCTTACTTTATGCCAGTTGAGGGTAGTCGCACTTATGTTGTTTATTTTGATAACTATAATAATTTGAAATTATTTTATGATAAATATTGTGATGCTTTTGCTAATACAACATTCGAAATAGTGTTGGATGGAAAAATAAATATGCTTTTTGAGAGTTTATTTGTAATTGTTTTTCCGTTGTGTATAATTATTTTAATTTCAGCAATACTTTTTTATTTTCAAACCAAAGAAATAACGATTATGCATAACAAGCATTTGCTTTCGGTATATAACTATCTAGGATATTCAAAAAAGAAAATATTGTCTTGTTTTCTTTTATTACATTTTATTCAGCTTTTAAAAACTTTTGTGGCTTCCTCTATTGTAACAATCATACTGACTTTATTTATTAATGTTTTAAATATTAAAGTTTTAAGAATTTTTCCATATTTGATTTTTACATATAATTTAACTTTGTTGATAACTGTATTTTTAATTTTGGTGTTTTTTAGTATGGTTATTTTATGTAAAATTTTTAAAAAATCTGATGTTGGAAGTTGGTATAAAGTGTTTCTTAAAAACCGAGATTTAGTTTAATGATATGTGGAGGAGTTCATATGATTGAATTGAAATCAATATCCAAATTTTACGGAGAGAGACAAATTCTCAGTGATATAAATTTAAGATTTGAATGTGGGAAAATTTATGTAATTAAAGGAATAAGTGGTAGCGGAAAAACCACATTGCTGAACATTCTTGGATTTATTGATAATTCGTACGAAGGTGAGTACGTTCTATACGACAAAATCATTGATAAAAATCAGTCGAGAAAAAACAGAAATGAAATAGGATATCTCTGTCAGGATAGTTTACTTTTGTCGAATCTTACCGTGAAAGAAAACCTGATGTTGATTAATGGAAATGAGGAACTTATTGAACACTATGTATTGTATTTAGGTTTGGAGAACTTACTTCAAAAAAAACCTGAAATGCTTTCGGGTGGCGAAAGGCAGAGGATTTCAATTGTGAGAGCTTTACTTTTGAGTCCCCAGATTATACTTGCTGATGAACCGACAGCATCACTAGACGGTGAAAATGCAGACAAGGTTGTTTCACTTCTTTCTGAAATTTCAGATGATAAGAATATTATAATCATTTCTACTCACGAGGATTGTTTTGATTGTATAGCAGATGAAATACTTGTAATAGACTACGGATGTATAAAGACTGTTTTAAAACAAAATTATTCTGAAAAAAAGTGCAGATTACCACTTTCTGCATCAGGTGTATGTATTGATATAAGATTTTATAAAAAGATTATCCTGTCTCTGAAAAGAAGTATCAATAAAATTAAACCTGCCAAAATCATTTCTGCGGCATTAATAGTTTTATTTTTATTCTTATGTGTTTCTATGCAAATAAATTTCAAGAGGGAGTATGTAAATTATATTTATAATCATTATCCTGTTCATATGTTTAATGCAAATGTTAAAGAAAGTAGTTTCAAAATTTTATCTTCCAAATATGATTTAAAGATTTATGACAACTATACTTTCAAAAAAAATGAAACGCTTTGTTATCCTCTTTTTGATGAAAGAGATAGTGTTTTTACTTACGGAGATTTTCTTATAGAAGGAAGACTTCCTAAAGAAGATAATGAAATTCTGGTTTCAAAAGAATTTGGAAATGAAAACTATGGTTCATATAATCAGTGTTTGAAAAAGCGGGAAGAATTTGGCGGAGTTGTATATACAATAGTAGGTGTTGTTGATATCGTGAACAGTTCTCAATCTGTGCTATTTACTTCTAATCATTATTATGATAGTGAAGTAAAAAATTGTGCTTTTATTCCCTATGAGTCTATAAAAGAATATGGGGTGTCTCTTAATGCCTCCGATTTAAAAATGATAAGTATTCAATGCAATGAAGATGAAAAAGCAGAAGTGATAAGCAAGCTTCGTGAAGATGTAGGTGATACACTTTCTGTGTGGGATTCTCGTATTGATAAAGCACAAACAACTGTTTCAGCAATATTTGGACTTGTAATGCTTGTGGTAGTTATTATTGCTTTGATTTCCATGATTTTTTTGAATGCCGAAATACAAACCGAATTGTTTTACAAAAAGCGAGAGATTGCATATCTACAAATATTTGGTATAAAAAGGAAAACATTAACTGTTTTCTTAGTGTCAGAAAGAATTCTTAATTTAATTCTGTCTTTTATGGTTTCAATTATACTATATTTTATTATCATGCTTCTATTAGATGTGTTGTATGGAATAGATGGTTATGTAAATCCACTTGTTTTACTTGTAGTAGTTGCAGTTGTTATGATTTATGCCACAGTTAGTTCGCTGATTCCAATAAAGAATTTTATGAAAAAGGATATTGTAGATTTGATGAAATAAAAGTGGAAGAAAATCTATTGCCACTTTTATAATATAAATATGTGTTATTAGTGTCAGAAGAGCTTTGACAAGAAAAGGTTAAGGTCAAGCAAGTAAATAATAAATAGACTAAAGAAATAAATAAGAAAAAGGTTAGCTCAAATATGTGATCGTAGAAAATTATTCTTGCGATTTTTCCTAGTGATTATATGAGCGAGAATTTTTAAAATAGTATAAGTGCTTTTTTGATGCGAATTTGTTGGAAGTATTGCGATTGTTTTGATATGGGGTGTTGAGAACAGTGGATCTTTGTAAAACGAGACCTATTTGTTTTCAAAGAATTATATATTACACAAAAGATGTGAGCTATTGTGTATTGTGTTTAATATGTTGAGCGTTTATTAAAAAGAAAAAGGATGTGTTTTATAATGGATGAGACAATAATTGCTGCAATAATTGCTGCAATTATCGCCGCTGCAACTGGAATAGCAAATGTTTGTTTAACAATTCATAGGAATAAACAGGATGGGATTACCGCTTACCGTATGCAGTGGATAAATGATGTAAGAAATGAATTTGCCAACATTTTAAGTTGGAATTATTATAGGGATTCTAATGGTCAGATAGTTTTATCGCAAATTGATGATTTAAGAAAATCGGTATATAAGGTTTCTCTATTCTTAAATACTAAAGATGATTATGACCAGAAAGTATTAGAAAAAACAAACGAATACTTTAGATATGTTCAGAAAACCTATGAGTCTATAACAATAGGTAATCTTATGAAAGATAATGATATACAAATGGTTTTTAGCTTGCA
>JAZNIJ010000197.1:0-13311 GCA_045577455.1 Eubacteriales bacterium
CTAATAAGGTATTTAGTTCAAGGATATATTCCACCTGTGCCACCACCAGTTGATTATAAAAAACTTATCAGAGAGTTGAGAATGTTGGGTAATAATATAAATCAAATTCTCGTTATTGCAAGAAGTAATGGGATTTTGAACACCGTTGAATTACAAAAACATTTAACAGAACTTGATGAAATTGAAGATGAAATGCGTGATGCATTTGACTTTAAAAAGCGTGATAACAGATGGCGATAGTTTTTATTAAAGATATTAAAACTCGTCTTGATAGGACACTTTCATATATCAGTAATAAAGAAAAAACCGAAAATGAAAACTACGAAGAAGTATTTTTAGATTTGCATAATGCACTTAATTATACTGTTGATGATTTGAAAACAGAAGAAAAATATTCTGTAAGTGGTATTAATTGTAAATTTGAAAATGCTTTTAAGCGTATTACTGAAATAAAAAAAGAGTATGACAAGACAGGCGGTATTCTCGGTTATCATATAATTCAATCCTTTGCTCCCGGTGAAGGAACACCTGAATCAATACACGAACTCGGAAAAGAATTTGCCCGTCGTGCGTTTGGTGACAGATTTGAAGTTGTCGTTGCTACTCACCTTAATACAGGTTGCCTTCACAATCATTATGTTTTAAATTCTGTTTCATTTATGGACGGCAAAAAATATTATGACAACAATGAGAGCTATGCACGACTAAGGCAAATCTCTGATGACCTTTGCAGAGAATACAGATTGTCTGTAATTGAAAATCCGAAAAAGCGAAGTCGCAAACCTTATGACTTATATATGGCGGAGAAAAACGGTGAATGGACAAAGGATGCAATCATTAAAAGAGATATAGATGAGTGCATTTTAAAAACAACAAGTGAGAAAGGCTTTTATGTTGAAATGAGAAAACTCGGATACTCTTTCAACTTTGAACGAAAGTATCCTACCATATCACATCCGAAATTTGAAAGACCGAGAAGATTAAAAACTCTTGGTGAGGGATACACTCCGCAAGATATTCAAAGACGGCTAATGTCAAAATGGCAAAGATATAAAATAGATATTCCTGAGCAAGACAATCTTGTTCAGGGATTTTTTGAACCTCTAAATGAGCCTAATTATCAGCAAGTATATGTTTCTTTTGTAACGGTTGTTCAATATGTAAAGAAAAATCCAAACACAAACAGAGAGATTGATAAATACCTTATTGATGAAATGCGTAAACTCGATAAATTGATTGAACAACAAAATCTTCTGTGTGATAACGATATTGAAACACCGGATCAACTTGAAAAATATAAAGATTCTTGTAAAAGTGAACTTCAGGAATGCGATGAATCAAGAGAGCGTTATCGCAAAATGGTGAAGGCTGCAGCAAGAAAAGGTGATGAAACAGAGGTTGCAAAAATCAAAGATGAAATATCTCTTCTTACTGAAAGAATGAAAATCTTAAGAAAAGATATTCGTATCTGTGACAGAATACAGGAGCAAGAACCTAAAATTGAAAACAAAATAAATGAAATTATTAATGATAAAGAACGAAAGGAGATGAGTACAGATGAACGCTTCAGGAGACGCAGCAGAACAAATCGTTAGGATGACATTACAGGGCGTTGAGGTTGCAGGTAAGATGTCAATGGACGGAGCTGAAAGGCTTGCGAAACTTATCCTTGCCTCTCTTAAAGATACAAAGAGAACAAAAGGTAGAGCCTCACTTAATACGATGTTAAAGTCAAATAAGCCGATTAAAGTTTTTGAACTTAAAGACAGAGACTTAAAAAAGTTTTGTCAGGAAGCAAAAAAGTACGGTGTTATGTATCATGTGCTTAAAGACAGAGATAAGAATGATGGTAAGTGTGACATTATGGTTCGTGCTGAAGACTCAGCAAAAGTAAACCGTATTTTCCAAAGATTTAATCTCGGTGCAAACAATAAAGCGACTGTCCGTGCAAGTCTTGAAAAATCTAAAGGTGGTATTAAGCAATCACCGGAAAAACAAAAGCCTGAAAAAAGTGCAGAAGATAAATTTATTGACGAACTCTTTTCAAAACCTCAACAGACAGAAAAGAGTTATCTTGAAAACCCCTCTATGGCGAGGACGGAAAAATCCCGAGCGTCCGAGCCTTCCTCCGGAGTGTCCGAACTCCGACGCAATACACGGGATGAAAAATCTTCACGACCATCGGTTAGAGCAGAACTTAACCGAATTAAGGAAGAAAGAAAAAAGACTGCGAATGGAAAAAATACTCCGCAGAAATCAAAATCAAAAACGAAAGGAGCCAAAACAAATGGCAGAACTCGATGAACTTTTTGGTAATGAAAAGCAGACAACAATTGAGCCTTATTCAAAAGATGATTGGATTAAGCAAAAAAATGAAAACAGAGCATTGGCTTATGAAATGCTTGAAACAGCAACAGAGGAACTTAATAATCCCGATACTGTTATGGCATATCTTGATATTCAGAGTAAGTTTGACAGATACTCCGTAAGCAATGCTCTGTTAGTTGCATATCAGAATCCTGAAGCAACAAGGCTTTGCGATTCAAAAACTTGGCAGAAAAACCACGTTTTTATCAACAAAGGCGAAACAGGAATTATAATTCTTGAACCGGGCAAGGAATATACAAGAGAAGACGGAAAAACAGTAACTCCGTATAATGCAAAGAAGGTATTTGATATTTCACAGACTAATGCAAGACCAAGACAGAACAGAACGAAAACACCGGATGCCCGTGTGGTTGTTAAAGCAATGATTACAACTTCACCTGTGCCTGTTAAAATCAGTAATGAGCTTCCTGAAGGGATAAATGCTCATTACCAGCCTGAAGCTAAAATGATTTTTATTCGTCAGGGTTTAGAGGGTGGTGATATAGTCCGTGCTCTCTCAAAGGAAATTGCTTTTGCAAGACTTGACAATGGTGATTTCAACAGAGAAAACCTCGAATTTAAAGCACAGGCAATTTCATATATTGCAACTTCGAGAGCAGGTTTTGAACCTGAACCTATCACAGCGTTAAGTGATAAGTTTTCCAATCTTGAAGCAAAAGAAAAGAGAGCAGAACTTTCACAGGCTCGTGACCATGCAAACACGATTGCCAATACAGTACGAAAAGCACTTGAACCTAAAATCAAAGAACACGGCGATAGATAAGGCGGTGTGTTCTGTATGAGAGAAGCTAAAAGAGTAATAACGGTTGATTCTTTTCAACACGATTTGATGATTAACGGTATCAACGAATTCCGTAACATGTTGATAGAAAAAGATATGCCTATTGAAGATGTTAATGAGCTGTTACAAATAATTCTTGATGCTCCACTTCTGAGGAAGAGGAGGTTTGACCGTGAGGAGCGATAAATTCTCAGAAACTAATCTCATACTTTATATTTGTGGTCTTATACCTGTAATTTGGTTAGGGTTGTTAGTTGCTCCGTATATTGACGGTGGACTTGTGGAGATAATAAAAAATCTTACAGTAGCCTTTAATAATCCTTTTAATATTTCTATTTGTGAGGACAGCTTAAAAACTGTCCTTATTTTCATTTTAGCTTATGTTCTTGGTATTGGTATCTATCTTTCAAATGATAAGAATTACCGAAGACGAGAAGAACACGGTTCGGCTAAATGGGGAAAGCCTGAAACCATAAAGAAGAAATATGTGGATAAAGAAGTTACTAAAAACAAGATTTTAACTCAAAACACAGCAATCGGGCTTGATGGCAGACAACACAGAAGAAACCTTAATGTTTTGGTTTGCGGGGGTTCGGGTGCGGGTAAGACCCGTTTTTATGCAAAGCCAAACATTATGCAGGCAAACACTTCTTTTATAGTTCTTGACCCTAAAGGTGAGCTGCTTCGTGACACAGGCGGTATGTTAGGAAAACAAGGATACGAAATTAAGGTTCTTGACCTTATCAATATGGAAAAGAGCGATTGCTATAACCCGTTTGTGTATATTCATAATGACAATGATATACAGCGACTTGTTACTAACCTTTTTAAGAATACAACACCTAAAGGCAGTCAGAGTAATGACCCTTTTTGGGACCAAGCTGCAAGTATGCTCTTGAAAGCACTTGTTTCATATCTCCATTATGAAGCTCCACCGGAGGAACAAAACTTCTCAATGGTTCTTGAAATGATAAGAGCAGGTGAACTTCCCGATGATGAGGGCGGAAGCCAGGATATGGTAACTATAAGTCCTCTTGATGAAATATTTGAGAAGCTTGAAAAAAGGTGTCCTGACCATATTGCACTTAAATATTATCGCTCATACCACAGTGGTTCAACAAAGACCTTGAAATCTATTCAGATTACGCTTCTTGCAAGACTTGAAAAGTTCAATCTTGATTCTCTTGCAAGTATGACCTGCTTTGATGAGCTTGAACTTGACCAAATCGGAGAAAGGAAAACAGCATTGTTTGCACTTATCCCTGAAAATGATACAAGTTTTAACTTTATTGTCGGTATGCTTTATACACAGTTGTTTCAGCAGTTATATTATCAGGCAGATTTTGTTCATTCAGGCAGACTTCCTGTTCATGTCCATTTTGTGATGGACGAGTTTGCAAACATCGCCTTGCCCGATGATTTTGATAAATTGCTCTCAACTATGCGTTCCCGTGAAATTTCTGTGTCAATTATAATTCAGAATATGGCACAGCTTAAAGCTTTGTTTGAAAAACAATGGGAAAGCATAGTCGGTAACTGTGATGAATTCTTATATCTTGGTGGTAATGAGCAATCAACACACGAATATGTTTCTAAACTTTTAGGTAAGGAAACTATTGACACAAACACCTACGGACAATCACGAGGAAGAAACGGTAGTTATTCAACAAACTATCAGGTGTCAGGCAGAGAGCTGATGACACCCGCTGAAGTGCGTATGCTTGATAACAAGTACGCACTTCTTTTTATTCGTGGTGAAAGACCAGTACAAGATTTAAAGTATGACATCTTAAAACACCCAAATGTCAAAGATACAACTGACGGTAAGGGTGAAAATTATGTTCACGGCTTTGAAGATTATTCAAGCTATGAAATGACTTTTGATAACCTTGAAGATATTGACATTGATGATTTACCAAAAATCGATGTTGTTATCTACTCAAGTCAAGAAATTGAAGAATATTTATTAAATTTGGAGGAATAAAAAATGAGTAAAAATGTAATCACAAAAACAAAGAAGGCTCCTATGGAGGGTAAAGTAAGAAAAGGATTTAAGGCTTATGTAGGAATTATTCTCTGCATTATAATGCTGTTTGCTTGCGGTGTAACTGCTTTTGCTGCAGATGACCCCGTTACAGTAGTAAACAATCTTTCAACATTCATCTTCGGACTTATCAGAGCTGTTGGTCTTATCCTTCTCGGCTTTGGTATAGTTCAGGTCGGACTCTCTCTTAAATCTCACGACCCCTCACAGAGAGCTAACGGCTTCCTTACTGTTGCCGGTGGTATTATAATCACATTTGCAAAAGAAATTCTTGACCTTATTGTAGGATAAGTAATGGTGTTTAGAGAAAGTTCGATTATATATTGTTTTATAATGCATTAAAATTTGTTACACTTACGATGATACACAAAAAGACTTTTTTGGGTTGTTTCTAAAATAAGATTTTACATGATGGTAGAAAGGAAGATTAATATGATCGGATTATCTCATAAAACTGCATGCTTCACAGGGCACAGACCTCAATCTATCCCGTATCTTTGGAATGAAATTTCAGTTCAAAGTATAAAACTAAAAAATGAAATCAAGTCAGCCTCAATTGACCTTATTGAAAATCATAATGTGGCTCACTTTATTTCAGGTATGGCACTCGGCGTAGATATGATTGCTGCCGAGATTGTTCTTGATTTGAAAAAGAAATATCCGAACATTACACTCGAATGTGCAATTCCTTGTGAAACACAAGCAACCAAATGGACAGAAAAATATAGGGAAAGATATTTCTCAATAATTGAAAAGTCTGACAAAGAAACTCTTTTGCAAACACATTATACTGCTGATTGTATGCATAAAAGGAACCGATATATGGTTGATGAATCCGATTATGTAATAGCAGTATGGAACGGTTCTCCTTCAGGAACAGGAAAAACCGTTCTTTATGCAAAAGAAAATAACAAACAGATAATACAAATAGAACCATAAGAAATTAGAGTGTGCGAACTATTCGTACACTCTTTATATTTAAGGGAGGTCTTTGATGGAAGAATCAAGTAATTGGGTAGTGCAAAATTTACAAAATGCCCTAACAACTTGGAATGACAAACTAAGTGAAATATGGCTTCTCATCACTCAATCCCCGGAAGAATTTAAAGACGGTACTATATGGAATGTAATCACTAACATTCACGGAGCACTACAGGCGATCGGATATTCGCTTTTGGTGCTCTTTTTTGTTGTAGGCATTATGAAAACCTGCGGTAACTTCGCTGAAATGAAGCGACCTGAAATTGCTCTTAAAATGTTTATCCGTTTTATACTTTCAAAAGCGGCTATTGACTATGGTCTTGAATTGATGATGGCATTGTTTGATATAGCCCAGGGCATTGTTGCAAAGATCATGGCAACATCAGGACTTGCAAGAATTGATGAAATGGTGCTACCGGAGTCAATAGTAACTGCAATAGAAGACAGCGGATTTTGGGAAAGCGTACCACTATGGGCAGTAACCCTTATAGGTAGTCTGTTTATAACCGTTTTATCCTTCATTATGATAATGACGGTTTACGGACGATTCTTTAAAATTTATCTTTATACAGCTATTGCTCCCGTGCCACTTTCGTCTTTTGCGGGTGAGCCTTCGTCTTCTGTTGGTAAGAGCTTTATTAAATCTTATACGGCAGTATGTTTGGAGGGTGCAATCATTGTTCTCGGTTGCATAATTTTCTCGTTGTTTGCTGCTTCGTCACCTGTGGTTGATGGAACAGCTGCAGCAGTAAATCAAGTATGGATTTATGTCGGTGAGCTTATATTCAATATGATTGTTCTTGTTGGTACCGTTAAAATGAGTGATAGAGTGGTTAAAGAGATGATGGGATTATGATAAGAGAGAATAAAATGTTGTCAGTATAATAGATACAACAATAGATACAAAGATTAAAAAGATTATTAATCGGTATGTTATTGCAATAAATAAATCAATGATTTTAATGACTCCAATTAAAAAACTAGATATTTTCTTAAATTTGGGCGGAATCTTATTTTTGGTTATTTTATTTTCAATTTCATTGATTGTGTTTATAAGTAGTTTATGCATATTATTACCTCCTGTAATTTATCTTACAATATATAATATGCACTACAATTAAATTATTACACTAAAAGATTTAAAAAAGCAACTAACCAATTAAATTTTATCTATATACCATATATCATTAACATGTTTGTTGAGTTTCATAGATATTTTAATAGCAATTTCTAAAGAGGGATTAGATTGTCCGCTTTCGTATCGCAAATATTGTTGTTCAGCAATATCTAATTTTTTTGAAAAATCTCTTTTACTAAGAAAAAATTCCCCCATTCGTATAGTTTTTAAATTGTTTTTGAGCATTTTAAAATCACCTACTATAAAATATTAACAAAATAGTATTCTAATATATTTTGTTAGAAATATTTGTCTAATTTTAGGACTTTGAAAATAAAGGAGATGATTTATTGGAAGTAAAGATTAATAGAGAAATACGAGATTACAGTGAAGCCGTATATTTCGGTCTTAATCTCCGTCAGTTCATATTTTCTCTTTTAGCCTGTGGTGTTGCAGTTGGATTGTACTTTCTTCTTAAACCGTTCTTCGGTATTGAAACACTCAGTTGGGTGTGTATTGTTGGTGCAGTTCCTTTTGCAACCCTCGGCTTTTTCAAGTATCACGGAATGACGGCTGAAAAGGTTTTATTCACTTATCTTAAAAGTGAAATTATTATGCCGAGAGAATTGAAATTTATCTCGACAAATTATTATGACAATATGGAAAGGAATGGTAACGATGTTCGACCTAATCGGAAGCATAAAAAAGAAAACAGGACTCGATGACTTATTTGGGGTTGGAATGTCTGTCCCCAAGTCTGTTCAGGATGTCATTAAAATTGATGCCGTATATTCTGACGGTATCTTTATGACAGGCAAGGACAGATATTCAAAAACATTTAAATTTACCGATATAAATTATGCGGTATCAAGTAAGAAAGATAAAGAAGATAACTTTCTTCGATACAGTGAGATTTTAAACTCACTTGAAAACGGTATTTCAAGTCAGCTTACAATCATAAACAGAAAGCTCAAAAACAGCGAGCTTAAAGAAATTGCACTTCTTGAAAAGGCAAATGATGATAAGGATAAATACCGTAAAGAAATCAACGATATGCTCACAATGATAGCAAACGGAGCGAATGCTATTGTTCAGGATAAATATGTAACGCTCACTATTCAGAAAAAGACGGTTGAAGAAGCAAGAAGTCATTTTAACCGTGTAGGAGCAGATTTAATTATGCACTTTAAAAAGCTCGGTTCAAAGTGTGAAGAGCTTGACCTTACAGAGAGACTTCGTATTATTCACGATTTTTGCAGACCTAAAGAATCAGCGGACTATCACTTCGATTTGAGAGATGCAATGCAGAAGGGACAGAACTTTAAAGACTATATCACACCTGACGGCTTTGAGTTCGAGTCGGATTACTTCAAAATTGGTGACAGGTTCGGCAGAGTTCTTTTTATCCGTGATTATCCCTCGTATATCAAAGATAGTGTTGTATGGGAGCTTACGGACACAAACAGAAATATGATTTTCAACTTTGATATTGTCCCGGTATCAACAGAAGAAGCACAGAAGTTCGGTGAAAAACAGGCACTCGGTATTGAAACTAATATAACGAATTATCAGCGAAAGCAGAATGCCAATAACAATTACACCTCTGTTATCCCTTATGACCTTGAACAGCAGAGAAAGGAAATCAGAGAATTTCTCGATGACCTTACAACTCGTGACCAAAAAATGTTTAAGGTTGTTATTACAGTAATGCACACAGCAGATACTCTTGAAGAACTCAACAGCGATACTGAAGCAATTCAGGCAACGGGCAGAAAGCACATGTGTCAGCTCGGCATTCTTAAGTATCAGCAGTTAGATGGCTTTAATGCCACACTTCCTATCGGTATAAATAAGATTGAAGCAAGGCGTACTCTTACAACAGAAAGCCTTGCTGTTTTTATGCCCTTTAAGGTTCAGGAAATTCAGCACGATGGTGGTGTATTCCAGGGTGTTAATGTTATTTCAAAAAATATGATTATTGTAAACAGAAAGTTTCTGCTTAACGGTAACTGTTTTATTCTCGGTGTTTCAGGTTCAGGTAAGTCCTTTACTGCAAAAGAAGAGATAGTAAATCTTCTTCTTTCAACCAATGCTGACGTTATGATTATTGACCCTGAAAGAGAATACTCTGCTCTTGTTGAAGCAATGGGCGGACAGCTTATTGAGCTTTCTGCAAAGAGTAAAAATCATATCAACTGTCTTGATATAAACAAGGAGTATGCAGATGGTGCAAGTCCTATTGCATTTAAGGCTGAATTTGTCCTTTCTCTTTTTGAACAAGTTATGGGTAAAGATGGAATTGATGCTATTCAGAAATCTATCGTTGACCGTTGTTTGACTAATGTTTATAAGAACTATATCAAACGAGGTTATACAGGCAAGGTTCCTACACTCGTTGACCTTTGCAACGATTTGAGAAAGCAGACTGAACCCGAAGCCACAGAACTTGCAACTGCAATGGAACTCTTTGCTTCAGGTTCACAAAGCACTTTTGCACAGAAAACCAATGTAAACATTGAAAACAGGCTTATCTGTTATGACATTCTTGAACTCGGTAGTCAGTTAATGCCTATCGGTATGCTTGTAGTTCTTGACAGTATTCTTAACCGAATTACAAAGAACAGAGCTGAAGGCAGAGAAACATATATCTTCATTGACGAGATATATCTTCTTTTCCAACACGAATACTCTGCGAACTTCCTTTTTACTCTTTGGAAACGAGTTCGTAAGTACGGAGCCTATTGTACAGGTATCACACAGAATGTTGATGACCTTTTACAGAGCCACACAGCACGAACAATGCTTGCAAACTCTGAGTTCATTATTATGCTCAATCAGGGTTCAACGGACAGAGAAGAACTTGCAAACCTTTTACAGATAAGCGAAACACAGATGACGCACATTACAAATGTTGAAGTTGGTCATGGGCTTGTTAAGGTTGGTTCATCATTTGTACCGTTTGAAAGAAAGTTCCCGAAGAATACGGAATTGTATAAATTGATGTCCACTAAAATGATTGAATAAATAAATGTAGGCTTCATAGATAAACTCTCTATGAAGCCTTTGTTGTTAATTGTATGAATGTTTAGAAATCAAGTTTTGAAGAGAATCAATAGAATAGTCGAGTATTTGAAACTCTCTGACAAAAGTATATATCTGTTCTTTATCCCTTTCGTTATACGCACTAAAATTCCAACGGATAGGTTGTGTTAAATGTTCTTTGATATATTTGAAGTATGGCCAATCAACGATACCCAAAGAATGTCCTAAAACTACAATTTCAGATACTGTTTGAAAATCTAAATCAGTTAGTTTTTTCTTTATTATTTCTTCGGTTGGTTTTCTTAAAGTAAATAGCATCATTTCTGTTGCTATCAAGTAATTAAATTCTTCGACAGTGCATTCAAGATTCCCGTTCTTTACTATTCCGTATGATTCACACATCTCATCTATCGTAGTTTTGCTACTATGCCCTATGATTAAATGACTTTTAGGTTCAGTTGCTTGTCCGTGTATATGTAGTACTTGGTGACAAGGGACATCATATAATTTTTCAAGGGTATCAGTGTAATTGAAGTTTATAAAAAATGAATCTGGTGTAAAAGATTTATAATCTTTATTTTCAGGTAAAGAAATATTGGCTATCCATTCTTTGAAATATAGGGATAAAAACTCTTGAAAGTCTAAAACAATTTCTGATGTTTTTTGTGGAGTTAATTTGTTATCGATAAAATATTCAGGGGAAAAAGCAGATAAACACTCTTCAAATTCGCACCAAAGACGGTCTGTTTCAAACTCAGCTAAAAAGAGAGATGTGACGGAATTGAAGAAGTCATTATGATTGTTTTTAAGAAAATGATAAAACTGCTTATATCCGGTTCTCATACCATTGCCTATATCAAAACCATTTCCTATTATAAATAAAACCATACAATCAATCCTTGAAGTGTTTTATTGTATTATAACACTTTTTAAATCATTACTCAATAATTGGAGGTGCAAATGAAAGATAAAATTAAAACTCGTGAAGTAGTAAAAGATATTAAAGTTCACGATACTGCCTTAAATGTCGGTGACAGAATGAAGAATATTCGTGTGAAAACCAAAGATACTGTTAATGATAATATCAATCAAGTTGATAATGTTTCACCTGAACAGTATGCTACTGATAAAGTGACGGAATCAATGCGTACAGGTAGTGAAAGTGTTGCTGTCGGCACAGAAAAAGTGGTTCGTAAAGGTGCAAGTAAAGCCAAAGAGAAGGTCAAGGAAAAAGTAGCAGAGAAAAAGGCAAAGAAAAACTCTGAAAGTCAGATGGAACAGGAAACTCCTTCTGATGAAAACTCTACTGCTGAAAACAAATCTGAACAGACAAAAAATGAACCTAAAAACAATACTGATAAAACTACTCAGGCAAAAACGGATAAAGGTGATACTAAAGCTATTAAAGAAAAACAAGATAAACCTGAAGTTAAAGAAAAAACTCAAGCACCGCCTAAAGTTAAAGAACAGACAGAAACAAATATTGACGAGATTAAGAAACCTCGTCAAAGAAAGCAATCATCACCTAAAACAAAGGGTAAAGCAGACATTAAAAAGTTTGGTGCTGAAAAGCAAACTGTAAAAACAGCTAATAAAGATTCTCATAAAATAAAGCAATCAAAGAGAAGTCTTGATAATACTGCAAAAACTATCAAGAAGGCTAATAATATGGCAAAAGCAGCAAAGAAAACTGCCGAGGTTGCAAAGAGAACAAAACAAACGTCACAGGCTACTGTAAGAGTAACTGTTAAAACAGTTAAAGTTGCTACAAAGGTTGTTGTTGAAGCGGGAAAGGCTGTTGTTGCAGGTGCAAAAAGTATAGGAGTGGCTATTGCTGCAGGTGGCGTTCCTGCGATAGTAATTGTAATTATTATTTGTTTAATCGGTGCTATTGGCGGTACTTGCTTTGGCATCTTCCTTGCAAACGATGAAACAACAGGAACAAATAAAACAATGTCACAGGCAATATCCGAACTCACATCTGAACACTATGCAAATCTCACAGCTATGAAAGCATCTTACACTTACGATTTACTTGAAGTACAAGGCAATACCTCAATAAATTGGAAAGATGTCTTGGCTGTATATGCAGTAAAAACAACTTCAGGCGAAAATCCGCTTGAGGTTGTGACTCTTGATGATACAAAAATTGATTTGCTTCGTGGCATTATGAAAGATATGAACACCATGACAGGCGTTGTTACACCTAAAGTTGTTGCAGAAACTACCGTTACAACAGATGAAGATAGTAACCAAATTAAAACAACAACTTATGTCACAAAACAGGTTCTTACCGTATCAATTCTTCAATTAAGTATAGATGAAATATCTGTTCTATATAAATTTAATGATGAACAAAAAGGATTGTTAGAAGAACTGATGAGTCCTGAATACGATGATTTGTGGAGTGAACTTGTAGGTGCAAGCGGACAAATCATTCAAGGCAATAGTTCTTATGTCGGCACAGGTATGTTTGCTTGGCCGTTTGAACACGACCAATATATATCTTCTCAATTCGGAACTCGTGTTGACCCGATTTCGGGTGAAATTAAAACTCACGGAGGTACAGATATAGCGGCTCCTCTTGGTACACCCATTCTTGCTGTAGCGGACGGTATTGTAATAACTGCAACTTGGCATAACTCATACGGTTATTATGTCAAGATTAAACACGATGACACTTACTCTACACTTTATGCTCATTGTTCTGCTCTTTATGTGTCTGCTGGACAGACAGTAAAGCAGGGACAAGTAATTGCTGATTGCGGTTCAACCGGATATTCAACGGGTTCACATCTTCATTTTGAGGTTATTCAAAATGGTGTAAGAGTAGATGCGTTGAAATTTTATAAAAGAAATAGTTGAATACAATAAAACTTGATGTGATTTATATTGGAGTATATTCTAATGTAGTTTTTGTTCTAAATGCATAGAAAACCGCAAGAAAACTTGCATTAC
>JAZNIJ010000198.1:0-51329 GCA_045577455.1 Eubacteriales bacterium
TGAAACATCGGGGGAGCCTTAACTTATGAGAAAAAATATACTTTCTCCATCTTTGCTATCGGTTGAATTTTCAGAAATCAAAAAGGGGCTTGCAACTATAGAAGAGTGTGGAGTAGAATACATCCATCTTGATGTTATGGACGGTATTTTTGTTCCAAATATTTCTTTTGGTCAACCGCTTATTAAATCTATAAGAAAATCTTCAAACTTGGTGTTTGATACTCATTTGATGATAACTTCTCCTGAAAGATATATCGAAAGTTTTGCAAATGCAGGAAGTGATATTATAACTATACATTTAGAAAGTACCTTCTGTGTTGCTGAAACTCTAAAGAAAATAAGAGCATTTGGAAAAAAAGCAGGTCTTTCCATAAAACCAAATACTTCGCCTGATGCAATAATTCCATATCTTGAATATTGTGATATGATTTTGGTTATGACGGTTGAACCAGGATTCGGCGGTCAGAAGCTCATTCCCAAAACAATAGAAAACATAAAAAGAGTTAAAGAAATAATTGATGAAAAAGGGCTTGATATAGACATTCAGGCAGATGGCGGAATTGATGCTTCCAATGTAAAAACTGTGCTTGAAGCCGGAGCAAATATTATTGTTGCAGGAAGCAGTGTTTTCGGTAAGTCGGATATCCCAAAAGCTATATCTGATCTTGGATTTTAATATTTTGCATTGGTTGTAATATCAACAAAGTTGAAAGTTTGCTTTGAGAATCGGTATGCTTTCAACAAATGCATAAGAATCACCGTTGGTGGCGTTGCAAGAAAGGAGCGTGTTAATGAACGTTATTAAGTTAATGAAGCCAAAATGCAGCGTTGCGTATCTTCAAAACGCTCAGTCTGTAAGACAGGGGCTTGAAAAAATGAAGTATCACGGATATACCGCAATACCTGTTATTGATTCTGAAGGTATGTATGTTGGAACAGTAACAGAGGGCGACTTTTTGTGGAGAATAATGTCCGTTGGTGCAAAAGAAATGAAAGACCTTGAAAAGCTGTCAATCAATGAAATCGTTAGAATGGGTTGGAATCCGCCTATACAAATAACAGCAACAATTGATGACCTTATCTCAAGGATAACAGAACAGAATTTTGTGCCTGTGATTGATGACAGAGGAGCTTTTATAGGAATCGTAACGAGAAAAGATGTTATCAGGGCGTATGCAAATGACCCACGAATGCAAACGGTTGTAAGCGCAATAGAAGCATTTTCGGGGAATAATATAAAATAAGTGATTATAAAAAATATATATTTGAAAGGGTTTTAAAATGAACAGAAGATTTTTTACATCAGAATCAGTAACAGAGGGGCATCCCGATAAGATTTGCGACCAGATATCAGACGGAGTGCTTGACGCTATATTCGAACAGGATCCAATGGCAAGAGTTGCTTGCGAAACAGCTTGTACAACAGGGCTTGTGCTTGTAATGGGAGAAATAACAACATCAGCATATGTTGATGTTCAGGGCATTGTAAGAAAGACAATAAAAGAAATTGGTTATGATGCATCTGATAAGGGTTTTGACTGCGAAACCTGTGGAATTATCACAGCTATCCACGAGCAGTCACCCGATATTGCTATGGGTGTTGATAAGGCACTTGAATCCAAACAGGGCGAAATGACAGATAAATACGATACAGGTGCAGGCGACCAAGGTATGGTTTTCGGATTTGCTTGTGATGAAACAGAAAACCTTATGCCAATGCCAATAGCTCTTTCTCACAAATTAGCTTTAAAGCTCACAGAAGTAAGAAAGAACGGCACATTGCCATACCTCCGTGCGGACGGAAAAACACAGGTTACTGTTGAATATGTTGACGGCGAACCAAAGAGGATAGACAGCATTGTTGTTTCTTCTCAACATTCTGCTGATGTTGACCTTGAAACAATCCGTAAGGATATTATTGCAAATGTTATTAAAGCAGTTGTTAACCCATCATTGATGGATGAAAACACAAAGATATATGTTAACCCAACAGGCAGATTTGTTGTTGGTGGTCCTATGGGTGATAGCGGTCTTACAGGAAGAAAAATCATTGTTGATACATATGGTGGATATGCAAGCCACGGTGGTGGAGCTTTCTCTGGCAAAGACCCAACAAAGGTAGACAGAAGTGCCGCTTATATGGCAAGATACATTGCTAAAAATATCGTTGCCGCAGGTGTTGCAAAGAAATGTGAAGTTCAGATAGCATATGCAATCGGTGTTGCAAAGCCACTTTCTGTTCTTATTGACACAAGAGGAACAGGTGTTATAAGCGATGATGCATTGGCAGACATTGTTAAAGAGCTTTTCGATATGCGTCCTGCTGCTATTATCGATAAATTAAAGCTTCGCAGACCAATTTATCAGAAGCTCGCAGCATACGGTCATTTCGGCAGAGAAGACCTTGATGTTGAATGGGAAAAGACTGATATGGCAGAGGCAGTAAAAGCCGCTTGCGCAAATAAATAAAAACAAGGAGCGCTATGGAAGAAATAAAAGGTACGGTTGAAAGGATAAGGTTTTCAAATCCCGAAAACGGATACTCTGTATGCTTTGTTTTTCCCGATGAAGATTATCTGGAAAAAATAAGACAAAAGGTGTATATAGACGATTATGTTACCGTTGTAGGCATATTGCCTTTGATATACGAGGGTGAACGCTGTGTTTTCAAGGGAAGATGGGAAAATAATCCTGATTTTGGAATGCAGTTTGCCGTTGAATCCTTTGAAAGGGAGCTTCCGACAGATTCAGAATCCATATTCCGTTACCTTTCTTCAGGCGTTATCAAAAAAATAGGGCCTGTCATCGCAAGGCGAATAGTTGACAGATTTGGTGATGAAACCCTTAATGTAATGGCAAATAACCCAATGTGGTTATGCGAAATAAAAGGTATTTCAAAAAAAGCTGCCGCAGCTATTGGTGAGGATTATAAAGAAAAATTCGAGCTTCACAAGGTGATGATTTATTGTAATTCTCTTTTTGGAGCAGATGTTGCGGCGCAGATATGCAATAAATATGGCCCCGCCGCTATACAAATGATAGAAAATAACCCATATTGTCTTTGCGAGGAGTTCAGGGGCGTAACCTTTGCTATTGCAGACAAAATTGCATTTGAACATGGCTTTGGTTCAACATCCAGAGAGCGTCTTGAAGCAGGGGTTTGTTATTATCTTGGTGTTTCCATGCGAGAACATGGACATTGCTATATTCCAAAGGATATATTTATTTCTCTTGCTGTAACTCGACTTTTTGGAGACCTTCCCTTTGAAGAAGCGGAAAGTATGGCGGTTAAAATAGATAAAACCCTGTACAACCTTTCGTTTTTGAAAAAGGTGAGAATTTTTGAAATTGAGGGCAAGGAATGTGTTGCCCTTGCGTACCTTTTTGAATGTGAAAAGTATATCGCAGATAAGCTGTTGCTTCTCAAAGAGTATGAACAGCCATATAGAATTTCAGGGGTAGAAGAAGAAATAGAGCGTCTTGAGGGGTTGAATTCCGTTGAATATGCACCCGAGCAAAAGGACGCCATAAAAACTGCTGTAACATCAAGTGTTACAATTGTAACAGGAGGTCCCGGAACGGGAAAAACAACGGTTATCAAAGCCATAATTTCAATATTCAAATCCCTTAAACTTTCTATCTCCCTCGCCGCACCAACAGGCAGAGCTGCAAAGCGTATGTCTGAAACATCAGGATACGCTGCAAAAACCATACATAGACTTTTAAAGCCGGGGTATGATGAAAACGGGAAGCTGGTATTTTCAAAAAATGAGAGAGACCCTCTTTCCGCGAAAGTAATTATCATAGATGAAATGTCAATGGTAGATGCTGTTTTAATGAAGGGGTTGCTTTCCGCTATAAAACCGGGCACACATCTTGTTATGATTGGGGACGTTGACCAGCTCCCTCCCGTTGGAGCAGGAAAGGTTCTTGAAGACCTAATCTCATCTGAATTGATATCAACAATACGGTTAACTCAAATTTTCAGACAGGCGAAAGAAAGCCACATCGTTATGAACGCTCACAGAATAAATAACGGCGAGGAGCTTATCTATTCCAATGAAAAAACGGATTTTTATTTCATCGATTGTAACCGAGAGGATAAGGTTGCATCCTTGATAGTTGACCTTGCATCGAAACGAATTCCCCAAGCGTTTGGGCTTGACCCTTTTGAGCATATACAGGTTATTACTCCAACAAGAAAAACATATCTGGGAACAAAATCACTTAATGCACTTTTGCAAGACCGCCTTAATCCCCCAAGTCCGCGAAAGCGTGAATACGAATTCCGAGGTGCTGTTTTCCGTGACGGAGACAGAATTATGCAAACCCGTAATAATTATGACATCAGCTGGATAAAAGACGATGAAGAAGGGGACGGAATTTTTAACGGAGATATGGGCGTTATCCTTCATATATATCCTGAAGAAGAGTATATGGAGGTTGATTTTGACGGAAGAATCGTGGATTATGAATTCACCCTCCTTGAAGATCTGGTTCATGCATATGCAGTTACGGTTCATAAAAGTCAGGGTAGTGAATATCCCGTTGTTATTATGCCTGCTTGGAGCTTTCAAACGGCTTTGATGACGAGGAAGCTTTTGTATACAGGTGTAACGAGAGCTAAGAAAATGGTTGTTCTTGTCGGTGGAAAATATAATATTCAAAAGATGGTAAACAATAAATATGTGTCAAAGCGATATACTGCGTTGAAGCATATTCTTCGTGATGAAATAGTTATAAAATAAAAAATATCAGCATTCGCAATAATAAATATAACGAAAGTTTAAAAATAAAAACGAATGAGAGATAAGTATTATGAATAATGCCGCAAAAGACAGAGACGGTAATCGTATTGAGAAAAAAGTATCGGGTGAAAAAGCACTTGCATATTTATATACAACCAAAACAGGAAGAACAATTCTGAAGGTATTAACAAGAAGATTTGTTTCCAAAGTAACGGGAAAGGTTTTAAACAGCCGGCTTTCTAAAATTGGAATAAAAAAGTTTGTAAGAAAGAACAATATTGATGTTAAAGATTATGAAGAAAGAAAATATCGTTCATATAACGACTTTTTTACAAGGAAAATCAAGCCCGAAAAGCGGGTTATATGTATGGATAAATCCATTCTGATTTCTCCAAGTGATGGAAAGCTTTCTGTTTTTGATATTGAAGAAAAAAGCATTTTCTATATAAAAGATTCTGCATATACAGTTGCGGACCTTGTTGAAAGCGAAAGCTTGGCGAAAGAGTTTATGGGCGGAAAGTGCCTTATTTTTCGTCTCAGCGTTGATGATTATCATAGATATTGTTATTTTGATTGGTGCAAAAAAAGCGAAAATGTTTTCATTAAAGGGGTTTTGCATACAGTTAACCCTATAGTTCTCGACAGCGTTAATGTGTACAAGAGAAACTGTAGAGAATATACAATTCTTGAAACAGAAAATTTCGGAAAAGCTATTCAGATAGAAGTTGGAGCAATGCTTGTTGGAAAAATCAAGAATCTCCATGGCGAAGGTAGCTTTAAAAAAGGTTCAGAAAAGGGGATGTTTGAGTTTGGTGGCTCAACAATTGTTCTCCTTTTGAAAAAAGGCGTTGCGGAAATAGATTCCGATATTGTTCAGAATTCCAAAGAACATACGGAAACAATAGTTAAAATGGGAGAACGCATTGGCATTTCTCTCCTTTAAACCAAAATTAAAGTTTTAATAAAACGGATGGATAAACAATGATATACAGAGAAGTTGCAGTTTACACAACATCAGAAGCATCTGAAATAATTCAAGGGCTTTTCATAGCGGCAGATATTTCATTATATACCGTTGAAGACCCTGAGGACTTCAAAGAGCTTCTTGAAACAAAATTTATGCCCTTTGATTATATTGAAGATTCTCTTTTAAGCCGTGCTGAGGGTGAAACCGTAATCAAAGCATACATCGAAGAGGGCACCCAAGGTGATGCAAGAATCAACGCCCTGAAAGAGTTGGTTGAAAATGCAAAAAAAGAAAATAATCCTGTTATGGGAACTCTTGAAATGACCGTTACAACGCTTGACGATGAAGATTGGGCAAATAATTGGAAACAATATTTCCACCCATTGGTAATCGGAGAAAAGTTTGTTGTAAAGCCAACTTGGGAAGAATATGAACCAGACGGCAGATACATGATAGACATAGACCCCGAATCATCCTTTGGAACAGGGCAACACGAAACAACTGCACTTTGCCTTGAAGCAATTGAAAAGGTTGATATTTCGGGCAAAAATGTTCTTGATATGGGTTGCGGCAGCGGTATCCTTGGTATAGGTGCTTCAATGCTTGGCGCAAAATCCGTAACTGCTGTTGACATTGAGGAAAATTCCGCAAGAATTGCAACGGAAAACGCAAAGAAGAATAATGTATATAACGATTCATTTAAAGTTTATTGGGGCAACGTTCTTGACGGCGGTGACTTTGAGGAAATGATTCTCCCCAATAAAAAAATATACGATATTGTTCTCATTAACATTGTTGCAGATGTTATTGTTTTGATGCTTCCCATGATAGCAAGGTCGCTTAAGGGAAAAATTATTTGTTCGGGAGTTATTTCCGAGCGCAAAGAAATGGTGTCAGAAGCCCTTCGCAAAAACGGATTTTCCATAACGGAAATACAAGAAAAGAACGATTGGGTTTGCATTATTGCTGAAAATTAAGAAAAGAAAAACGTTTTGTATCTGCTTTAATGTCAAATACAAAACGTTTTACTGTAAAATATGGGTGATTATATGAAAATTGAAAAAGCCGCAAAAGAGATAAGAGAGTTAACAGAGCTTTTAGAGTATCATTCCAAAAAGTATTACGAGGAAGACCAACCTGAAATAGAAGACAGCGAATACGATGCACTGTTTCGTCGGCTTCAAGATTTGGAAAACGAGTTTCCAACCCTTGTTTCTCCAACATCACCGACCCACAGAGTTGGCGGCGCTGTTGCAACACGTTTTGAAAAGGTGCGCCACGAGTTTCCAATGGGAAGTATTTCGGACGTGTTTTCCGTATCTGAGCTTGAGGCCTTTGACAGCAGAGTGAAAGCGGTTTTCCCAGATGCAGAATATGTTGTTGAATACAAAATAGACGGTCTTTCCGTATCTTTGGAATATGAAAACGGTGTCTTCGTTCGTGGAGCAACGAGAGGTGACGGTGAGTTTGGAGAAGATGTTACAGCAAATCTCAGAACAATATCATCGTTACCGTTGAAAATCAACACATCTCTCAGCCGTCTTGTTGTAAGAGGTGAGGTATATATGTCAAAAGATACCTTTGCAAAGCTCAACAAGCAAAGAGAAGAAAACGGTGAAAAAGAGTTTGCAAACCCACGAAATGCCGCCGCCGGCTCACTCCGTCAGCTTGACCCGTCAATATGCGCATCAAGAAAGTTGGATTTATTCGTTTTCAATCTCCAATATTCCTCTGAAAGCGTTGCGGATAATCACAGGGCATCTCTTGACTACCTTGAAAAATGCGGTTTTAAAGTTTCTCCCGAAAGAGAAGTATACAAAAATATTACAGACGTTGCCGAAAAAATTATGTCACTTGGGGAAAAGCGCAGAAGCTTTGTTTCCGATATAGACGGTGCTGTTGTAAAGGTCAACTCTTTCTCCATGCGTGATGCTCTTGGAGCAACCATATCAGCTCCTCGTTGGGCTGTTGCCTACAAATATCCGCCTGAAACGGCTGAAACCGTTCTCGAAGAAATAACCGTTAAGGTTGGAAGAACAGGTGTTCTTACCCCTAACGCAGAGTTTGGAACTGTGCGGCTTGCAGGTACAAAGGTTTCGAGGGCAACGCTTCACAATATTGACTATATATCCCAAAAGGATATCCGTGTTGGAGACACGATTATTGTTCGCAAAGCAGGTGATATAATTCCCGAGGTTGTTGGTGTTAATCTTTCAAAACGACCTGAGAATTCCGTTCCCTACGAGTTCCCAACAGCTTGTCCTGTTTGCGGAAGCAAAACTGTTCGTGAAGAAGGCGAAGCCGCAGTACGTTGTGTAAACAGCGGATGTTCTGCTCAGCTTCATCGAAATATATGTCATTTTGCTTCCCGTGATGCAATGAACATAGAAACTCTTGGCGAAAGTGTAATTTTAGCTCTACTTGAAAATAATTTAATTAAAGATGTTGCAGACTTATATTCGCTAACAGTTGAACAAATTGCTTCTCTTGAAAGAATGGGTGAAAAAAGCGGAATGAACATGGTTTCTGCCATAGAAAAATCAAAAGAAGCAGGGCTGGGAAAACTCCTTTTTGCTCTTGGTATCAGGCATATTGGAGAAAAGGCGGCGTCAACCTTAGCTTCACATTTCGGAAGCATAGATGCGTTAATGAGCGCAACCTCAGAAGAGCTTTGTTCTGCTCCCGATATCGGGGAAATCAGTGCTGAAAGCATAATTCGCTTCTTCAGCGGAGAAGAAAATAGAAATCTCATAGACCGCCTGAAAACAAACGGTGTTGTTATGGAAAACAAAACCGTTATCAAAAGCGATGTTCTTGCAGGTATGACCGTTGTTGTAACGGGAACCTTACCAACCCTCAAACGCAATGAAGCAGAAGCACTTGTTGTGGAAAACGGTGGCAAATGTTCCTCCTCCGTTTCAAAGAAAACCTCTTTTGTACTTTGTGGTGAAGCACCGGGTAGTAAGCTCACGAAGGCGGAAGCACTCGGTGTGCCTGTTATAGACGAAGCGGAGTTTCTGAAAAGAATAGGGAAGTAACCCATAATAAAGGAAAAGATATGTTTGATAATTATATTTGGGATTTTGACGGAACACTTTATGATAGCTATCCTCACATAGCAACAGCTATGCTGAAAATGGCAAAAAATCACGGAATACAAGGCACATACAAGGAAATGAAAGATGCGCTTGAAATAGATTATGCAACCGCCTGCAGGGTTTTCAAGCTCACACCCGAACAGGTTGAAGAGTTTCGTGGATACGACCATGATTACTCTCTTGAACCCCTTGTTGCACCCTTTGAAAAAACGGAATCGGTTCTTAAAGCCGTTATTGAAAGTGGGAAGAAAAACTATATTTACACTCACAGAGCAAAGGAATCCACTTTTTATTATCTTGAAAAATATGGTTTACAGAAATATTTCAGTGGAATTATAACAAGAGATGACGGGTTTCCGCCAAAACCTGCTCCCGATGCTTTGCTATCCCTTGCGGAAAAATTCAATCTCGACAAGTCAAAGTCCCTTATGATTGGAGACAGAGAAATCGATGTTGCCGCAGGCGTTAATGCAGGTATGACAGGGTGTCTTATTACGGTTAAAACTAATGTTTCTGTTGCCAAGTACATCTTTCCCGATATTGGCGACATACTTACACTTATTGGGGACTTTTGAAAAAGTCCCCAAACCCGAAAACTTTAATGCGCTACGCGGAGTTTAGGGGTTGTTTGTATTAAGCGTGGGAAAAGTTTTGTCTTGAATTAGTGAAAAAAATTCCACAATCCTCAAAACTTTAATGCGCTACGCGGAGTTTAGAGGTTGTTGTATTAAGTGTAGGAAAGTTTTGTCTTGAATTAGTGAAAAGTTACCCACCCCCGAAAATTGGGGACTTTTGAAAAAGTCCCCAAACCCGAAAACTTTAATGCGCTACGCGGAGTTTAGGGGTTGTTTGTATTAAGTGTGGGAAAGTTTTTGTCTTTAATTAGTGAAAAGTCCCCAAATCCGAAAACTTTAATGCGCTACGCGGAGTTTAGGGTTTGTTGTATTAAGTGTGGGAAAGTTTTTAGCTTGAATTAGTGAAAAGTTACCCACTCCCGAAAATTGGGGACTTTTGAAAAAGTCCCCAAACCCGAAAACTTTAATGCGCTACGCGGAGTTTAGGGTTTGTTGTATTAAGTGTGGGAAAGTTTTTGTCTTTAATTAGTGAAAAGTCCCCAAACCCGAAAACTTTAATGCGCTACGCGGAGTTTAGGGGTTGTTTGTATTAAGTGTGGGAAAGTTTTTAGCTTGAATTAGTGAAAAGTCCCCAAACTCGAAAACTTTAATGCGCTACGCGGAGTTTAGGGGTTGTTGTATTAAGTGTGGGAATATTTAATTGTATAAAAGTTAATTTTGGAGGTTGTTTATGAAGTTTATATCGTGGAATGTCAATGGGTTTCGTGCGTGCCTTACAAAAGGGTTTCAAGATTTTTTTGATAGGGAAGATGCAGACTTTTTTTGCCTTCAGGAAACCAAAATGCAACCCGAACAATCACAATTCAAGCCCGAAGGGTATTATCAATATTGGAACAGTGCGGAAAGAAAAGGTTATTCAGGAACAGCAATATTCACAAAACACAAACCCCTTTCTGTTAAATACGGAATAGGAATCCCCGAACACGACACCGAAGGCAGAGCGATAACTCTTGAATACGAAGATTTTTATCTGCTTTGCGTATATACTCCCAATGCCAAGCGAGACTTAGCTCGTCTTTCATATCGTATGGAGTGGGAAGATGCACTCAGGGGGTATATTTTAGAGTTGAATAAAGATAAAAGTGTTATTTATTGTGGCGACCTAAATGTTGCTCACGAAGAAATCGACCTTAAAAACCCTAAAACAAATCATTTCAACGCTGGCTTTACCGACGAGGAACGAGGAAAAATGTCAGAGCTATTGAATAGCGGATTCGTTGATACCTTCAGATACATATATCCCGAAAAGGTTATGTACTCCTGGTGGAGCTATATGTTCGGAGCAAGAGAAAAGAACGTCGGCTGGAGAATCGATTATTTTATTGTTTCCGAAGCGTTCAAAAGCAGAATAAAAGACAGCATAATTTACACCGAAATTCTTGGAAGTGACCATTGTCCCGTTGGAATTATTACCCAATAAAACAAGTTGCATATTATAAAAGGATGCTATTTGAACCAAATCAAAAGTCAAAAAACGGGCTATTTGGATATAAGTTCAATTAAGCATCCTTTTTATCATAAATAATATTTTGGCTGTTTTGCAATTTAACTGTAGTTTATACAGCTATATAATCCATCCACATTTCAATAATGTTTTGAAATTCATATTATAACATAGAAGAAGATACAAACAAACTGTAAAACGCTACCTGCAACAACAAAAGCGTGAAAAACCGAATGAACATATTTGTGCTTTTTTCCAATTCCATAGAGGATAGCACCAACGGTATAAGAAATACCGCCCGCAAGAAGATACCAAAGCCCTGTTGCGGGAATTGCAGACAAAACTGTCTTGGCGGCAAAAATAATGCTCCATCCCATACCAACATAACAAATCATAGAAAAAACAGAATATTTTTTTAAATCAATTGCCGTAAGAGTTGCCGCTAAAACAGCAAGCCCCCAAACGCATCCAAAAAGAACCCATCCTGTAACGGGATTTACAGGTCTAATAGCGCAAAGCGCAATTGGAGTATACGAGCCGGCAATAAGAAAATATATTGTGCAATGGTCAATTACCTGAAAAACTTTCTTTGTGAAACCCGGTTTCAATCCGTGGTAAAGAGCCGACATAGAATAAAGCATAACTAAAGATGCTCCGTATATTGCACCCGAAACAACACCCCATGCATTACCCTTTATTGCCGCAAATACAACACACAAAACAAGAGCCGCAATTCCCAATGCCGCTCCAATCATATGAGAGACAGTATTTAAAACTTCTTCTGTTTTTGTGTAATTAGGCAAAATTCTGTCTTTCAAAGGTGTGCGAAACCTTTTTTTTCCTGCTGTTCCTATAAATAAATTATTTTTCACTGAGTTCATTGATACCATCCTTCTGCAATGTAATTTCTGTTATTTGTTTTGCTTTGCTTTTTGTTCAGATATTTTATCTGTTCTGATGTTTTTTGTTTCGCATTATTTTTTAAATTGCTGTGAGCAAAAGCCACTCGACTTTGTGCCTCCGACGATTATATTATACGCAATTAACCGCCATTTGTCACTGAACAGGATAAAAAATAAATTCTCCTGTTTAAAAACAGTGCGGTAGAGTTTTAAAAAGCAACTCTACTAACAGTAGAATCATATCCGAATCGGTATAAAATAGTGTATAGCGCACATTTCTTTGCTTGGTTTTTAAAATTATAAGATAAATATAAAAAACTTGTTTAAGAGACTCTTGTCGAAAAAAATTGGTTCTCTTGCTTAAAAATATCACATTGAAAATATCAATTGTTTCTCGAAAATCCATAAAGATGGGCATCAGATGCGATTTTGCATTGATTGAAAATTATATATACGATTGAGCTTTGACTGAAAATTATATATAGTAGAGAAATATTTAAAAATGTTTTATCCATTAAATTTTTTGAATTTTAAAAGTAAAAATGCAATTTGTAAAAGTAAAATTTATATTTATTCTTGACAATCAAAGAAAAATGTAATATAATGTAGAAAAAAGAAACGAGGTATATTTTATGGATGCATTGAAAAAAATTTTCCCCCTTTCATTCGGCGCAAAAGAAGTTGCGGAACTTGTTATTAAAATAATCATTTATGTTGTTGTTGGCGCAATTATTGGTGTTGCTATTGGTTTACTTGCAAAGATACCCGTTATAAATCTTGTTACTGGTATCGTTGGTGCTCTTGTTGAGATTTATGTTTTGGCAGGAATTGTTATTACTTTCCTTGACTATTTTAAAATCCTTAAATAGTTTCTGCTCTCACAAGATACATAAACTATATAGAAGCTAAAAACTCTAAAAAGCCGAGATGTCAGAACACATCTCGGCTTTTAAAAACGGATTTTACTTCAGTAACTTATGAATTCAAAATGCAAATAATTTAAAATGACAATAATGCAAAAATCCTCTTTTTATCAAACCAAATCCTACCACATTTTATTTCCTGAAGTAAATTTTACTTAGGATATGGCAGTAGATTTTATTTTAGGAATTATCTTTTACTTTAAAAATTATCTTTTTCAAAATAAAAAAACTTTTTTTAAAAAAGGGGTTGACAAAAGGGCGGTTTTGTGATATACTCTTTCCTGCACGGCGGAATAGCTCAGTTGGCTAGAGCATTCGGTTCATACCCGACAGGTCGTTGGTTCAAGTCCGACTTCCGCTACCAAAAAAGACAAGTCGAAAGACTTGTCTTTTTCGTTGAAATAAATCCCTGTGGGATTTGTGAAATACGTTCGCGTGTGAAATATTGCTTTGCAAATGTTGGCAAATTTTATTTTACAATGCGACCAAATCGTTTCAAAGCGATTGGGAGAAATATTTCATACTTTCCACAAGATAATTATTTTGATAACGGTTTTGCCTGTTGCTGTCAACCTCGCTTGATTATTATGAATTTATTTTTAGCATAAAAAGGGCTGCTGCAAATGTGAAAAAATGTGAAATAAAAATCACATTATTGCAACAGCCCCGTTTGTGTTACTGTTTAATCTGTTTTGCCATGGGTTTTACCTTGGCTTTGGTAAAAATAAGATTTTTAATAATAACATATGATGCTTTTCGTGAAATTGTTTTAACAGCCAAAACAATTATTCACACTCTGAAAAATCATTTGTAGCTAAGCTGTAAATGGCGGCGTTTTCAAGGGATATTTCATCGAATTTATCAGCGGAGGTGAAAAAAACAATACTGTTTCCATTTTGAATTTCACAATAGATGTTTTTTTCTTCTAAAAATACCTTTGCAACTTTGCTGGAGTTTTCATAACAAACCATCTTTGCTTTTTCATATGCATATCGGCACGGACTGGAATTTTCAAGGTCATCTAAATCTCTTTCTAAATCTTCCTTTAAAAATTCACCATCCACAATATACTTTGAAATCAAATCCTCTCCAATGCGTTCAATGATGGAAAAATAAAGGTTCTTTGCCCATTTTTCACCGTTTGGTGCTCCTGTTTCATAAAGTGCTTCTCCGTATTTCAAACTATCACCGTATTCGGTCAAATAAGACATTCTTTTAATCAGGGCACTTTCTTTGCTATATTCCATGGAGAATTCTCCCAAGGTTTTATTATTGTATACAAAATCATCGTATAATCTGAAACTAACACGAATTGCAATCAGGTCATTTGGCTTGGCCTCATTTGAAAGCACTTCGTCTAAAGTTATAGAGACCGATTTTTCGTGCCGTTCAATATACGCTTCGCTGCCATTATCGTTGCCCCATATAACGCTGTCAGCAGACGGTTTTGACGGCTTGGAGACATCGGCAGAGCCGTTTGTATCTGTTTCGCTGTTTGCTCCCGATGCATTTTCTTCGCTGTTCGTTCCTGAGCTGTTTGCTTCTGATGAAGCGGCAATTGATTCATTTTCCGCATAATCGGGTTCTGACTTAAATAAACCCATTTGGAAAACGCCAACACCCAATAATGCAACAAGGCAACAACAGCTAAAGGACGTAACTGCCTTTACTATGATTTTTCTTTTGCGTTTCTTTTCAGTTTCATATTCGCCAATTCGGTCAAATACAGATTTAATTGTTTCGTTATAATTCTTCATAAATAAATCCCTCCGTTTCAAGTTGTGTTTTAAGTGCTTTTCTTGCACGATAAACAAGAGTTTCAATGTTGTGAACGGATTTTTTCATCAATACAGAAATTTCTTTTGCGGTGAAGTTTTCGAAATACATAAGCCATAAAACCTGATGATATTCACTTTTCAGCTTTTTCATTGCACGGTGTAAAATAATTTTTCGTTCTTCCTTGATAAATGAAATTTCAAGGTTTTCTTCATCGCAAATAATCTCTCCGCAGTCCTCCATTGATACTTCGTTTTTTCGTGCTTTTTGTTTGAGGTGGTTCAAAGCTATGTTTCTCCCAATGGTGTATAGCCAGGTTTTAAACGAACCCTTGCCCTTGTCCTTTGGCTTTTTTGTTCCAAGTAAAACAAAGGTGTCTTCTGCCAATTCTTCAGCAACCTGTATGTTGCAAACAAATCCGTTGAGATAAAAGATTAAACCGTCTCGGTACTCTTTTATAATTTCTTCCAACCCCTTGCTGTCCCCTTCAAGGCGGAAACGGCGGTAGCTACTTGCACCGTTATCCATTAACAACCTCCTTTCTGAAGCGGTCTTTCTTGCCCCTTCACTTATTACACAACCAAAATGACCAAAACCTCACAGTTTTTAAAAAAAGTGAATCTGATGGCAAAACTAATCAACTTCTTGATATCGTTATTGTATAATTATCTTGTTTTATGTGGGTTTTCGTCAATTCTATTATATCATAAAGGTGATGTTTGCTTAAAACGAATCGACCCCCAAAAGTCAGACCAAAATCTAACAATCCGGAGGTCGGTTTATGTATCAAATAAAATTTACAAAGTTATACCGAAGCAAGCTCTTTCATCATATCAGAGATTTTAATTTGCTGTGGGCAAACAGCTTCGCACGCTTTACAACCTATACAAGCAGATGGGTGCTTATCTTTTTCCATAGATTGCAACGCCATAGGAGCAATAAAATCGTTATCGGTGAAATTATGCTCGTTATAGAGCTTTATCATCTGAGGAATATTAAGCCCTTTGGGACAATAAGAAACACAATAATTACAAGCGGTGCAGGGGAGGGACTTTTTGCCAACCATATCATCGCCAACAGAAATTAAAGTTAAAAATTCAGCTTCGGTTAATGGTTTTTCTTCTGAAAATGTTTTAATATTTTCAAGAAGCTGGGTTTTGTTTGACATTCCCGAAAGAATCATTGTAACTCCGGGAACGGATTGCAAAAATCTGAAAGCAAGTGAAGGGGCTGTCTCGTCGCTTCTTATTGCATTGAATTTGTCTAAATATTTCTGGTCAACATTTGCCAATTTTCCACCACGAACCGGCTCCATAACCCAAATTGGAATATTCTTGCTGTTCAATAATTCAACCTTTGCTTTTGCATCTTGAAAATTCCAATCGAGATAGTTAAGCTGTATCTGAACAAAATCGATATCGCTTTCATAATGTTCAAGAAATTCTTTGAAAATATCAAAGTTTGCATGAGCTGAGAAACCTAAATACTTAATTTTACCCTGTCTTTTTTGCTCTCTGAAAAATGAGAAATCACCATATTTTTCATCATCAAGGTAATGCTTGTAATTTTTTTCGCAAACATTATGTATAAGGTAAAAATCAAAATAATCTGTTCTGCAACGGCTTAACTGTTTTTCGAAAATTTCTTTTGCTTTTCCCATATTTCCAAGGTCATAACCGGGAAACTTTGTTGCAAGATAAAAACTATTGCGAGGGTATTTTTCAAGGAGCTTACCCATAACAACCTCGGATTGCCCATTGTGGTATCCCCAAGCTGTATCAAAATAATTTATTCCGTTTTTAAAAGCAATATCGATAATCTCCGCAGTTTTAATTTCATCAATTTCACCGTCATTTGTTGAGTTTTCAACAACGGGTAAACGCATACAACCCATTCCTAAAGCGGAGAGTTTAATATCGTGAAACTTCTTGTAAATCATATTTCATCCTCCAATATGCTTTGTGAATCCATTATACTATCTCTTTTTTAAGATGTCAATAGCTAATCTTTCGTTTTTTCGTACCTATTGCGTCGATAATATGATATAAGAAAAACATAAAACAAATAAAAAAAGAAGCCCCAAATCGAAAAGATAAGGGGCTTTAAGGTTTTTATGAAACCAATATGTTATTTAACTTCAACAGATGCACCAGCGTCTTCGAGCTGCTTTTTGATTGCATCAGCGTCTGCTTTGGAAACGCCTTCTTTAACTGTCTTAGGTGCTTCTTCAACGAATGCTTTAGCTTCGCCAAGACCAAGACCTGTGATTTCTCTAACAACCTTGATAACGGGAACTTTTTTGCTTGCATCTGCAAGACCTGTGAGAACAACATCAAATTCTGTTTTTTCTTCAACAGGAGCTGCTGCTGCAGCGCCGCCCATAACAGCAACAGGAGCTGCTGCGGATACGCCAAATTCTTCTTCGATGGCTTTAACAAGCTCGGAAAGTTCGATAACTGTAAGTTCTTTAATCTGCTCTACAAATGCAGTAATTTTTTCGGATGCCATTTTAAAATCCTCCATATAATAATAATTTTTAAATTTGATTTTAATTTACAGCTCTAAGCTGTATGCAAATAGTTTTGGGAGCTTATGCTTCCTCTTTTTTGTCCACAATAGCTTGAAGAGCAACTGCGAGACCACGGATAGGACCGTTCATTGCGCTGAGAACTGTTGCAAGGAGAATGTCCTTTGAAGGCAATTCTGCTAACTTCTTCATTTCCTCTGCGTCTGCGATCTTGCCGTCATAGAAACCAGCTTTGATTTCAAAGTTGTTGAGTTTCTTTGAGTAATCGTTAAGAATTTTTGCTGCGGAAACTTGGTCAGCGTTGCAGAATGCAATAGCTGTCATTCCGTTAAGCACATCTTTTAAACCTTCGTAGCCGGCTATTTCGCAAGCTCTTGCGATAAGGGTATTTTTGATAACCTTATATTCAACACCTGCTTTGCGAAGTTCAGCTCTGAGTTTTGTATCGTCTTCAACAGAAATACCCTGATAGTTAACGATAACGCAGGAGCATGCTTCCTTCATCTGGTTTGCTAAATTCTCAACTATAGTTTTCTTTTGTTCAAGAATTGCTGCGCTTGGCATAATAAAACCCCTCCTTCTTTAATTATTTACATAACAATTTTCTTCTTCCTTAAGGGACGTGAAAAAGAAAAAGTCCATGTTCCATAAAGGAGCATGAACATAATATCACATAAGGGTAACACCAAGCTACCGTAATATCAAATTATCACGCACCTCGGCTGGCGGCTTATGCCATTAAATCATAAAATGAAACCAACTGTCTTCGGAACGAGATGTATTTTACCACATAAAAATTGTTTTGTCAATAGTATATTTCATAAAACTCAAATCGAAATTGTAAAAAAAATGTGTACAAGCTCAGAAACGGTTTGTGTTTAAACCGTTGCTTTGTGTTGGCGTTTAAACCTTTAATTTACATTGATATTCAAACCGTAAATTCGGCTACTATTGATATTTCAGAGTGCGTCATATTATCTGAATAACACTTTCTTTTTGTCTAACTCTTGCCTGAATGCCTTTTTGAGAGTTGCTTCAACCGCATCTGCCATCAAAGCAAATCCCATATCGTTGGGATGATTTCCGTCAACGGTGCATATATTTTCGTAAGGGCCTCTAAAAACGCTTTCCCCATCTATGAAATATACATTTCTGTCACCGTCATTAAGGGCTTGCATATACGAAGAATAAATAACATTTCTTCTTTTTGCATTCATAAAATACCCGCAGTTAAAGTCTGATTTAGACATCATAATTATGGGAATGTTTCTGTTTGCTTTTCTTATCTTTGAATACATCTTATGGTGAGTTTCCTCCAAATGTTCGGGAGAAGGGCTATTATGGTCATAATCCATAACAAATGCAGACATTTTAAGCGATGCGATGTAATCTGAAATAGCATCTTCACCTCTGCCGCTTCCCGAAAATCCAAGGTTAATATGGTCTATATTCATCCTTTGGGAAACAATGCTTTCATAAGTATTACCGGGACGGCTGGCGCACCCTCCTTGAGTTATGGAGCTTCCGTAATAAACAATCGGGGCAACTGGCAGATATTTTTTGCCCTCTCCCAAGAATGCACCCTCATCCAGCCCTATGTATAAATTTCTGATATTGCTGTATGTGGGAAAATTAAGTGTGAAGTATCGTTTTTTCTTGGTGTCAAAGGTTGCGCTTGCTTCAAAACCACATTCTGAGTGAAATGGCGGCTTGAATCCTCTTGAAAAATGTGTATCTCCATTTTTCTCGTCAATGTATAAATCAAAACCACAGCTACCCGATAAAGCGAAATGAGACATTTTCCCCATTATTGGCATTTCGGCTTTTATTGAAACAGTTGCGGAATTGGTGCAAAATCTCACCCTTCCTCCTGCTGTGTTAAGATAAAGAGAGGCAACTCCCGAATTTGTTTTTCTTGCAACATCATCGGGAAGACGCTTGAAATCCTTTTCGGCTTCAGGGTTGTATAAACCATAAATTCTGAAAGGCGGTTTTCTAACATCATGAAAAACAACTCCGTTTTGGGAAATCGCATCACTTCTCATAGCTTTGTCTATTTCATCTGCTGCTTTTGGCTTTGTTGAATAATTGCTCGGATTTTTCAAGGTGTTACCTCCTTATTTTTAATAATAAGATTTTAACACAACTTTTTTTATCAGTCAATAGCTATTAAAACTTTTGGGTTATCGTTTCGACTTTCTTTTGATTTTTATATTTATCTCTAAAGTATCACTGCTTTCAAGCTCGCTTTTATCAACTCGTATCCCCGCTGCTTCAAGTATTCCAATAGCTCTGTTTAACGAGTTTAAAAAGAACCCAACATCGGAAATAACTGCAATTTTACGGTTCATATCACCTTTGGTTTTGTATACGGGGTTAACTATCTCCTCGGCGGCACGCTCCGCCTCAGGAGCACTCATTGATGTCGCAACAGCTTGCTCAATAAGGCGAAATCTTTTTTCTCTGTCCTCAATTCGCACAAATGCGGTTGCGTGTCTTTCGGATAGCTTATTTCTTATAATTATGTTTTGCTCACCGAGAGTAAGTGACAGAATTTTAAATCGGTTTGCAAGGCATGGTTTTGTTACGGAAATTGCTTCTGCTGCCTTTTCTCCGCTTGCTCCAAAATTGCAAATTAACTTGTCTGCTCCGTCGGTCTCCTCCAAAAAATGTAAATTTTCTCTGTTTATGTTTTCAGAAAGAAATAATTCCAACGCAACATCTTCGCAAACATCATAGATAATGCAAGGCACTTTGTCTAAATTCAGCATCATAGCTCCGCGCCATCTTCGTTCACCGGATATTATCTCGTATCTTTCGGCAAAAACCTTTTCGCCTCCAACTTCGATATAGGGAACAACATCCCTTTTCCTTATAATAAGGGGACATAGAATTCCAAATTTCTGTATGCTGTCAATCAAACCCTCCATTCGTAAGGAATCGCTATCTCTGCGACTATTGTTTGGATTAGGAATCAATTCCCCTGTTGGAATGAAAATAATTGATTTTTCTGTTTTTTTGTTTTCTTTCTTCTTTAAACTTCTTAATTTTTCGGTAATTTTCATAACCCTTCCTCTTTTTTGTAAATAGTAGTGATATGTTTTTTCCTTTGGAAATATTATACAGTAATAGGATTAAAAAAAATGACGATGAAAGTAAGAATAAAAAAGGTTTAATTATGTTTTTTATGATTATTTTAAGATATTTTATATTTTTAAAGCGGTAAAAGTCATTTTGATGGCTTTTTTGATGTTGGCAATAAATTTTGAGAAAAAACATCTCGTAATTAAAGTTTTTAAAAAACAAACAAATTATTCAAAAAAAACGATATGGTTAATTGTATGTATTGGTAAAACTTGTTAATATTAAACAAAAAACTGATTTTTTTCCCATAAGCTATTGACAAAATAGGTTTTATTGGGTATAATACATGTGATGGTTTTTATATTTTATTTACAGAAAGAGAAGGTTTGAGTTTTGGCAAACGGAAAATTCAAGTTTGGAGATGCATTTAAAAAAATAACATTTGAAGAAACATCTGTAGAGGGTGTTAATAAAGGTGCGTTTGTTGAAACAAGGTCAAAGGAAGAAATATATAAAAGTCTTGGAATAAAGTTTATTGACCTTTCTTCTTATGCTGTTGATGATGCGGTTGTTTCTCTGATTAGTGACGAAACTGCAAAAAAATATAACGCACTTCCTATTGGTTATGATACTACCAGGGAAGACCATGTGCTTATTGCGATGGAAAATCCAATGGATGTGGAAGCTGCTGACGATTTAAGGGTAATTCTTGGTGTTAAGGTTATACCCGTTGCTGTTGACAATTCACAGCTTATGCTCCTTATTAACAGGTATTTCGGCAAGGCGGCGGCTCAGGCGGCTGCAGAAGAATACAGAAAAGAGTTTTCTTTTGATATAGATGCCAAAGATGTTGAAGCAAGTTCGGCTATTGAAGATGCACCCGTTGTTCAGCTTGTAAGAGGTATAATTGAGCAGGCGGTTCACCGCAGAGCAAGTGATATACATATAGAACCTCTTGAACGCGCGGTTCGTTTAAGATACCGTGTTGACGGTGTTCTGGTTGAAATTATTAAGTATGACCCAACGCTTCTGAATGTTATTGTTTCCCGCATAAAAATCATTTCGGGTCTTGATATTTCTGAAAAGCGTATTCCTCAAGACGGTCGTGCAACTGCTATTGTTGATGGCAGAGAGTTTGATATCCGTGTTTCAACTCTTCCAACCGTATATGGCGAAAAGGTTGTTATGCGTCTTAACGAGAAGAATACAATGCAGCTTGAAAAAAGCCGTCTTGGTATCTCGGGCAAAGAAATGGTAGACTTCAATAAAATGTTGGGGCATCCTCACGGTATAATTCTTGTAACAGGCCCTACAGGTAGCGGTAAATCAACAACCTTGTATACAGCCCTTAGTGAATTGAATGTTGAAGGCGTTAATATAATCACAGTAGAAGACCCTGTTGAAGTTAATATCGCAGGTATAAATCAGGTTCAGGTAAATGAAAAAGCGGGGCTTTCTTTCGCAAGCGCCCTCCGTTCAATTCTCCGTCAGGACCCTGATATAATAATGATTGGTGAAATCCGTGATGCCGAAACTGCCGCAATTGCAGTTCAGGCAGCTATTACGGGTCACTTGGTTGTTAGTACCTTGCATACAAACTCAACGGCGGCAACTATAGACCGTCTCACCGATATGGGCGTTGAGCCATATCTCGTTGCAGATGCTTTGGTTGGTATTATTGCACAGCGTCTTGCAAGGCGTTTATGTGTGCATTGTAAAGAAGCGTATGAAGCAACCCCGTCGGAAAAGAAGGAGCTTGGTCTGGATGAAAACCAACCATATACCCTCTACCGTCAAAAAGGGTGCGGTAAATGTGACCATACGGGCTATTTCGGGCGAATAGGTATTTTTGAAACTATGGATTTAACTCCCGAAATGAGAAAACTTATTGCTTCAAAAGCTCAGACAAACCAGATAAGAAAGCTCTCTATCGAGCAGGGAACTCATACATTGGTTTATGGATACAAAAAGTTAGTTAAAGATGGAATAACCTCAATGCAAGAGCTTCATCGTGCAGAGTATTCCGAAGATTAAGTTCCCTAAAAAAGATGTAGAAAAGATAAATTATTTTTAGAAAGGTTCGCGAAAAGTTCCCCTTTTTGCTGTTAAATGTTATGACAGTTATTGATCTTCTATGTGAAGCTCAAAGCATGAAAGCATCCGACTTGCATATTACTGCGGGCGTTCCTCCAAAGGTTCGTGTTAACGGAAATCTTGTTGCTTTGAATTATCCCGCATTAACCCCACAAGATGCGGAGGAGCTTCTCTTGCCCATTTTGGAAACCCGTCAAAAGGAAATATTTGATGAATGCGGTGAGGTTGACTTTGCACTGAGCTATGGAGATAGTGAGCGTTGCAGAGTAAATGTATACCGTCAGAAGTCTATGATGGCAGGAGCTTTTCGTATAATAAATTCAAAAATTCCCAGAACGGAAGAATTGGGTATCCCGTGGTCAGTAACAGACTTACATACAAAGCACAATGGTCTTGTTCTTGTTACAGGTCCAACAGGAAGCGGTAAATCAACAACACTTGCTTCTATAATCAATCTGATAAACAAAAACAGAGATTGTCATATTATCACATTGGAAGACCCTATTGAATATGTTCATGACCATAAGCGTTCTATTGTAAACCAGAGAGAAATGGGTACAGACAGCAAAAGCTATGCTGATGCTTTGAGAGCAGCTCTTCGTGAAGACCCCGATGTTATTCTCGTTGGAGAAATGAGAGACCTTGAAACCATAAGTATCGCTGTAACAGCGGCAGAAACAGGGCATCTTGTTTTCTCAACCCTTCATACCATCGGCTCTGCCGCAACGATTGACCGTATTATAGATGTTTTCCCTTTGAGCCAGCAGGAACAGATAAGAATTCAGCTTTCAACGGTTCTTCAGGGCGTTATTTCTCAAAGACTTATTCCAAATGCAGAAAACAACGGTCGTGTTGCTGCGTTTGAAGTTATGCTCGCTTGTCCTGCAATTCAGAATCTTATCAGAGAAAATAAAACATATCAGATACAGAGTGTTTTGCAAACAAACAGACAAATGGGAATGCAAACTCTTGACAATGCTTTGTATGATTTGTATGTAAACGGCAAAATTGCAAAAACAGAAGCAATAAGATATGCACTTGAACCGTCTGCAATGGAGAAAGCGTTGCAAACAGGTGGTTTTTAATTAAAATCACAAATAAATCACGAAAGGAATGATGAGCTTTGCCAAAGTTCGTATATGAAGCCGTAACAACTCTGGGCAAAAGAGTTAAAGGCAATATGGAAGCTGATGATTCCAGCAAGGCAGTTGCCAAGCTGACAGCAACGGGTCATACTGTTATATCCATAAAAGAAGCGGGATTTCTCAATGCAGAAATAAATGTTTCATTGGGTGGAAAAAAGGTTGCACCTCGTGATATGGGTGCATATTGCCACCAGTTCGTTTCAATTTTAAAAGCGGGTGTTCCTCTTGTTACCTGCCTTAAAATGATGGAAAAACAGTCGCAGAATAAAGTTCTTGCGGCAACAACCCGAGAAATAAGAATAAGCGTTGAAAAGGGTGCAACCCTTGCGGCTGCAATGTCTAAGCATGATGCAGTTTTTCCTCCGCTTTTCGTTAATATGGTTCGTTCAGGCGAAGAAACAGGTAATATAGATAAGAGCTTTGAACAGATGGCTGTTCAATATGAAAAAGATGCAAAAATGAAGGGTATTGTTAAAAAAGCAATGATGTATCCTATCGTTGTTTGCTGTCTTGCGCTCGTGCTTGTTGTTGTTATGCTTGTTTGGATTGTTCCTCAATTCACAAGTATGTTTGCGGAAATGGATCTCACAATGCCTGCTTATACGTTGGCAATTGTTGCAATGAGTAACTTTTTGATTGACAACTGGTATTTTGTATTTGGTGGCGTTCTCATTCTCGTTGTCCTTTTCAGAGTATTCAGAGCAACGGACAAGGGCAAACATATTTTAGGAAATATTGCAATTACAATGCCAATTTTCGGCAAATTAAATGTAAAAACTGCTTGCGCTCAGTTTTCAAGAAACCTTCAAACAATGCTCAGCGCAGGTATTAAAATAACGGATGCTTTAGCAATTGTTGCTGAGACAATGAACAGTCTTATCTATAGTGAATCTGTTTACGAAATAAAGAAACAAGTTGAAATGGGTCTGCCCCTCCAGCGTGCTCTTGAAAAAACAGGTCTTTACCCACCAATGGTAACAAATATGGTTGGTATCGGTGAAGAAGCCGGCTCAACAGAGGAAATGCTTGGAACTGTTGCAGACTATTATGAAATGGATGTTGAAGAAACAACTCAGCAGGTTGCAGCAACCCTTGAACCCTTGCTTATAATTGCAATGGCTCTCATATGCGTTGCTATTATCGGCGGTGTGTTCCTTCCAATTATCTCTCTTTACGGTCAGTTGGAAACTCTTTAATAAAGAAACCGAAAGAGAAAATTAAACCGTGTGTTATTTCTCTGTATGCGATGAAAGATTACCCGTCTCTATTTGCATATCAGGAGAATACATAAAAACAAAAAAATTACAAGGAGATTATGACAATGCTTAAAAAGACAAACAAAAAGGGCTTTACCCTTATCGAGCTCATTATCGTTATTGCTATTATGGCTATCCTTATCGCTCTCTTGGCTCCTCAATTGATTAAATACATTGAAAAGTCCAAAGTTAGCAAAGATATGAATACTCTTGATGCAGTTTATCAAGCTATTGCAACAGAAATGGCAGATGAAGATCTTTCCAAGTACAACACAGGTACCACAGGTACAGGCACTGATGCAAAAATTGCTGGTAAAGTACTTATGGATTTAGACGAAGGAGAGGATGACGATAAAGCATTGTACGCAGCACTTTTTGATGCGTCAAACCCTGTTCTTAATGCTAAATTTGCTTCTGACGATGTTTTCACATCTAATGCATGCGACGGTGCAGTAATTTATATTTTCGTAAGAGAAAATGGTGGCGTTGCTGTTGCTGCTGTTGACGAAGAAGGAATTTGCGATTATGATGGCGACAAAATTTTCGCAAGTGGTACAATGACAATCGATGATATCGATGCTACAGTTAAATATACAACTACAACTACAACTACACCAACTACACCTACAAATCCATAATCAGAATAACCAATAACTGATTTAAAGCTATAATTTAAGCTTGACATAACGAATATATTGCCGCCTCACTTCATAGTGCTATATGCATGACGGGTGATGGGGTGGGGCGGCTCTTATTCTCTCCTCTTTCCTCTTTAAGAGAAACAAAATGGAATTTATTCAATTAAATATAGTTTGTTTTTCTTAAAGGGGTAAGAAAGCATTTTTTTAAATGCTTTAGCTCCTTTGTTTTTTGTTGCTTGAAAAACAAGCAAAGAAATATGATTTTTAGATAATTTGTGTTATTTTGATATGAGTTATCAATAGTTTTAATCTTTTTATCAAACCGAAAGTAAGGCGGAAAAAGCATGGATTGGTTTGTACTTTTTGTTATATACGCTGTTTTCCCTTTGATTTTGGGAACATATATCGGCAGTTTCCTCAATGTTGTAATAATCCGCGCACCTTTGCAGGAGAGCTTTGCAAAGGGAAGGTCTCATTGTATGACCTGTGGAAAAACCCTTAAATGGTATCATATGATACCTGTTTTAAGTTGGCTGTTTTTAAGAGGAAAATGCGGATATTGTAAAGCAAAAATCTCTTGCCAATATCCATTGGTTGAGCTGTTGAACGGCATTGCGTGGGCATCGCTTTCATATTATATGAATGTTGCGTGCGGTGGAATTGAAGATTCACCCATTGGCTTTTCAATTAAATGCATTCTTTATATGATTGCATCGTCCGTTCTTATTGTTATATCGGGAATTGATATAAAAATATTTGAAATCCCATATACAACAAATATAATTTTAACCGTTCTCGGGATAATTGCCCTTGTTACAGACATTGAAAATTGGCAGTTGTATGTAATTGGCATGGCATCCGTTGGCGGCTTGCTTTTCCTTATACAGCTTATTTCAAGGGGGAGAGCAATGGGGGGCGGCGATGTTTTCCTTATGTCTGCCGCAGGTCTTCTTTTGGGATGGAAAAATATAATCCTTGCTTTTGTTATAGGTTGCATTATTGGTTCGGTTATCCATATAACAATAATGAAAGTTAAGGAAAGCAAGGGAGAAGAAGCAGATAATATGCTTCCATTTGGCCCATATTTAGCAACGGGAATATTTATTTCAATGCTTTTTGGCGATGCCATAATAAAGTGGTATCTCGCATTTCTTGGGCTGTAAAAAAGTAGGATGAATCGGCATACATTAAAAATGTTGTTTCATTTCAGTATTATTCAGTTTATAAAAACCGCAAATATATGATAATCCAAAATCCGTATTCAGGGAAGGGAGGATGCACATAATTCAAATGTGCAAATAATATTATGAAAGCAAAGAGGATTTCAGGCAAGGTAGTTACTATCGGAATCAACGACAGTAATATCAAGTTATGTGAAGTTTCTTTTAAGGGTGAAGTTTTAAATGTTTTTAAAACTATAACAATTAAAACACCCGAATTTTCGTATGAGGATGGAATTGTTAAGGATTTTCCTGCAATAGTTAAGGCATTGAATGATGCCTTTAAAGAGAATAATATAACAACCAAAAATGTTGTATTTTCAGTATCTTCATCAAAAATTCTTTCCAAAGAGGTTGTTATACCTGCTCTTACAAGTGAAAAGAGTATTCTTTCTTTGGTAACTGCAAATTCAGGAGAATATTTCCCTGTTTCAACTGAGGATTGTGTATATTCATATAGTTTTCTTGATGATTTTGTGGAAGAAGAAAACGGAAAACAGGTTAAGAAACTGCGTATAATGGCATACGCAGTTGCAAACGAAATAATTAACAGCCGTTATGAGCTTGCCAAACAGCTTGGAGTTAAGGTTAAGAGGGTTGATTATACAGGTAATACGATTGTTGAAATCTGTAAGCGTCAGGTTAAAGAAAATGTTAGTATGACATTGCTTATTAACGCAAGAACTTCCGTTGTTTCAATTTTCAGCAACAACCGCCTTAAAATGCAGAGAAATATTTCTGCAGGAACTGAGACATTAGTTGCATCGGTTGCAAGAGCATATAGTATTTCAAATGCAGAAGCTGCAACAATGCTTGAAACTACATCCATTAAAACTATAGTTCAGGAAAAGCCATTGGTTGCAGATGCTGTTGATGATTTCTTTAATTCTGTAAGCCGTGTGCATGAATTTTACCGTCAAAAAAATCCTGATGCACCTGTTGAAGAAGCATTTATCTTTGGCAGGGGTGGTGAGATTATCGATATCGCAGAATTCTTTGAAGCGCATATGGATATCGCTGTTTCAACGATAGATAAGCTCGCAAATGTACAGAGAGTTGTAACCGAAGCAGAAGCAGATTATGAAGCCGCCGAGAGAGACAGAGCACTTTTCCGATATATGGAGGTTTTGGGAAGTGTATACGGAACTCTTGATTTTGTTTCCAAAGAAATGGAAGGAGACAAAATGGCAAGGTTAAGAAACAGAAAATACCTTTTCCTTGTGTTGTCTTCTTTGGTTATTGGTGTTGCTCTTATTGCTGTTCCATTGCTTGAAAAGTTGAATTTGGAAGAAGATAAAAAGAGCCGTCAACGCGAGTATGAACTGTTGCCCGATGTAACACAGGTTTATAACCAATACAGTGATATTTATGCGAAGTATAAGGATATTGCTTCCTTCTATGGAACAACGGAAACAGAAGCAGAAGCACTTAACGATTTTATTATTGCTTTGGAATTGATGAGACCCCAAAATTGTAAAATCGAAAGTCTTTCCTGCAATGCCGGCGGCGATGTTTCACTTTCTGTTAAAGCTGATAGTTGGGATACAACTGCAAAATTTATATTGCAGCTCAAGTCGATGAATATGGTTAAAGATGTTAGCACAACACGAATCACACAGGGGAACGGAGAAAACGGTGTTACAATTTTCTCTTTCTCTGCAACTCTTAAAATTACAAACGATGTTATTGATGCAGATATCATTGCACCTGAAAAACAATAGGAAAGGGGGATAAAAAGCTATGAAACTTTCAACAAGAGATAAGAATTTATTGATATTTTTACTCGTGGCGGTTATTCTTGCTTGCTCATACTTCTTGGGATATCAAAAGTTGGTTGAAGATAAAGAAGGTTTGGAGAAGGAAATAGAGGCGTTAGACAAGAAAATAAAAACCAAAAAAGAACAGCTTGAGAAAAAAGACTTCTATGAGATAATGACAAATGTTTATGCTCAGAAGTTTGAAGAAGAACTTAAAAAATTCCCCGAAGATATTCAGGAAGAAAACCAGATAATGTTCTTTAAAGAAATAGAACAGTTCCTCACATCAGAGGAAGACCCATTTATGATTCCAACTGTTTCTTTTAGCGAAGGTCAGACAATTGTTAAATTTAAAGAAACAGAAAAGGCAACAGGTGAACATTATGAGGGTAAAAGTTCAACTGTAACTTTCCCATTCACTTTAACATACGATAAATTCAAAGAGCTTCTTAGCTATCTCGAAGGTTATGAAGACAGAAGCGTTGTAAGCACAATTTCTGCTTCATATAATGAAGACCTTGATGTTGTAAGCGGTACTGTTATATTCACTCAATATGCAATTGCCGAAGAAACAAGAATTCTTCTTAAACCTGAAATTGAAGATATCCTTTTGGGAACAGACAATATCTTCACATCCCCTTCAGATTTGGATATACCCGAAGGCGAGGTTGTTGAGCTTACAGTTAAACAAATCGCAGACAGAGTTAAGGCATCCTTTGATATGTTCGTTCTTTTAGAGCCAATCAACACAGAATTCCCAACAACAACATTGGGTTTTGCTGATAGCACTGCACTTCTCAGAGATAATAAAAACGAACAACAGCTTATCTCAATCATTATTGATGAGATTGTTGTTGATGATTTGACAAAGCCAATTTTCAACGAAAAAGGAATTCATGTCCAGGATGATAATGGAAAATTCCTTTATGAACCCCTTATTAAACCTGTTATGGATTCTAAAACAGGGCTTCAGGCAGTTAATCCCCAAACAGGTGAGCTTATTTGGGAAAATGCTTACGAATACAGAGTAACATATATTATAGGCGAAGGCGATAACGCTGTTAAGGTTGAAAATATTCTCATTCAGCCCGCAGATTATCTTGATGTTTATGTTTATTCTTCAGACCGTGTTTATGCAGAAGAAACAGAGTCAAAACAGGTAGATAAAGCATCTGTTAAGGCAACTATTGTAAATAACACAACAAAATATGATAAAGTTAATATTTTTGTTGTTGAAAATAACTTTATGACCGAAGAAGAAAAAGATGCTTTGGCAAAAGAAGAAGCGCTTAGAGAAGAAGAAGGCAAGGGTAAGAGAGAAGACCTTACAATTCAGAGATGGACAATTGATGAAGAAAAATCCACAATGGATAAAATCAATGTTATAACAACAACTGATGTTGCTTCATTCCTTGAAAATCCTGAAGAAAATTCAAGCGAAGCAAGTTCTGAAGAATCTTCGGAAGAAATTATTGAAGAATCATCCGAAGCGGTTTCTGAAGAATCAAGTGTTGAAGTATAATTAAAAAATATTCCTGCCCCTCAAAAGTTGAGGGGCGGGGAAACAAAAGCTATTTATAAAGTAAAGCAAAAGGTGCTTAGAGAGAAATAAGTAATAACATAACAAAGGGTAATTATTATGACCAAATTTATCAGGTACATAAGAAAAGCAAAATTGAATAAAAACAAAAAGGGCTTTACCCTTGTTGAGTTGCTTGTTGCAATTGCCATTATTGCAATTCTCACCCCCGTTGTTGTTCAGGGCTTTATTTATGCATCAAAGCTAAATTATCGCTCAAGGTTGCAACAGCGTGCAGATGCTGCCGCAAACTCTATATATGAAGGCATAGCATCTGTTAAATATGAGGATTTGGAAAACTATCTTTCAGGGCTTAATGGCTGGGAACCTGTAACGGATGAATCAGACGAACCAATAATAACGGATGAATCAGGCGAAGAATACGAATACTATGTTAAAAAATATTATGATGAGCTTAAAGATTGTGAGATAAAGGTTGCTGTTCAGGAGTATTCTGAGTCATATGTTGTTCCCGACCTTAATTTTGTTGGTGTTGGAAGTAAGTATCTCTCTCTGGCAAGGGAAATAAATAGTTTAGATAGCGTTGCAAAAAGCAAAATCGAACAGGCAATTAAGTCAGATAATGAAATAAAAAATGCAATTGCTAAGGACATTACTGAAAAATTTGAAGAAATCGGTCTTGAGGTTGACATTGCTGAAATATCAAAGTCAAGGATTTTCGTTGATTGTGGAACTATCGATTCCGACGCGATTTCAAAGCAAACCAAAATAAATCTTATCGTTGAAAAAATTAAAGATAAAAAAAGTATGATTCATGCCGATTATGAAGTGTCATACAGATATCCTGCAAGCACCCCAAACCCAAACGATGAAAAATATCCTGCAAGCACTCCAGACTCAAGCAACTATGTCGGATTTCCTGTTAAATATAGTTATTCCCATTTTATAAACGGAGAATGGCGGGAAGTTAATAATGAAATTGATTTATGCGAGCATTTGAGTGGATCGGATTCAAAGTATCAGTTTGTTATGAAAGCAGAGTCGGGCAGAAAAACAATAGATGCAGTTCTTGATGAAAACGATAAAATAACAAATAATGGTATCTTTGTATATTATGACCCATTTTCAAGAATGGATTGGCTTGATATTACTTGTGATAAAACGGGCGCAGATGATATCGATTACAATGTATTTCTTATTGATCAGTCCGAAGAAGGCAACAGCTTAGTGTTGAGTAATACAGATGCTTCCCTTAATAACTTTAAATTTTCAAGTATTTCAAAAGAGTCAAATGATTATACCTTGTTAATCAACGAAACAGACATAAAGCTATATTCAAATAACAAAACAATTTCTGCCAATGGTATTCCGGACTATATATACGAGTCAAAGGAAAATAAAACAAAGATGTATCGCATACAGGTTTATGTAACATATAAATCAACTATATTTGCCAATGTATCCGGTAGCTTTACTATTGACAAGAATTCGAAATAAAATTCTATCTTAAAGAAAATATATTTAAATTATTGTTTCAAGAAGGCAGCTTATGAAAAAATACAGTAAAACAAACTTGCAAAACAATTTTGTTGATTGTGAAAAAAATTTAATAAAGCCGTTTCAGAAGTCTGCCGAAAGCACAGAAAAAGAGAAATGGCTAAAGAAAAGTGGCAAAAAGGGCTTCACATTGGTTGAACTTATGGTAGTTGTTGCTGTTTTGGCAATGCTTATCAGCTTTTCTGTTGTTTCAATGGCTTCTGTAAACAGACGAAAAGCAACAAAGGTTGGAAGATTGATTGACAGTGAACTTACCCTTCTTGCTTCAAACGCATATTCAAGAGACGGAATGTGGCGTTTGGAAATATCATACGATAAAACGGAAGATCAATATATATTAACCCAACAGTACAATACTGCGGATGTTAATACCGAGGAGAAATGGGAGGAAAAATGGTTTGATTTTTCCAAGGTTATTATTTCAGATAATGTTGAAATCAGTTTAGGGGGAAATTCCTTTAATAAAAATAAAACCGAAGAAACCTGTTATATTGCAGTTTCAAAGGAAAACGGATATTATCTAACAGAAGGAGCTTTTGAAAACTATTTCTGTGATAAGATTTTTGTTCATTCAGCTTCCAAGGTTGTTACAGTTGATATGTCTAAAGAATCAGGTGGACACAGAGTTATAGATTAAAGTTCTGAAATCTGTTTGGCGTTTAGATGCAAAGAGTAATGTGAAAGGCAAGAATTTCTATGGCAAAGAAAAAAATATGGAGTGAGCAAGCTCTCGATAATGAACAAATGAATAAAGAGCATATTTCAAGCAAGATTATAAATAAAAAAGGTTCTTCGCTTATTCTTGCACTCGTTGTAATCGCACTTGTTACAATTCTTTCAACCCTTGCTATGAGTCTTGCTTTGAATGCATATAAGGCAAGTGTTCAGAATAAGTGGGCAGATGAGGATTTCTATTATTGCGAAGAATGTCTCAAAGATGTTTATAGCACTGTTGTTGCCGAAACAAACGGAATTTTTATGGATAACTATGTGAAGGTGTATACCATGTTCACAAAAGATACCCCAGAGTATATAAATGCGGTGTTTAGAGCCGGTGTTATCCTCGGATTGGACGACAGCAAAGCAAATGAGAATTCTGCTTTGCATAACGCTCTCAAGAAAACAATTGAACAAAAAAACGAAAAAGGTGAAGTTATTGGAGAGCTAAAAGTTTCTTTTGATGCCGATTCCTCCAAAGATGAGTCTAATAACAGATATGTTTTTAAAAATGTTTGCGTTGAATATTGGAATTGCGACAGGACTATCATGGAAGAAAATCAGAAAAAGTTCTATGGTTCTGTAACAACTGATATTGTAATTTATATTCCCGACCTTGTTCCTTTAATTGAAGATGATAACGAGGGCTCACTCAACTATGTGTGGATTTCAAACGGTGATATAACATTAAACGGAAATGTAACAGCTCAAGGAAATATTTATACGGGAGAGAATTTAATATTTGATGCTTCTTCCAATGTGGAATTGTTTTCTGATTACATAACAGTATGTAATCAGATTCAGAATAACGGTCAATTATCCATTGTTGGTGCAACCTCCTCTGCAAATATATGGTGTAAGGATATTATTCTTCCCGGAAACGGTTCATCAACTCGTATAGCAGGTAATATGTTTGTTAACGACGATTTCGAGGTTAACGGTGATAACTGTCTCATTCAGTTGTCAGGCAAATATTACGGTTATGGTGATGGAACAACAATAACAGAATTTAACCAAAATCATGGTGGAACAGGCACAAAAACAAATAGCTCTATTGTTGTTAACGGTCAGGGCACAGTTTTTGATATGATTGGTATAAATGAGCTTGTTTTAAGTGGTCATTCATTCTTTCCTGTTAACCCAGACTACACTAAAGAGTATTATGAGCAGGTAGAAACTCTTGCAACTATCGTAAGCCAGAGTATTTATATGGTTGATAAGGAGTATATTGATTTTAAAGAGAAAAAAGTTGTTGTTGGAGATAAAAAAATAGATTTCTCTGAAATAACAATTGAAATCGACAAAGATACTACTCTTTCCCTTACAGAGCTTCTCACAAACGGTTATACTCTTATAACCGGTGGTGTTAATCTCAATGATGTAAGTATTACCGTTGACGGTACAAGAGTAACTGAAAAAGTGTTTGCAGAAAATTATCTTGTGTCTGAATCTCCTATAAGACTTGCGCGTTATGCAACCAATGACGGTAAGTATTGCAGCTTGTATTGGAATTTCCAAAACGGTAACGAGTTTCAGAAAAACGAAGATGACATAGAAGCCGACATAGTTCATGAAAGCTATATAACCGATATTGGTAAAGATGGAAAAATTCCAATTGCAAATGATGTTGCTTTAAATACTATTCCTGTTTATATTGGCGGTGTTCCAATTAAGTATAACTCGAAGGATCTCACCGTTGGTGATCTTTACGCTAATGGATTAAAATTTGTTAATGAAATGGATGAAAGCTATATTTTCTATGATGAATATGGTAAAGAACTCCCTTCATCCATAGAAACAGCAACTTTTTATAAAAAATATCTTAATGAAGATGAACCTGTAAAAGCAATTGCTGTTGAAACCGAACTGAGTGAAGAAGGCAATCAAACAGAAAGCAATCAAACATATAAAAAGGCATATAATCTGTATTTGCAATGGAATTTTGATTCTAAAAAAGTTGCAAACCTTAATAAAGGCGAAGCGTTTATTTCTGCCTGTCTTAAAGCTGGCTTGATTAACGGATATCTTGAAAAGTTTATGGACGGTGGTTATATTAAAATATCACCTTCTGCATCTGTAAGCACAACTACAGACCTTTATGAATATATCGTTGATGTCAATGGATATATTGCAAAGAAATATGGCGCTGCAGCAAGTTCATTGTTCAATTCTTCGGTTTATGCAAAGAACTTTTCTACGGGATATAAGTGGTATATGACAACTTTAGTTCCGGAGAAATTTGATGTTTTATCCGGCGTTCCCAAGTTTGACGAAAAATTCAATTCTAATGAAAAATATTCAGTTTTTAACAGAAACTCGACATATTTTAATGGTTCAGAGGATGTAAATACAAAGTATCTTAATTTCGATACAATTGAATTTAACGGCGGTTTAGTAGATCCAGTCAATTCAGCCGATGGTTCGTTCAAAAACCTTATTTTGAACGGAAATCTCCTTATAGATGAAAGCGGAAAATGGTTTGTTAATAGTGGCACAACTGAAAATGCAATTTCAAATGAATATGTAATTTATGAAGGTATTATATTTGTTAAAGGTGATGTAACTATTAACGCTAATATTGATTTCAAGGGTTTGATTATCGCCGGCGGCAAAATGAATATCAATGCAGGTAGATATACATATGATGACAGTATTGTTAGAGGATGTCTTGAGGCATTAAAAACTAAAAACAACGAAAAATGGTGGCCTCTTGTTTCTGACGAATTTTACAAAAAAAAGAAGGATGTTGATATAGAAACGGGTTCATCGTCTCTTAATGCTGTTGATTATATAAAATATGAAAATTGGACAAGAAACAGAGAGCAGAAGTTTTCAGATGAGTAATTTAATGCCTGTTTCAAGCGGTTCTTAACTTAGTTGAATATAAATTGGCTTTATGTTGAAACATATATATTTTGAAAAAAGCATATTGTTTCAAACCGGCAAAAAATAGTTTTAGGTTCATATGATGATAGGGAGCTATTTATGAAAAAAAGGAGCAAGTTTAATAAAAAAGTAAATAAAAAGGGCTTCACTCTTGTTGAGCTTCTTGTCAGCATTGCTATTTTGGCGGTTATAGCACTTATTTGCGCACAGTTTGTTTCTCAATCAACAAATGCATACAGGAAAGCATCTTCTGCAACTAAAGTTCAGGAAACCTGTCAGGATTCCCTTAATCAGATTGCTAATATTGTAAGAAACTCTGAATCTCTTGAGGTAAGAATAGCGGCTGACGGAAGTATAACCATGAAATCCCGCAATTATAAGAATGATTATATTCGTTTGGTTTATGTTCCAAATAAAAACGAAGCGGATAACTATGGCAAAATCTTTCTCTGCTATGAGTATGATGAGGAAAGCCAACATGCTATGACTGAGACAGATTCTAACGGTTTTAATGATTATCTTCTCACAGACGGTGTTAAAGAATTTACGGTTGATTTAGCAAAATATCAGGCACAGGACGAAGCAGAAAAAGAATATACCGTTGAGCAACAAAGGGTTCTTGATTTAAAGCTCACTCTTGAAAGAAACAATCAGGAGTATACACAGTTCTTTAAAGCATCTTTGAGAAACTCAAGTCCAGAAGGTAAAACCACAGAATTGATTATTGATTTTAATGACGAAAGAAAAAATGGTTAATAATTAGATAAAGTGGGGCTAATGCTCCACTTTTTCGATGAATTAAATTATCTTGTTTATTTGTATTTTTAAGCTTTGTAAATTGCATTGTAAATAACTTTGTTTTTAAATAAATTAACTCTTGCAAACGGTTTAACCACCGAAAACGGTTTAACGCCTGCAAAAATTAACTTTTGAAAACGGTTTAACCACAGAAAACAGTTTAACACCTGCAAAAATTAACTTTTGAAAACAAATTAACACCTGAATACTGCAAACAAATTACATTGTAAAATACATTGAATTATTCACTCAATTATCTTTAAAGAGAGGAGGTGTGTGGTTATGGGATTTATGGATTTGTTTTCTTCAAAAAGCCCCAAAGAAGAAATTACAGCCGAGGCATTACCAAAGGCGGTTGCGTTTGTTGATTATGAGCATTGGTATATATCATTGAAAAATAATTTTGGAATGAAGCCAAATATAAAGGGATGGTTTGAAGACCTTAAAACTAAGGTCAGCATAAAGGAAGCAATATTTTTTGCAGATTTTTCTCATAAGAGCTTAGCAGATGAAATTAAAAGAATAAGATTGTATTCAAATACAATCATAGATACAAGAAATGTTGGTACAAATATAAAGAAAGATTTTACAGACTTTATTATTCTCGACCATATTTATCAGAAGGCAGTAAGCTCCGATGATATCGATGTTTTTATTTTGTTTTCCGGTGATGGACATTTCAGCTCCGTTGTCTCTTTTTTGAAAAACTTCAGGGGAAAAGAAGTTGGGATATACGGAATAAAAGATTCGTTTTCAAGACAACTTAAAGAAACTGCAAATTGGTTTGTTACATTGCCAACGGAAAGCGACCAATATGGAATGTGCGCAACATTGATTTTTGAAGCATTAAAAGAAGCACAAGTTTCCCATTCAAAGACATTGCCAACATATAAAAATATAATTGAAAAAATAGTATCAACAAAGCGTGTTAATGCTCAACGCCTTGAAACCGTTATGAAAAAACTTATTTCCGATGGCGTTATCACTGAAAGAAAAGTTAATTTAACAAAAAAAGACAGTGGCAAACCCTGCTTGTTTGTTGATTGGGAAAAAGCAGAAGCATTTATGAATTTTGATGAGTAGCTTTTGGAAATTACTGCTATGATAAGCAGCTTATTAAAAACACAATATGAAATTTAAAATTAGTATCTTATCAAAAACATAATTTGCATTTTATGATGATTTTCTTTTTATAATTAAATAACAAAAATATTATGAGTGAATAATATGCTTTATATAGTAAAAACCGCCCTTATGGGCGGTTTTGTTCTTTAAATGAGCTATAAACCCAAATTGAGTTTTACTGTTTTTTAGTTTAAGAAAATATCGTTTCTGTTTCAAACAACTTCAAGAAAATATTTTGTTATAGTTTCGGGGCTTTCCTTCATTCCGTTTTCAAGCCACCATTTAAGAGTTTCAATAAATGTTGAAATAATATAATTTTTCCAAAACCCTTTGGGTAAATCTTTGCTTTTGCAGGGTTTTAATGTTGAAATATGGCTTTCAATAAGATTTGCAAGATTTTCTTTGAAATATCTCCAAAATAAATCGTTGTCCTGCGTAGATAGTAAAGTAAGAATATTGTTGTCATTCTTTTCAAAATGTTGAAACAAATGAAGAAAAACAGAGTCAGAGCCGTTGCAAGTGAAAATATGTTTGTGTTCGCTTTTGTTGTTTTCAACATCAAACAAGTGGCAGAATAACTCGTTGCAAAATTCCTTAAGCAGAAAATCTTTTGTTTCAAAATGAGCGTAAAAGGTAGCTCTGCCAATGTCTGCTTCTTCGATAATTTCACCAACTGTTATTTTGTTAAAATCCTTGATTGAAAGTAATTTTGTGAATGCGTTTAAAATTGCAACCCTTGTTTTTCTTTGCCTTCTGTTCATAGTTTTCTCCATACAATTTTTGAAAAATGTTCGGTAATGAATAATTGATAGATATCGTATATTGCCTTTTTATGTCTGTATAATATAAAATGTAATTATCAGATATGGAACAAAATGTTTTGTTTTGAATATATTGTATCATAAATAAATAACTAAGTCAATGGAGGGTGGTTATGAAGTCTCAAAGAAAAATCTTTATTGTGTTTGTTTTAAATCTGTTGTTTTCAGCTTTTGAATTCATCGGAGGTTTTTTTACAGGAAGCGTTGCAATTATTTCCGATGCTGTTCACGATATGGGAGATGCATTTGGCATAGGGTTATCATTTGTTTTTGAGAAAAAAAGCCAAAAGCAACCAGATGAAAAATACACATACGGTTATGGGCGATATTCCGTTATTGGTGGGATGATAACAACGGTAATTCTTTTGGTAAGCTCTGCTTTGATGATATACAATGCAATTTCAAGAATGATTGAACCCATAAGCATTGATTACAAAGGAATGATTGTTTTCGCTGTTATTGGATTGATAATCAATTCTTTTGCGGCATATTTCACTCGCGATAGTAACTCGTTGAATCAAAAGGCGGTTAATCTCCATATGTTAGAGGATGTTTTGGGCTGGGCAGTTGTTCTTGTCGGTTCAGTTGTTATGATTTTTACTGATTTTACAATTCTTGATCCAATTCTGTCTATTGGTATTTCCTGTTTTATTGTTTTTAACTGCTTTTCTAATTTGAAAGATGTGTTTGATGCGTTGACAGAAAGAGCACCTTCAGGTATTGATGTTAATGAAATTATAACCGATGTAAAAAAACTTGACGGTATTGTTGATGTTCATCATGTTCATATATGGAGCTTGGACGGTGTCAACAATTATTTAACAATGCATATAGTATCAGATAGTGACCCGATTGCAATTAAAGGTAAAATACGAAAATTATTAAAAGAATTTGGAGTGAATCATATAACAATAGAGTTAGAGACAACTACTGAGCAATGCACAGAGAGACAATGCGTTATTGAACTTTCTCAAAACCATCATCATAATCATCAATACCGTCATCACCATTAAAAATGCGACAGGAAAAAAATCTCTGTCGCACAAATCTTTAATTGTGAAGCTCAAACATTTGGCTTTATTCAATGCAATTTACATATTACCTATCAAAAAACTTCTCAATTTCCCGTTTGGGAAGCTCTTTAACTATTGGTCTGCCGTGGGGACAGAGTCGTAGTTTGGGGTCTGAAAGGAGCTTTTCAACGAGAATTGCAAGTTCTTCATTTCTTGAAGGCGGCCCTAACTTTATTGCGGCTTTGCAAGCCATTGTATATAATGCTCTGTCGCAACGCTTGTTAAATGGGAGACGGTCTCCTTTTGAAAGCGAAGACGCAAATTCGTCAAGAAGAGGTTGTATATCCTTTATCCCTGTAAGCGTTGCAGGAATTGACCTTACAGCAATTGAGTCATCGCCAAAGCTATCAACTTCAAATCCATATGTAAGTAAAAGGTCTTTGTTCTCCAAAAGCATCTCTGCCGCTTCAATTCCTGGTTTAATAATATAGGGTGAAATAAGCATTTGGGATTGTGCCGATGTTCTTTGAGATACTAATTCCTCGTATAAAATTCGCTCATGGGCTGCGTGTTTATCTATAAGCAATAATGCTGTTTCTGTTTCTGCAATAATGTAACCGCCAAATGCTTCACCAATAACTTTGAATTTGGGAAGCTCGTCTTCAATCATATCAATAAGCTGTGGATTCTGCTCTAAAGCCAGCTTAAGAGGAAGATTGGCTGTTGTCTTTGAAATATCATCTGGGATAGATGCCATTTCTCTTTCTATCGGTGTTGCAACGGTTTTGTCAGAAATAGATGCCCTTTCGCAGTCTGTGGGTATTGTCTGCGAAATAACGGTTTTGTATGATGTTGATGTTCTGTCATCTTCCAATGGTATTATTTTTAAAGCTGTATTATTTTCAAAAACCCTTTCATTGTTCATCGTATGCTTTGTTTTGAAAGCATCTTCCAAGTTAGGTGTTTTCTCACCAAAGAAAATATTTGTTTTGTTTTCTGATTTTAAGTGAGAGGTGGAAAAGTGAGTTTGCAATGTTTCGCCTGCGTAATGCGGGTCTTTGAATATCAATTCACCGCTTGTTATCTTTGGCTTAGTTGAAACATATTCAATTGTTGCCTTTGTGAATTCTTCGTTTTTATCAGATTGCCTTGATGCATCGTTTGTTGAATGTTCGGCTGACGGAACAGAAATATTTTCTTCAGCATTTTTAACATCACAGTTTTCATTTAAAAGATTTTGGTCATTTTTTAAATGAGAAAGCATTGCGTTTTTGTCATACGGGGTGGTATGGTGTGAAGCTGATTCGGTTCTTTTTTCTTGAGTAAAGGTAATCTCTGTTTCTTCACCTCGTAAAGCTGAAATAACAACAGAGTAAATTGCTTCAAATATTTTTCTGTCATCTGCAAATTTAATCTCTGTTTTTGTTGGATGAACATTAACATCAATTGACTTTGGAGGAACTTCTATCTTTAAAACTGCCGCAGGGAAACGCTTTGAAGGCATATATGAACGAAACGCCTGCTCCAACGCTGCCATAATCTGAGTTGACTGTATTGGACGGCCATTAACAAAGAAATACTGTCCGCTTCGGCTTCCTCTTGATTCACCCGGTTTTGAAATATAACCACCAACTAAAATTTCTCCGTGTACTCCTGCAACGGGTGTTACCGCTTTTGCATAATCCTTACCCAAGGTTGCATAAATTGCAGAATATAAATCACCATCACCCGGGGTTATAAATTTAACAGCACCTTCGGAAATCATTTTAAATGATATTTCAGGGTGGGAGAGAGATGCTTTTGTTAAAACAGCTCCGATTGCAGATGCTTCCGAAGAATCCTTTCGCATAAATTTTCGCCTTGCAGGAACATTGTAAAACAAATCACGAACTGTTATAACCGTTCCGTCAGGCACACCTTCTTCGCAAACATCAACTCCGCTTTCATCAGATGTCAGCTTATACCCGATATCTGAATTTTTTTGTTTTGAGAGAATCTCAAGGCGCGATACAGAGGATATTGCCGCAAGTGCCTCACCGCGAAACCCAAGTGTCAGAATTCCGTCAATATCGTTTGCGTTTGAAATCTTACTTGTTGCGTGGGGAAGTATGGCTTTCGGAAGGTCATCTCCCGAAATGCCCTTTCCGTTATCGGAAATTCTTATAAAAGAGTTGCCTCCACCACGAATTTCACAAACTATATGTGTTGCGCCTGCATCTATTGAGTTTTCAATAAGCTCCTTAACCGCTGATGCAGGTTTTTCAACAACCTCGCCTGCGGCTATCATGTTTGCAGTTTGTGTATCTAAAATATTTATTATTCCCATAGGAATACCTCGTTAAAATTTGTTGGTAGATGTTTCAAAATAAAGCTATGGTATTTTTGTTGATAACGGTAAAATACCAATTTCTCTTTATTCCAACTAATATAAATTATAATTAAGTTTTAATATCATTGCTGAGATTCGGCAATTTGCTTCAATTTATAAACAAGCCCAATTGCCTCTATTGGTGTCAATGTATTTATATCCGTTGTTTTGAGGATGGAGCATATCTCGTTTTCGGAAAGCGAGGCAAAAGAGTAGTTCGCTTCTTCTGCCCGCTTTGCAACAGGAACAGGGTGTTGACTCTCTGCAATTTTTAAATGCTTCTTTGCAGATGTAATAACTTCTTTTGGAAGCCCTGCAAGATTGGCAACTTCAATCCCATAGCTGCTTGCGGTTGGCCCTTTGACTATCTTTCGTAAAAACTGAATGGAATCATCCTTTTTCTTTGCGGCGATGTTAAGGTTAATAACTCCTGCAACTGTTTCTTCCATATCCGTAAGCTCGTGGTAATGGGTTGCAAAAAGTGTTTTTGCCTTTATGTTTTTAACCGTATATTCTGCAACAGCTCGTGCAATGCTCATCCCGTCGTATGTGGATGTTCCTCTGCCTATCTCGTCGTAAATAATAAAGCTCCTTTGGGTTGCGTTTTTCAATATATATGAAACTTCGTTCATTTCAACCATAAAGGTGGAGTTGCCCGATGCAAGGTCATCGGATGCACCAACTCTTGCGAAAATTTTATCTGCAACACCAATTCTTGCTTTTGTTGCAGGAACAAATGAGCCAATCTGTGCAAGAATGATAATTAAGGCGTTTTGCCTCATATATGTTGACTTACCTGCCATATTAGGCCCTGTTATAATTGCAAGCCGCGAATTTGCATTGAGAGAACAATCGTTTGGAACAAAATATGTGTCTTTCCTTGCAATTTCAACAACGGGGTGTCTGCCGTTTTCAATTTGAATAATGTCGGAATAGTCTACCTCCGGCTCAACATAGTTGTTTTCAATTGCATTTTTTGCAAAGGAGCAAAGAACATCAAGGAGAGAAACGCTGTCGCAGGTTTTTTGAATTCTATCCCCACAATCTATAATTGTTGCCCTGATTTTCGAGAAAAGCTCATATTCCAAAGCCGCATCCCTGTCTTTGGCGGTTAAAACTCTGCTTTCCATATCTTTTAGCTGCTCGGTGATAAACCTTTCACCGTTAGTTAGGGTTTGACGCCTTATATAATCATCGGGCACACTGTTAACAAATGAGTTCGAAACCTCAATATAATAGCCAAAAACCTTGTTGTATCCAACTTTGAGGGTGCGAATTCCTGTTCGCTCTTTTTCCTTTGCTTCAATTTTTGATATCCATCCCTTGCCATCTAAAATAATCTCTCTTAACTCATCGACATCCGCATTTGCACCTGTTTTAATTATCTCACCTTCACGGAGAGAGAATGGTGGCTTTTCGGAAATGTTGTTATCAATGAGAGAACAAACATCATCTAAGGTGTCAAGGTTTTCAAAAATATTTTTAAGCAGGGGAGAAGAAAAAACGGAAATCTGCTTTTTTATATCGGGAAGCACTCTTAAAGCGCTTTCCAAGGCACGCAAATCCCTTGCGTTGGCACTTCCAAAAATAAGTCGGGTCAAAAGACGCTCTATATCAACAATTTCTTTGAGATTAACGGCAATTTCACGCCTTGAAATATCGTTGTTAACAAGCTCTCTGACAGCTTCAAGGCGCTTCTGAATCAGGTTGCAGTTCATTGATGGCATATCAACCAGCTTTTTCAGAAGACGAGCACCCATAGCTGTGCAGGTTTTGTCAATCGCCCAAAGGAGAGACCCCCTTCTGTCACCCGTTCTTAAGGTTTCAGTTATTTCAAGACTTCTTCTTGTGTTTGCATCCATTTGTAAATATGCTTCTTTGTTGTAAAAGTTCAGCTTATTTATGTAGGACATATCCCTTTTCTGAGTGCGATTAAGGTAGGACATCATACCTGAAATGGCACGAATAACACATTCCGACTTTTGGGCTAACTCAGGAAAACGCTTTGCCAAATCGTTGTATATTGTTTCATTTGCAAAATCAGTAAGGGAAACGGTTATAAGAGATTTGAATTTAGAGGTAAAATATTCTTGTATATCATCGTCAAGCATTTGAGAAGTAATAAGCTCGGTAGGGGAAAAGGCAGCTCCTTCTGCTGTAAGGAAATCTCCTGTGTTATCACCGTTATAATCCGTTGCAGAAATTTCACCTGTTGAAATATCCGCAAATGCAATACCAACGCTTTTATTGGAAAAATAAACAGAGCAAAGATAGTTGTTTTTTGTATCCTTTAAAAATCCACCTTCTGTAACTGTTCCGGGGGTGATAACTCGTATAACATCCCTCTTAACAATTCCCTTTGTTGCTTTTGGGTCTTCAAGCTGTTCACATATTGCAACTTTGTATCCCTTGGAAATCAATCTTGTTATGTAGTTTTCAGCACTGTGGTAGGGAACACCGCACATAGGTGCTTTTTCGTTATCACCACAGTTTCTTCCCGTTAGCGCAAGCTCAAGTTCTCTTGAGGCAATTTCGGCATCACCATAGAACATTTCGTAAAAATCGCCAAGGCGAAACATAAGTATGCAGTCTTTATAATTCTGCTTTATTTCATTGTATTGACCAATCATAGGAGAAAGAGCCATAGAGACCTCCAAAATGCACATTACTTGCAGATTTTTTGACATAAATCTACAAGTATAATTATATATCTATTCTGATGATTTGTCAACTGATAATTTTAAAAAAACATTAAAAGCATAATCCGGCTGAAATGATTTTTATTCCGTTAAGCGTTGCAGGGGAATTTGTTTTAACAGCTAATTTTTCATTGACAAACGGATAAAAATGTGATATCATTAAAAAGGTAAAAAAAGAGGTGCGCTGTGAAAAATGTAAAGCTGAAGATTGTTAAAAAAATTTTATTTATTTTAGTTGGTTGTTTTCTTTATGCGGTTGGCATAAGTTTGTTTTTAGAACCAAACTCGTTAACGCCGGGCGGTGTTTCGGGTATTGCAATTATAATAAACCATTTCTTTCCGTTTTTAAAGGTTGGCACAACTATATTTGCAATAAATATTCCGTTGCTTTTGTTGGCTCTGATTTTCCTTGGAAAAGAGTTTCTTTTTTCAACCTTGGCGGCAACTGCGCTTTCATCTTTTTTTATAGATATTCTTTCTCCATTTGCTCCGCCTCTTGATGATAAAATGCTATGTGCAATAATTGGCGGTTTTTTCCTTTCTCTCGGTATTGCGCTTGTATTTAAGGGAAACGCAACAACAGGTGGCACGGATATAGTTGTTAAGCTGCTTCGAAAAAAGCTGAAGCATATTAAAACGGGAACAATTATGTGGGGAACGGATATTGTTGTTATTGTTGTAACTGCTATAGTTTTCAAAGATTATACCATTGCTCTTTATGCTGCTATAACTATTTTTGTTCAAACCTTGGTTATGAACTATGTTTTGTATGGCCCTGATGAAGCCGCTTTGGTTTATATAATCAATTGCGACCCGCAGAAGATGATTTCCATTATTATGGATATGGAAGTGGGGGCTACAATTCTCGAAGGAACAGGTGCGTATACAGGGGATAAGAAAAAAGTTACCCTTTGCGTTGTTAAAAAACAAACCCTGCCGAAGCTGAAGGAAACGGTTGTAGAACACGCTCCGGATGCGTTTCTTGTTGTAACAAGTGCAAACGCTGTTTTTGGTGAGGGTTTCAAGGAATTCAGTGTGGAGGAGTTGTAAATTCCATGCAAAACAATAAATTTTAATCAGACCAAAACTGATTAAAATTAAAAGCTATTATAGACATAAAAAACCTTTAATGAAGGTTTAAAATATAAAATCAAGAAAAGGAAACAATTATGAAAAAGCGTATTATTGCATTGTTGCTTTCTGTTTTTATGCTTTCAACTTTTGCTGGCTGTTCGGGTGATTCCAATAGCTCAAACGGTGATAAAGATGGAAGCGCGGTTGTATCGTCTGATGAAGCATCAAAAGAAGAAATTTCTATTGATGTTAATGAATATATCAATGCGGACGGAACAATTTCCATGCCCGACCTTAAAAATATGCCCATAGAACAGGCAAAAGAAGTTCTTAAACAATTGGGTTTAAAGTATAAGGTTACAGAGGATTATTGCGATGATAGCATTGATGTTGGATGTGTTATCGAAACAGATTATCTCCCTGGTGAATCCATAAAGAAGGGTAAGTCTGTTTTTATCACAGTTCGCAAAGAAGGAACAAAAATGGACCCAAATGTTCCTTATGTTGACCCTCTCGTTGAAGCAAGAGGAGAGCTTAAACAAGGTGCAAACAGCGATTATAAACCCCTTAATTATGAAATTATGAAGGCGGTGTGGATATCTCAGTTTGACCTTAGCGGAATACTTGCATCAGGGTCTCAGAGAGATGAAGCATCCCTTCGTGAGATTTTTGGAAATCTTTGCTCAAAGCTGGCCTCTGACGGATATAACACAGTAATAGTTCAGGTTCGTCCATACGCTGATAGCTTCTATCCTTCTGCATATTATCCTTGGTCAAAATATGCTGTTGGCGCATATGGTTTATATGGTGATTATGACCCCCTCAAGGTTATGATTGAAGAAGCACATAAGGTAAACCTTAGCTTTCAGGCATGGATTAACCCAATGAGAGCTTTTGACAGCGAAAAAATATTCTCGGCAATCAATGTAAATTACCCTATTCGTAAATGGTATGATGACCCTTCTAAGTATCCTAACTATGTTTATAAATATAACACATATTTCTACCTTAATGTTGCATATGAGGAAGTTCGTCAGCTTATAATCAACGGCGCTGCTGAAATTGTAAGATGCTATGATGTAGACGGTGTTCATATGGATGACTACTTCTACCCAACGAACATTCCAAACGATTTCGATATGGCACAATTTAAGGCATCGGGTCTTAACTCCAGAAACCGTTTCCGTAAAGACAATATCAATAAGCTGGTAAGCGGTCTTTACTCTGCAATCAAAAAAGAAAATAAAAATGTTTTGTTTGGCATTTCTCCCGCAGGTAATATCAGCAATGTAAGAAATAATTGCTGTCTTGATATTGACACAATCCTTGCAAATAAAGGATATGTTGATTATATTATGCCTCAGATTTATTGGGGATTTGAACACGAATCTCAGCCATATGCAACCTGTATGCAGAATTGGCAAGACCTTGTTAAAGAAAAAAGCATTAAATTTATAGTTGGGCTTACAGCAAGTAATATAGCCAACCCAAGCGGAGAATTCGCAAGCCGTTCAGACATCTTCAAGCGTTATCTTACCCATGCACAGCAAACAGACTTGTTTGATGGAATATGCATCTTCTCAGTTGCAACCTTGTATGGTATGGAATCTGCAGAACCAAGCAAAAACGAAAATGTTCAAAAAGAAATGAAAAACTTCCTTCCCGTATTCAAAGCAGTTGAAAGTAAAAAGATAAATTATTGATATGCGTAGATTGATTGGAACTGCTGTTATGGATATCGGAGACGAAGCAACTATAATATGGCCGGACGGAAAAACCGTTGTTGCAGAATATGTTGACACATACGGTTATGACCATATTTTAAAGGTTAAGTCGGAAGAACGGGAAATACGGCTTACAAACCGATACATCGGGCGTATGGGTATCAGGGTCATAAAAAATAAATAATCTCACACATTTTAGGTTTTCGCATAATATAGCATTAGGTATCTGAAAAACGATACTTCCTATGTTTTGCGGAAGGAGGTTATTGGTTGTGGCTTGCTTCGATTCCTTTTTTGGTAATCAAAACTGTTGGATTATTATTCTCATTGCAATAATCATTGTTTGTTGCTGCTGCGGATAAATAATTGCTCGGTTTTAAGACATTCGCCGATTCGGGACATTGCTCCCGGGTCGGCTTGTCATTTGCAAAATATAAAGGGAATATAATTTTAGTATATTACTCTTCAAAAAAATAAAATGTTTAAAGAAGCCCTATTCGGGGTGTTAAGGAGAAAAAATGGAATTTTTAAAATCGTTTTTAGAAACAATTGGCTCTTATGCCGCAAATTTAATTGTTAAACTTATAGTTGCATCCCTTGTCTGGTTTATTGGAATGAAAATCGCCAAGACAATTTTGAAGATGATTGAAAAAACAGACGGTATTCAAAATATGGACATAACAGCTCGTGGTTTTTTGATGACTGCCTTTAAATTCATTTTAAAGGGTATAGTTGTTGTTTCGGTTGTTGCCATTCTTGGTGTATCAACAGCAAGTATTATTGCAGTTGTCGGGTCTTGCGGTGTTGCTATCGGTCTTGCACTCCAGGGAAGTCTTTCAAATTTCGCAGGCGGAATTATGCTTCTTATCTTTAAACCATTCAATGTTGGTGATTATATTATAACTCCCGATGCTTCAGGAACAGTTGAGGAGCTTAGCATTTTTTATACAACTTTGTCAACACCTGATAATGTTAAAGTTGTTATTCCTAATAGCGTTGTTTCCGGAAATGTTATTTCAAACACCTCAGCTAAAGAAACAAGGCGTTTGAGCTTTAGTTTTATCGTTGCACATTCGGAAAATATAGATGATGTTAAGAAAATAATGCTCTATACAGTAAATAACGATTCAAGAGTTTTAAAAGACCCAATGCCACAGGTTGTTGTTTCTGCATATAAAGAAAATGGTGTTGAAATAACTGCTCGTTGCTGGGTTAAGAATTCTGATTATTGGGATGTGAATTTTGCAATTAACGAAACCATAAAACAAAGATTTGCAGAATGTAATGTTCAGATACCAACAAACAAAATTGATGTTAACATTATAAGATAACAAATATAACAGATGTTGGTATTATAGATAACATATAAAACAGATTAAGATGTATGTTTAAAAAGCATAATCGGGAGACGGAATGAAAATTTGCGACCTTCACACACATTCGATATATTCAGACGGAACAAACACACCAAGAGAAATAATTGATTTAGCAATAAAATCAGGTCTTTCTGCAGTTGCTCTTTGCGACCATAACACAGTTGACGGCAACAGTGAGCTGTTGGAATATGCAAAGGGTAAGGATATACTTGCTATATCAGGGATTGAGGTTTCAACTTTATACCATGGAAAAGAGCTTCATATACTTGGGCTTTTTGTTCCGCAAAACAGCTTTAATGATATCAGAAACAAAGTTGCGTATTATGATGAGCTGAAAGAAAAAAGCAATATAGAGCTGGCAGAATCGCTTGTTAAGGGTGGATACAAGGTAGATTATAATGCAATGAAGGCGCAAACACCAAAGGGGCATATAAACAGAGCGCATTTTGCATCCGAGCTTGTTAAAATGGGTTATGCAAAAACAAACCAAATTGCATTTGAAACAATTTTAAAGCCAAATGGTGGATTTTATATTCCCCCTCTTAGATTTCCTGCTCTTGAAGCGGTGAGCTTTTTAAAAGAGGTTGGTGCTGTTCCTGTTTTTGCCCATCCGTTTCTTTCGGCAGACTATGAATTGGTAAATAGGTTTATATCTGAAAGTAAGCCGTTGGGACTTGCAGGAATTGAAGTGTATTACTCTGAATATTCAGAAGAAACAACAGCTCTTTCCATAGAGCTTGCAGAAAAATATTCTGTTGTAAAGAGTGGCGGAAGCGATTTTCACGGTGATAATAAGCCACATATAAAGTTAGGCGTTGGCAGGGGAAACCTTGCAGTTCCATTTGATGCAGTCCAAAACCTTTTGAAAAGTATCTGAATATAAGAATCAATAACAAAGAGAGTGAACAAAAAATTCATTCTCTTTTTCTTTTACCTTTGGAACATTCAAGCCATCTTTAACCCTTAAAGGGCTTGACAAAGAGAAAAAAATGGTATAATATCATTGTAGCGGTGGATTTTACCATCGTTAGAAAAAATATAGAAAGGTATGGAATTATGAAAAAAATTCTTAAAAAAGGTCTTAGTGTTCTTTTCGCAGCAGCTTTTGTATGCACAATGGCATCTTGCGGAAAATCAATAGATGGAAAAGCAACGATATGTAATGAAACTAAAAATGGAGTGGTATCCTATCAGTTAAGCGAAGAAGAAACCGATAAAGTGAAAAATATTTTGTTTGAAAAAAGTCGAGAATATTTGGATGAGGTGCCAAGATGCTTTATGGGTTACGAAATTTATATTGTTGTAGGGGATGCGAAGGTCTATCTTTCCGGAGACGGTTGCAATTTGGCACTGGAGTGTAATGTTTCTGATAATCTTAATGATTATAACAATGATGGGTTTAGGAGCTTTCGTGTAAGCAGTGAAGATTTTGAGTATTTAAAGTCCCTTTATAAAAACAATCTTGATTCAAGTCCTTGGATATAATTTTAAAGTCGCACAACTTTCTACAGAGATTCAATTCCCATAATAAACAAATTGGGTAGCAAAACATAATAAAGAAAAATGCACCTTGAAAGCTCAATGTTTTCAGGGTGCTTTTTGTCCGAGAGAGGACAAATATTTGCTATCACTCCCACTCATATTTTGAAGGAATTTTTTTCGATAAAAGCACATGGGATTTACTTATTTTTTTATAACAAACTTTATAACAAAAAACAGTTTTTTTATTGACATTACCGCTGTTAAGTGATATACTCAATATGTATATGTATGTTTGGAGGTAGTGGCTTGAAGCTGATAGTTTTTGACGGAAACAGTATATTAAACAGAGCGTTTTACGGGATAAGACCTCTTTCAACCAAAGACGGTTTGCCAACAAATGCGGTATACGGTTTTATCAATATAATTAAAAAGAATATAAATATGTTAGGCGAAGAGCCGATATACGGTGCAGTTGCCTTTGATATGCGCCATCCAACCTTCAGGCATAAATCATACGATGGGTATAAGGCAACAAGAAAGGGAATGCCCGAAGAATTGGCGCTTCAGCTCCCTCTCGCAAAAGAGGTTTCAGAGCTTCTTGGATTTAAGGTTATTGAAAAAGAGGGGTTTGAAGCAGATGATATTCTTGGAACTTTAACCGCAATGGGAGAAGAAAAGGGAATTGATTGTTATATTGTAACGGGAGACAGGGATAGCTTACAGCTTGTGAGCGATAAAACAACGGTTTTCCTTGCCGCAACAAATGAAACAAAGGTTTTCACCCCTGAGAGCTTTGTGGAAACATACGGATTTGAGCCGATAAAGTTAATTGATGCGAAAGCAATAATGGGAGATTCTTCCGATAATATCCCAGGTGTTCCGGGTATAGGAGAAAAAGGGGCGTATAATTTAGTTAAAGAATACGGAGCTCTTGAAAATATTTTTGCAAATGCGGATAAATGCTCAAAGGGCGTTCAGAAAAAATTGCAGGAAGGTAAAGAGTCGGCTGAGATGAGCTATTTTCTTGCTAAAATTGTTCGTGATGTTCCAATCGGTGACATTGAAGAATATAAAATCTCTGAAATAGATATCGAAAAATTAAGAGATTTTTATCTTAAATTGGAATTCCGTGCAATGGCGGAAAAGTTGGAAGTAAAGCCAAAGGAACAAGCAGTTCCCGAATTTGACGGAGACATATCTCAGCTTGGCGATGAAGTGTTCCTTTATGAATCCGAAGGCGTGGTTTATATCTGGGACGGTGAAAAGGGTGTAAAGGGTGGCAGAGAGTTGCTCTGTCAGCTTCGTGATAATATATCAGTTACAGTATGGAGCAAAAAGGACCTTGCCCATATCACCGATAATTATAATGTAAGGCAAAAAGGAGACGATTTGTCTCTTATGGCATATGTTGCCGGTGGTAACCCAAGTGCATTGCAAAAACCCAAAAATGCAGAGGAAATATACCTTGAAACAACGGTTGGAGCTTCTCCCGAAGCAATAGCAGTACATCTTAAACCGTTGAAAGAAGCTCTCTTTAAAATAATTTCCGAGAGGGAACAGCTTCCTCTTTACGAAATGGAAATAAACCTTTCAGCCATACTTTTTGATATGGAAAAACAGGGCTTTAAGGTAGATAAAGAAGGGCTTTCCAAGTTTTCGGAATTTTTAAGCGTAAAAATGCAAGAAGCCGAAAAACAGGTGTTTATGTATGCGGGCGAAGAATTCAATATAAATTCTTCAAAACAGTTGGGAGTAATTCTTTTTGAAAAACTCAATTTGCCCCACGGAAGAAAAACCAAAACAGGTTATTCAACCGATGCCGAGGTTTTAGAGTGGTTAGCTCCGTATCACCCAATAATAAACGAAATTTTGCTTTTCAGACAGTTGTCAAAGCTAAAAAGCACATATGCAGAAGGGCTTCTTAAAGTTATC
>JAZNIJ010000199.1:0-7775 GCA_045577455.1 Eubacteriales bacterium
TAACATCGATTTCCCTCCCAAGTGGAATTCAGGTTATCGGGGCAGAATCTTTTAAAAATTGCACTTCACTTTCAACATTTTCCTTTACAAATAAAGTTAATACAATAGGGGAAAGTGCTTTTGAGGGGTGTTCTCGTTTGAATTCCGTAACTCTTCCTTCATCAGTTTTAAATATTGGAAAATCTGCTTTTAAAGGGTGTTCTTCTCTTGCGTCTATAAGTGGTAACTTTGGAAAATGTGAGAATCTCAATGTTGCAGCAGATATTCTTGATGGAACAGCTTATTATAATAACGCTTCCAATTGGGTAAATGATTGCCTTGCGTTTTCGGGATGTCTTGTTTCTGTAAAGCAAAAAAATGAAATTTCTTTGCCATCGGGCATTTTGGCAATCGCATCGGGTATGTTTGGAAATGATTATGTCGTTAAGGTTGTTATTCCTGAGTCGGTTTTGAAAATTTGCGATGGTGCGTTTGAAAACGCAAACTCGCTTAAGACAATAGAAGTTTCGGCTTCAAATAAAAATTATATGTCTGTTGATGGCATTCTCGTGAGAAAGAGCGATTCTATGTTGCTCATTTATCCTGTTGGAAAAAATGAAAGTGTTTGTTCGCTTCCTTCTTCAATCAAAAAGATTTCCGCTAATGCTTTTGAGGGAAATATTTATATAAGAAAATTATCTTTTAGCGCTGTAACAACTATAGAACAATCTGCCTTTAAGGGATGTACTTCCTTAATGAGTGTGGATTTTGGCTCAGCTGTTAAAACTATAGAAAATAATGCTTTTGAAGGATGTACGGCTTTAACAGCCGTAATCGTTCCGTCAACGGTAACAACTTTGGGAGAAGCCGTATTCAAGAATTGTGTTTCGATTGAAAGAGCCGTTATTTCAGGCAATGTACAAACAATCCCATCGAGCTTGTTTTATGGATGTTTGTCCCTGAAATCAACTTCAATTGGGGCGAATGTAAGGATTATTGGGGATTATGCGTATTACGGCTGTGAAGCATTGGAAACATTTGCGATTCCTGATAGCGTTGAAAATATCGGTTATTATTCATTTAAAGGATGTAAATCTATTAAAACAATAACCACTCGTGCTAATGTTGGTCGATATGCATTTTTAAATTGTACAGCTCTTGAAACCGTAACTCTTAAAGATGGAAACGAGTTTATTTCAAATAATGCATTTGAAGGATGCACCTCTCTTTCTTCTATCAAATTACCTGAAACTCTCAAACGCATCGATTCATGTGCGTTTCTCGGATGTACCTCTCTTCAAAAGCTCACCATACCTGCAAGTGTAACAGATATCGGTAGCAGATATACTTTTGGATATAAGTATGTTGAAGGTTTATATGAGAGGATAAACTCATTAGTTGTGTATGGTTACAAATTTTCTGATGCTGAATATTACTGCGCCGACAACGGTATCACCTTTGTAAGCATGAACTTGCCAAGCCCCGGTGAAATTTTCCTCAATTACAGCAAAGGGATATTCTTTTTCTACGGAGAAAAAGCAACGCCTTCCTATGTTTCTGCGTTTTTAAAAGAGAATAATAATGTAAATGTTTCTTTTACAAGAGCAGACGGTAGTGCAATACCTTCTGGAAAATATATCGGAACAGGTTGTAAGGTGAAGCTGGAAACAAGAAATCTTACAGTTGTTATTAAGGGCGATACAACGGGTGATGGTATTATCAATACCTCCGACTATATTCAGGTTAAAAAATCCTTCCTTAAAACCTATACTTTTGACGAGTGGTCATCAGTAGCGGCTGAGGTTCAGGAAAACGGAAGAATAGATTCAACCGACTATATCAGAATAAAGCTCCATTTCCTTGGTTCAATCAATATATTGGATGTGGAAGATTAAGGTGAAATAGTAGGTTTTCAGATGGAATAGCTTCTGTTTCCATATTAAAAAATTTTATATGAATCTAAAAAGCCAAACCAAGGTGCTATATAGCAATTTGGTTTGGCTTTGAATATAAAACAGTGCTGTCATTTTTTAACAGCACCGTTTTTTTGTTTTCATCTTAATTAACCATCTTGAATTAAGGGGGAATAATTATTGTATTTCGCTTGGATTTGTATCTGCTTTTTTGAATTTGCGTATAATTGATTTTATTGGCGAAATAACCAATTCTTTTTCCTCTTTTTTCATGGTGAATATCCATGAAAGGGAGCAGTAAAGACAAATATAAACAACAACCGCGGTAAGGAAAAGAGGAATTTTTGAAAAATCAACATATCTTGAAACAAACAGTGTGCAGGTGCAAAGAGAGAGAGGAATTACCAACAAATCGACCATATTTTTCCAGAATGATAGAACATCGAGTTTTAGTTTTTTTGCGTAGAACCAGTTCATTAAAAATCCGGGACCTATAATATATGCAATTCCTGTAACTAAAGCCGCACCTGTTATACCAAGTTTCGTGTACTTAAGCAGTATGTAAGAACCTATAACATTTATAACTGCAATAAACAGATAGGTCAAGGCGCGAAATTTATGCTTGCCTTCTGCAACCGTTATACTGAGAGCAACATTTTGAACGAGAGGTATACAAAGGGGAATCATAATTAAAATCGCAACATTATATGCTTCAATATATGCGTCGCCTGCGTAAAATTTAACAAATGGTCCGCCAAGAGCTATAAATCCCGATACGGCAAGAAAAACGATGAATGCTTGATATCTTCCTATGCGAATGGCATAATTTGAAAGCTCCTCCCTGCTCGCTTTTGCAAATACCATTTTGTTGGTTTTGGGAGAAAGCAAGGTTGAAACCGTTGTTGACAAGCTGGAAATAATGTGGCTGAAAACCGTTCCAACGCTGTAAATGGAAACCGCTGCAGCGCCCAATCCCGGAATTGCACCAATTATAACAGAGTCTGTTGCGCTGTATAATTGGTCAACAATCGTACCAACAAAAATCCAGAAAGAAAAATGCATAATGTCTTTAAGAACCTTTGTTGGCAAATCCTTATATTGGGGATGTATTTTTAAAACGAAACGAACATATGCAAAATAGATAATTCTTATAACAACGGATATGGCAAGAGTTGATGACACCATTCCAATCGAAGCGTACCCCAAAAATAAAACTACAAGGTTTACAATTGGTGAAACGCAGGTTGTTAATAGGTTTATTGTTTGCAAAAAAACAAATTTTTCGTGGCTTGAAACTAAGGCGGTGTATGCCGATGCGGAAAATCCCAACGCGGTGTTTACGGTTAATAAAAGCACAAGGATGGTCATTTTTTTTAGGTCTTGTGGAGCTAAAGAATCACCGTAAAAAATGTCTAAATTAAAGGCAAGAATTGTTCCGATTAACAGTGTAAAAACTGAAATAACCCCGAATATTATATTGAACATGCCAAACATTTTCTGCTCTGCTTCTTCGCCTTCTTCAGTGCGTGCTTTTATAAGATATCTTGTTACGGCGGCCCCTATTCCAAGCGCCGCCAATGAAAGGTAGCTTGCTGTGCTGTTGGCTAATTTATAAAGTCCGTGTTCTTCTTCCGTTAAAAGTCTCAGCATTATTGGGGTGTAGAAAAAAGGAATAAGGTTGCCAAATACAACATTTACATACCCCAATATAATGCCGATTTTTAATTGGCTTTTATTTTTTTTCATTTGTTGACTCCGATTTAAAACAACACTTTAAATTTGAGGTGCACAACTTGCACCTCAAATAGCTTATATATCGTTCCTGCCTTCGAATGCTCTTAGCAATGTAACGCTGTCGGCAAATTCAAGGGATGCGCCAACGGGAAGTCCGTAGGCAAGTCGTGTTACTTTCACTCCAAAGGGAGCGAGAAGCATTTTTATATACATTGCAGTGGCTTCGCCCTCTGTGCTTGGGTTTGTTGCAAGGATGACTTCTTTAACCGAGCCGTCAATTCTTGCAATCAAATCGGATATTGTAATATCATCTGCTCCAATATCATCAAGAGGGGAGATAACCCCATGCAACACATGGTAAAGCCCCTTAAATTCGTGGAGCGCTTCAATGGCTTCTGCCGCTTTTGGGTCTTCAACAACGCATATTGTTGATGTGTCCCTTTTTGCGTCCGAGCAAATGGGGCAAAGTTCTGCTTCGCTTAAGTTGCAGCATTTTGCGCAATGCTTAATTGAACCTCTTGCATCGTTTATAGCGTTAATCAGCTCTGCCGCTTCAGAATCAGGCATATTCAATATATGATACGCAATTCTTGAAGCACTTTTTCTTCCCAAACCGGGAAAAGAGGCAATTGCACCTGCCAAACGCTCCAAAGACGGAGTTAAAGAACCCATTTCGCACCTTCCAATTTAAGGATTTTGAAAATCAATGTTTAGACTTTAAAAATTAAAGTTTGAGTTTGGAAAATTACAATAGCTAATATTAAAAATCAAGTAGCAATAGTTTGTGCTAAAACTGAAGGTTAACGGTTAAAATTAAAACTGAATTATAACAGTTAATACTAAAACTGAATTATGACAGTTAAAACCAAACTGCAATCGTTAATATTAAAAATTAAAACAATCCGCTAATTCCCAAATTTCCTGTGATTTTTTCCATTTCTGCGGAATTAACATCTTCAACCTTGCGAATTGCTTCGTTAACAGCGGCAACGATAATGTCCTGAAGGGTTTCAGGGTCATCGGGGTCGATGATGTCGGGAGAAATTGAGATATTGAGAATTTCTTTAGTTCCCTTTATTTTAACGGTTACCATTCCACCGCCTGCGGAAATGTCGTATTCTTTTTCATCAAGCTCTGCTTGGAGCTTTTCAGCATCCTCACGCATTTTCTGAGCTTGTTTGATAACATGGTTCATATTTTGTGGGCCACCGCCCATTCCCTGTGGTAATCTTGCTTTCATTTTTTTGTTCCTTTCGTAATTGAATTATACACAAATAATTAAGTAATATGTTAGAATCAACAATAAGATGTTTAAATCTATTTAAAATCAATCGTTTAAAAAGTCTAAAAGGTCGCTGAAAGGAATGTTTGCCGTTATGGGGTTTGTTTTCTTTTCCGCTTCTTCCTTTTGTGCTTCTGTTACAGGTGGCTTGGATGGCGCTACCCGAGCATCTGCCTTCGTTTTAACGGATGCACTACCATTTTCCAATGCAACAATTCTCGCTTCTAATTTATCAAACCTTTCTTCAAATATATGAGTGTCAACATTGCCCGAAGTAGCTGTTGCGGGGGTGCATAGCTTAATTATTGCCATCTCTGCCATTAGTCGCTTGTTCAAGGAATGTCTTGAAATTTTGCTTTGGGCAGAATCCAGAATATCCGCATATCTGAACAGCGTTTCAGAAGAAAAGCTGTCAGCAAGAGCTTTCATCCTGCTTTCGCTATCACTCGAATAAACAAATCTTTCGTTGAGAGAGCCGTAATTTCCCAACTTTGCAACAACCATATCTCGCAGAAGGTACGACAAATCTTCAAGAAATGTAACAATATCAATCGCAGATGCATTTACCCTTTCAACAATTTCAAGGGCAGAAGCAATGTTTCCGTCTCTGAGCGCCTCAAAAAGCAAAAGCCCCGTTTCGTTACCCGTTATACCTAATAGTTTTACAACAGATTCTTCTGTAATTTCACTTTCTGTATTTGCAGAAACACAGCTTTCAAGCAAACTTAAAGCGTCTCTCATAGCACCGTCTGCCAGATTTGCAATGAGCTTTGCCGCATTTTCACTGAGAGGGATTTTTTCCTCGTCTGCAACATACAAAAGTCGGTTTTTAATTTCTTCAGATGAGATGTTTCTGAATTCAAATCTTTGACATCTTGAAAGAATTGTCGGGGGAATCTTGTGCAATTCCGTTGTTGCAAGGATAAAAATAACATATTCGGGCGGTTCTTCCAAGGTTTTCAGAAGGGCATTGAAAGCACCTGCTGAAAGCATATGAACTTCGTCTATGATATAAACTCGTTTTTTAAGATATGCAGGTGGGTAAAGAACCTCATCACGCAGGTCACGAATATTATCAACGCCGTTGTTACTTGCGGCATCTATTTCCAAAACATCCGTTGCGTTTCCTGCCATAATTGCCTTGCAGTTATCACATTCACCGCATGGATTTCCATTTATGGGTGAGAGACAGTTTGCCGCTTTGGCAAGAATTTTTGCTGCAGATGTTTTACCTGTTCCACGGGTTCCGCAGAAAAGGTAAGCGTGGGAAATCTTGTCCGTATCACATTGCCTTTTCAATATGTCGGTAATATGGGTTTGTCCGCACATCTCGTCAAAGGTGGCGGGTCTCCATTTTCTGTATAACGCCTGGTACATATAATTCACCCAAATAAAGAATTAAGAGCCAAGGTTCAAAGCATGACCGTACATCCTTCGTCGAACTCAAACCACGCGCGGAAACCTATTATCCAACTCCGGACAGGCAACCTCACAACACATCGAAGACACTGCTTAATGCTGCTTGGTCCCCCACCTGACATGGTTCACAGCTTTCGATTGCGCAAGACCCATCCATCAACGTTTTCAAAATAGGCGCAGCCGCACAGCCGAGCCCTCTAAAGGCATATTACCCCTGCTATAGCGGATTGCAGGCAACAAGGTGCCGCTAACTCCCCGGTTAGTACGGCCATGCTTCAAATCTTGACCCTTTGTAAATCTCATTGTATCATATATTATTGAAAAATGCAATAGCTTTTTTAAAAAATATTGATACAAAAAACAAGTGCTTGAATATGAAAAAATATGTAATTCTATCATTCTTCAAATCTTAAAGAAAATTAACATTTAGTTTAAGTAAAAATGATAGAAAAAAATACAAATTTATGAGATTCTAATAGGGTGATATTTTTACAAGGAGGAATTTGGCTTTGATAAAAAAATTATCAAAAAGTATAAGAGAGTTTAAGCTCCCAACCATCCTCACATTGATATTCATTGTGGGAGAGGTTATAATTGAAGTTTTAATACCATTTATAACCGCAGATATGGTAAACAAGATAAAAGACGGAGCTGAAATGGACAGCGTTATTAAAACAGGTCTCCTTCTTACAGGGATGGCGGTTTTATCCTTGGCATGTGGTTCAATTGCAGGGTATACCTGTGCAAAAGCGGCGTCGGGATTTGCAAGAAATCTGAGAAGCGATGTTTTCAGAAAAATACAGGGATATTCCTTTGAAAATATTGATAAATTTTCCTCTGCTTCTTTGGTAACCCGATTGACGACGGATGTTGGCAATGTTCAGATGTCCTTTATGATGATAATAAGAACGGCTATAAGGTCGCCTCTTATGCTGATTTTCTCCTTTATTATGGCATTTTATATGGGCGGAAAATTGGCTTTTGCTTTCGTTGTTGTTATTCCCGTCCTTGGCTTGGGTCTGTTTTTTATTGCAAGAAAAGCAATGCCTTCTTTCAGGCGAGTTTTCAAAAAATACGATAAGCTCAACGAATCCATTGAGGAAAATGTAAGAGGAATGAGAGTTGTTAAGGGCTTTTCAAGAGAAGAATACGAAAAAGAAAAGTTTGAAAAAGCCGCTGTAGAAATACAAAAGGAATTCACTTTTGCAGACAGAATTGTTATGCTTAACACCCCATTGATGCAGATATGCCTCTATTTTATTATGGTGTTTGTGCTTATTGTGGGTGCAAATTTGTCAATTGTTGCAAAGAGCATTGATGTTGGTCAGATATCTGCAATGCTCACATACGGAATGCAGGTTCTTATGTCCCTTATGATGCTTTCAATGATTTTTGTTATGCTCACAATGTCGGCAGAATCCGCAAAGCGTATTTGCGAGGTTTTGGAT
>JAZNIJ010000200.1:0-19796 GCA_045577455.1 Eubacteriales bacterium
GAAAAAAACTGTCGAAAGAGCAAATCAAACGTTTAGAAGATATCGGAATCAAATGGGCATAAGCAGATAATTGTTGGGGTGTAGGTATGTATAAAAGTGTATTTAAAAGAATAATTGATTTGGTTTTGTCGGGTGTAGGAATTGTGGTTCTTGCAATTCCTATGCTGATTATTGCTATTGCAATAAAGTTGGATAGTCCTGGTCCTGTATTGTTTAAGCAAAAACGTGTTGGAATACATAAAAAGCCATTTACCCTTTACAAATTTCGCAGTATGAGAACAGACACACCGAAAAACGTACCGACCCATCAGCTTGGAAATGCAAATAGTTACATAACAAAAATAGGTGGTTTTTTGAGAAAAACATCTTTGGACGAGCTGCCCCAAATCTTTTGCATACTTAAGGGTGATATGAGCATAATTGGTCCTCGCCCTTGTCTTTTCAATCAGGAAGATTTGATGGAAGAGCGTGATAAGTACGGCGCAAACGATGTAAAGCCAGGTCTTACAGGTCTTGCACAGATTAGCGGACGTGACGAGCTTCCTATTCCTGTTAAAGCAAAATTTGACGGTGAATATGTTGAAAAAATGAGTTTCTGGTTTGACGTAAAAATGTTCTTTGGAACAATACTTAGCGTGCTAAAGTCCGATGGCGTTGTTGAAGGCGGCACCGGTGCATTGGAAGAGAAAGAAAAAGAGGTGTCCGCAAAATGAAAAGGATACTGATTACAGGCGCCGGAAGCTATATTGGAACAACTTTTGAAAATTACATAAAAAATTTTGATGAATACACCGTGGATACGGTGGATATGATTGACGGCAGCTGGCGGAAAAAGGACTTCTCAGGTTACGATGCCGTTTTTCACGTTGCAGGGCTTGCCCACTCTGATGTGGGGAATGTTGCTGACGAGGTAAAGGCAAAGTACTATGCAGTAAACACCGACCTCACAATCGAAACTGCGAAAAAGGCTAAAGCAGAGGGTGTTAAACAGTTTATCTTTATGTCCAGTGCAATTGTGTATGGTGACAGTGCACCAATCGGCAAGGACAAGCATATTACAAAGGACACACCAACATCGCCTGCTAACTTCTACGGTGACTCTAAGGTGCAGGCAGAAAATGGAATTATACCTTTAGCTGATGATAACTTTAAGGTGGTAATTCTTCGTCCGCCGATGATTTACGGACCGAATAGTAAGGGTAATTACCCAATCCTTTCAAAATTTGCAAGGAAACTACCGATTTTTCCCTATGTTAAAAATCAACGGTCGACGCTTTATGTTGAAAACCTTTGTGAGTTTGTGCGCTTGATGATTGAAAACAATGAAAGCGGCATATTTTTTCCGCAAAACAGCGAGTATTCCAACACCTCGGAAATGGTGAAATTGATAGCTAGATGCCACGGCAAGAAAATAGTGATGGTGAAAGGCTTTGGTTTTGTGCTTAAAATCCTTTCAAAAGTCACAGGGCTTGTTAACAAGGCGTTTGGCAATATGAGCTATGATATGGAAATAAGCGAATATAAGGAAAATTATCAAAAATTTACCCTTTTTGAATCTATAAAAGAAACGGAGAAATAAATCGATGATTGATGCAACCGCTATTATTATGACAAAAAATGAGGAAAAGAACATCGTTGACTGTCTAAAGTCAATGGACGGCTTTGCAAAAAGATGCGTGGTTATCGACTGCGGAAGTACCGACAATACCGTTGAGCTTGCAAAGGCAAACGGTGCAGACGTATATTTCCACGAGTTTGAGTACTATGCAAAGCAGTTTAACTGGGGACTTGAAAACTGCGATATTGACACCGAATGGGTTATACGTCTTGATGCGGACGAAAGATTCCCAAAAGAGCTTTGTGCAGAGATTGAGGATGCAATCAGAAAGAATATCGAACAGCCTATGAATGGAATTACCATTGAGGCTGACTTCTTCTTCCTTGACAGATGTATGAAACACGGTGTACGCAACAAGAGAAAGATGATGATGTTCAAAAAGGCATACGGTTGTATTGAAGACAGACGTCGTGATGCTCACAGCATTATTTCCGAGGGCTATTCGTATAGTACAAAAAACAGATTTCTGCACTATGACTTCAAGGATATTGATAATTACATAAAGAGATATAACTGGTATGCAACACGTGAAATGCAGGACTACATTGACTATACCCGCGGTGCAGGAACTGATATTAATACAGATAAGGCAATCCTTGCTCAGAGAAAGAAAAAGTTCGGTTTTTATTATAAAATGCCGAGATATGTTCGTGCGTGGATGTGGTTTATCTATAACTATATTTTCCGCGGCGGATTTTTGGACGGAAAAGAGGGACTTATCTTCTGCTTCTTGGAATGTTATTGGTATAGACTTTTGGTTGATGCAAAAATTTACGAGTATGAAAAGTGCGGTAGCGGTGAATTTGAAAAATTGACGGCTATTGCGTAAGGAGAAGGTTATGGGTTTCGAGAAATTTGAAATTTGGGTACATGATAATATTTTAAAAAACGATAAAATTCGTCATTTTATGTATGGTGCTTATCAGCGTGCTTTGTATCTGGTATCTCCCAAAATTAAATTTGATGGGAATATTTCCTGCCTGACGCCAAAGGACGGTAGTGAATATCTTTTTGGATATTACGACAAGTGTCCGTGGGATGAAACAGGCAGATACCTTTTGGCGCTAAAGGTTAAAAGTGCATCAGAGTGTGCAGATTCTGTGGAGGAAGCAGAAATAACTGTTATTGACCTCGAAACAAAGGAAGCAAAAACTGTGGCAAAAACCCATTCTTGGAATGTTCAGCAGGGATGTATGCTACAGTGGTTTGGAAAGAACAGGATTTTATTTAATGACTGCCGAGATGAAAGTTACTGTTCGGTAATCCTTAACCTTGAAACAGGAGCGGAAAGAATAATCGCTATGCCGGTTTACACTGTAAGCAGTGATATGAAAACAGCGCTGACCCTTGATTTTGCACGCCTTCATCGATTGCGCCCTGGTTATGGATATGCCAATATTCCTGAGCAAACTGAGGATGAGGTGTGCCCAGATAAGCCATGTATATGGAAAATCAACCTGGAAACAGGTGAAATACTGCCGATTCTTAAATATACAGACTTGGCAAACTTTGAGCCAAGACCCGAAATGGAAAATGCCGAGCATAAGGTTAACCATCTTATGCTAAGTCCTGACGGAAGTCGTTTTATGGTGCTTCACCGCTGGTTTAAAAACGGAGTGAAGTTCACAAGACTTGTTACCTGTGATATTAACGGCGAAAATATGTATAACTTAAGCGACGATGACTTTGTATCACATTGTTGCTGGAAAAACGACAGTGAAATACTTTCCTACTTAAATAAGAAGGATGGCGGTAAGGGGTATTACTTAATGAAAGACAAATCCGCGGAATATACCCGTATGTGGCCTGAACTTGCAATGGACGGACACCCTACATATTCGTATGACGGCACAAGGGTTGTGACCGACACATACCCTGACCGAAAACGTATACAATCCATTTATGTTATGGATGGGAATAAGGTAACCCGTGCATGCAGAGTATTTTCGCCGTTTAAGTATGGAGGAGACGTAAGATGTGACTTGCATCCGAGATGGTCAAAGGACGGAAAGCAGATTTGCTTTGATGGGTCATTTGAAGGAAAAAGAGGAGTGTACACAGTAAAGTTATGAAAAAGGTAAGTATAATTATTCCATGTTATAATTGCGAAAAATTGCTTGGGGAAACTCTGGACTGCCTTAAGGCTCAGACTTTCAATGATTTTGAGGTTGTGTGCATAAATGATGGTTCAACCGACAACACACTTGACGTGATAAAAAAGTATAAAGACGAACAAGCTCTTGATATTGTTTCGATAGATAAGCCAAATGGCGGTGTAAGTAGTGCGAGAAATTGCGGAATTGAGGCTGCTACAGGGGAATACTTGTTGTTTTTGGATTCCGATGATATATATCATCCGGAATTTGTGGAAAGAATGCTTGATGCAGCGCAAAATGTCGATGTTGTATACTGCAAGCTAAGTAGGGACCTAGATGTTGTCAAGAGTTTTTCTGCGGGTTGCGTAGTGGGCATACTCCAGTCCCAACAGCAGGCAATGGACAAGCTGCTGTTTGAGATGGGAAGTTATGGATTTTATTGTTACATATACAAAAAGAACCTGATAGAGGAAATAGGACTTCGTTTTGATGAAAATACCAAGTTTGGTGAAGACAGAGAATTCAACTGGAAATATCTGTGCCATTGCAAAACAGCGGCGTGGATTGATATGCCGCTTTACGGATATCGTATCAACAATGAATCTGCCACAAGAAAGGGTGCTTCCTGGAGAAAGACAGACCTTTTATCAGCAGTAAAACGTATTGAGGACTATCTTGATGAAAACGGCTGTGAGTATTCAGAAACATTCAAGTCATATATGTATGCTCGTGCTATGTGGGCAACAGCCAAGACCTTTGCAGTTAGCCGTGACAAGGAACTGTTCGACAGACTTATTGCGGAATATGATGTAAAAACATGTATGAAGCGAACAGCAAAGGATAGTAACAAGCTGGTTAAAATAGCATCACTTTTGTATCTTGCAAATCCTAATCTGTTCTATCTTGCAATCGGAGTGAAGGGATAAAGTGAAGTTATGGAAAAAAAGAGGGAAAACTGGCTTGATATAGCAAAAGGTATTGCTATTATATTTGTGGTTTTAGGACATATTTCAACTTCTTATGTAAATTCGGGATATAAAGAAAACATATTGATTTTGAAATGGATTTATAACATTGCATACGGATTTCATATGCCTCTGTTTTTTGTAGTTGCGGGAATTCTTGCCGAAAAATCCTCATCGCAGAGTAGCATAGGCAAGCAGATATGGAAAAAGGTGATAGCGTACGGAGTTCCTTATGTGGCTTTTTCTGTTGCTGATTTTGTTTTCAAAAGTGTGGCAGGCTCTGTTACGAATTCTAACGTTACAATCACAGAATTGTTTCAGATACCCATCGTGCCAATAGGTCCTCTTTGGTACCTTTATGCCCTTATGATAATATCTGTTATACATATCTTGCTGAAAAGGATGTTGTGCGAAAACAGAGGAGCATTTAAGATTGTACTTGCCTTTGTCGGAGTTTTGTACATAGTCGCAAAAGTACTTCCACAGATAGAGGGGTTTAAAGGGACTTTGCTTTCTCAATCAATCCTGATGGATATCCCTCGTGGATATTTGTGGTATCTGTGCGGAGTTCTGTGGGGTGAAGCTATTGCTGCAAAAGCAAAAGATATTAAATTTGCATATGTATTGATACCAGTTTATGCGATTTTGATAAATCTTGGAATTGGCGGAATATTTACAGAGTTATTCTTTGCTGCCTTTGGTATCTTTCTGACAATTTGTTGTTCTATGAAACTGAGCGAAAATAAGACACTTCTGTGCCTTGGAAAAAATACTTTACCGATATATCTTTTGCACGGATATTTTATTGCAGCGATAAGAGTTGTTCTAACAAAGCTTTCGTTGCCGATGGTTTCGGGACTTGTTCCAGCAGTAGTATGCGGAATTTTGGCTACAGTTTTGCCGTTTTTGGTATATTCCGTTGTTATAAAAAGAGTAGCAATTTTTGATTTTTGGCTTTATCCGGGAAAGTATCTTAACAAAAAGAACTCAAAGCAGTAGTGAAAGGTCTGTCGTATTATGTTTATCGAAAATAAAGGTGAGGAGCATATTAAATGAAAAAAGTAATGTTTATTATGACCAAGCTTGGCGGAGTTGGCTGGGGCGGAGCCCACAAGGTTTCCGTGATGCTTGCAAATTATCTTGCAAAAAGCGGATATGATGTATCCTTTTCTGTATCGGAAGAAAGCCGGCAGGATTACCCTGTTGACGAGTCAATAAAAATATTCTGTCTTTCGGATATGTATAAACAGGGAGGCGTCAGACAGCTTAATCTTTTTAAAAAGATGCTTGCATTCAGAAAGCTGTGTAAAAAAGAAGAAATTGATGTTGTTGTAGGATTTACCTCCAATATGGCGATTTATTCTGTGTTTGCAACTATATGTTCAAAGAGGAAGTCCTTAATATCAGAAAGAACAGACCCTCACCTTGAGCCTCGCAGAAAAATTTTAAGAGGATTAAGAAACCTGCTGTTCTGCTTTGCAGATAAGATTGTTTTCCAGACTCCAGGGGCAAGGGACTATTATCCCGGTATCGTCAGGAAAAAGGGAATTATCATACCCAATCCTATATCTGATACGCTTATTCCGGCATATACGGGAGAAAGAGAAAAGAGAATAATTAATTTCTGCCGTATTGCACCTCAAAAAAATTTAAAGGTGTTGCTTCAGGCATTTGATATTTTTGCACAAAAGCATGGTGATTACGAACTTGAAATTTATGGTGATGCAAAAGATGGAGATACATATAAGGATGGGCTCTTAGAATATGCAAAAACTCTTTCCAGCGCTGAAAAGATACATTTTTATCCTGCTTGTACCGATGTGCACAAAAAGGTGTCAAGTGCACAGATGTTTGTATCGTCTTCTGATTACGAGGGTATGTCGAACTCTATGCTTGAGGCTATGGCAATTGGACTTCCTGTAATAGTTACCGATTGTAAAAATGGTGGCGAGCGGATGTGTATCGATGATGGAAAAAGCGGATTTATTGTTCCAAGGCGTGACCCAAAAGCTCTTGCAGAAGCCATGCTTCGGGTTGCTGAAGAGGACGGGCTTGCAGAAAAGCTTTCTGAAAATGCAGTTAAAATAAGAGAAAAGTATTCAATCAAAAAAATTTTTGATATGTGGAAAGAAATAGTTGAGCAATTATAGTTTAAGGATGAGAAGCAATGGAAAATAAAAAGCAAGGCACACTTTTGGCAGATATATTGTTTTTAATAGAGATGACCTTCGTCGTGGCATTCCCGAACCCTTCTATGTATAAGGCTATATCCATAATAGTATTTTTTGGATATATGACGTTCCAATCAATTATGAAGAAACACAGCCTTGGGGAATTTCTTCAATATGTATGGGCATTAGGATTTTTTGGCTTTTGTCACCTGAGCACTATATGGTCTGCATATCCTAAAGCCATTGAAGATGTTATTACAAACGTACAATGGGCATTTATGATTAGCATTAGTGTAGTAAACTACGTGAGAATTTATAATTTTTCAGTAACAGACATTGCAAAGCGTATGCTCATTATAGGGTTGATATTCCTGGTTGACGTAGCATTAAATGGTGAATATATAGAAGATCGTTTTACTGTTGTTATCGGCGGATATGCGCTTAATGAAAATGCGTTTGGACAAATCGCTGTGGGTATTGCCGCATTTATGATTTATTGGGGTAAAAAGAGCAACTGGAAAAATATCATAGTAAATGCAGTTGCTGTGTTGATGATAGTCCTTGGGTTAATTTCAGGTTCACGAAAATGTTTAATATCAGCAGCTATATATATGGTTGCATTTACTATGTATGAATATCCTCCTAAGGATATTGTAAGATCAATAAGTAAAATACTGGCAGTAGCGTTAGCAATCGCAATAGTATACTGGTTGGTTATGAATATTGAATTTTTGTATACATCAATAGGCTCACGTGTAGAATCACTTTTTGCATTCTTCGGGGGAGATGATGAGGCTGACGGCTCGGCATTTACAAGAGCAAATATGATAGAATCTGCAATGGAAATGTTCAGAGATAAACCGATTTTGGGGTATGGACTCAACACGTTCTCTAAGGTGGCCGGATTTGATACATACTCACACAATAACTATATAGAACTTTTGGCAAATCTGGGATTGGTCGGAATGTTAATTTACTATTTGCCGATAGTTGTGTATTTTTTAAAAACATTTTTTATTTGGAGAAAAGGAACACCGGAGATTATACTTGCTTTATGTAATATAGGACTATTTTTGCTGAATGATTTTGCGAGTGTATCATATTTTGCTATGCCTACACATCTCTTCCTGGCACTGGGAATCGGTACGCTTGTAAATGTATCGGAAAAGCGAAGACAAGAACAACAAATAGGGAAAAAATAATTTATAATACGGGAGAACAGCTATGCCATCAATCAAGAAACTTATACAGAATCCTTATAAAGTACTATTTATTCTGGATCGTCTAAAAATAAGCAAATTTATTCCGGACCGTCCATACCTTAAACTGAAATTTCGTGCGAATATGGGAAAAAAGTTGGACCTTAATTCTCCAAAAACATTTAGCGAAAAGCTTCAATGGTTAAAACTTTATAACCGCAAGCCGGAATATACGGATATGGTTGACAAATATGAAGCGAAAAATTATGTGGCAAAAATCCTTGGCGATGAATACATAATTCCGACCCTTGGTGTGTGGGATAATGTTAAGGACATTGATTTTGATGCATTACCGGAGCAGTTTGTGTTAAAGTGCACTCATGATTCGGGCGGATTGGTAATTTGTAAAGACAAATCAAAGCTTGACATAGAAAAGACACGCGAGATAATGAGAGCAGCGCTTAAAAAAGACTTTTATTTTTTGGGCAGAGAGTGGCCGTATAAGAATGTAAAGAAAAGAATTATTGCGGAGCAGTATATGGAGGACACCGGAACCGGCGAGCTTCGTGACTATAAGTTTTTCTGCTTTGACGGTGTTGTTAAGGCGCTATTTATTGCAACAGACCGTCCGCATGATACAAGATTCAACTTTTATGATGCAGACTTTAACTTCCTTCCGTTTACACAAGGGTATCCTAATGCCGATAAGGAAATAGTAAAGCCTGCAAACTTTGAAAAGATGAAAGAGCTTGCGACAAGATTGTCACAGGGTTTCCCACATGTTCGTATAGACTTCTATGAGGTAAATGGACATATATACTTTGGCGAAATAACATTCTTCCATCATAACGGACTATGTCCGTTTGACCCGGGCGAATGGGATTACAAATTCGGTGAATGGTTGACATTACCTGATAAGAGATAAGCGTGGAGGATTTTATGAAAATCGGTATTGTTACAGTATATAACAGCTATAACTGCGGAAGCTATCTGCAGGCGTATGCCCTTAAAAAGACCCTTGAGAAAATGGGACATCAGGTAGTTTTTGTAAAAAGAGATGTTTATAAAACCAATAAGCTTCCATACAGAATGATGCTTTCCGCAAAAAGGATGTTAAGAGGCAATATCAAAAGAGCAATTCTTATATTAAAAGAATACTTTTTGTTCAGAAAAATCCAAAAGACCATGCAGGTTATAGCTGATATCGGCGAGCTGGATTTGTTGGTTTACGGAAGTGACACTATTTGGAATATGGAAGATGGATATTTCAAGGAAAACTGGAAAAGGTACTGGGGTGTCGGAGTAGAAAAAAAGAGAATTACCTATGCTGCATCTGTTGGGTCCACAGCTCCTGAAGTGTTCTACGAAAATCCTGTATTCAAAGACAGCATAAACAAGTTTTCTGGCGTTGCGGTAAGAGATATGCATACATACGGCATTGCAAAGGAACTTCTTTTCGATGAAGAAAAGCTACAACTTGTAATTGACCCTACAATGCTGTTGCCTGTTAATGAGTATGATGCTGTTGAAAGTGTTTGCAAGGAAAAGGATTTCATCCTTATGTATTATTCCGGTCCGATGTCAGAGGAAATGTCAAACCACATAAAGGCATTTGCTAAGGCTCAGGGTAAGAAAATCATAAGATTTTCGCAGGATATTCCATTTGACCCGAGAAGGATGATTGGGTATTATAAGGCGGCTGATTATGTAATAACAAACACTTTCCATGGAAACGTGTTCTCAATTGTTTATAACAAGCGTTTTATAAGCCTTGGAAAAGAAAAGAAAAAAGTGGAGAATGTTCTTAAGGATTTTGGCTTGGAAAACAGGCTCATTGATATGAAGGATGATCCTGCAAAAACACTACTTGAGGACATTGATTATGACAAGGTAAATGAGATTCTTGACAAAAAAAGAGCGGAATCCCTTGCATATCTTAATAAATTTGTAAAATAGAGGGTGAAATAATGGGCAGAGCAAGTGCCTTAAAAAAGAATATGATTGCCGGATGGGCAAGTGAAGTTGTGACGTTGGTCAGCGGTCTTGTTCTTCCAAGGCTGATACTTGTAACCTTTGGCTCATCATGTAACGGGCTTTTAAGTGCAATAGTTCAGTTTTTGGGTTTTTCAACATTGCTTCGTGCAGGTGTTGGAGCGGTAACAAGGGCGGCACTTTTTAAGCCGTTGGCAGAAAAAGACAACAATAAAATAAACGAGATAATTTCTGCAACGCAAGGGTATATGAACAAAGTTTCCTTTTTCATTGGACTTTATATTGCGATCCTGGCGGTTGTATATCCTTTTGTTGCGAAAGGTGAATATGGTTGGTGGTACACCTTTACCCTGACGCTCATTATCGGTTCATCTACCTTCATAGATAACCTGATTGGTATAAAGTACAGAATACTTTTACAGGCAGACCAAAAATATTACATAGAGACAATTTGTGTAATTGTATCACAGATAGCGTCACTGATTATTTCTGTAATCCTGATAAAATTAGGACAATCAATCCATGTTGTAAAAATCGGTGCGGCAATTGCTATGTTCTTAAATCCGCTGATTGTTACAATATACACAAAGAGAAACTACAAGCTGAACCTTAAGGCAAAGGAAAAGAACGATGCAATAAGCCAGCGTTGGGATGCATTTGCTCAGCAGATGGCAATTATAGTAAACACAAATGTAGGACTTACACTTCTGAGTTTCTTTGTTCAGCTAAAGGAAATATCAGTATATACTGTTCACTATATGGTTAGCCATAATATGGAGAAGGTAGTAACTGCGACAGTTACGGGAATTGCATCTACTTTTGGTGACATTATTGCAAGAAAAGAAGAAGAAAACCTTAAAAAGGTGTTCACGTTCATTGAGTGGGGATTGTTTGCAGCGTGTTGTGTGCTTTTCTCGGTAACGGCAGTTATGATAACACCTTTTGTACGCATATATACAGGCGGAATTACCGATGTGAATTACATAAGACCGGTTTTTGCTGTTTGTATGTCAACAGTCGCAATGGCAAACTGTATGAGAAGACCTTATCAGACGTTGGTTGAGGCGGCAGGACACTTTAAGCAGACACGAAACGGAGCCGTGGCAGAGGTTATTATAAATATTGCAGTTTCATTGGTAGCACTTTACTTTTTTGGGATTATTGGTGTAACCATAGGTTCTTTTGTGGCATCTGTTTTCCGTTCTATTCAGCTTGAAATATATTCAAGAAAGTATATTATAAAACTTCCAAAGCTTCACTTGTTTAAAACATATTTCCTATATCTTATAGCATATGCAATCATCATCTTTGTATGTACAAATGTGGTTATGATTCCGGAAAATCTTAATTATTTCACGTGGGCGTGCTATGCGGTTTTGGTTATGATTGTTTCCACAATAATCGTTGCGGTAATAAGCGTTATTTTTAACAGAGAACAGCTTTTATATTTAAAGGACCGTATAATGAGAAAAATGCACAAGTAAAGCAGAGGTGCCAATATGAAAAAGAAAATAAGACAAGTCTTAATAGCTTTTAGTGAAATGAAAAGGGATTCTCACATAGCAACTGCAGGGGAATTTGAAAGGAGTCGCCTTGAGGCGGACATAATCAGAGGCGTACATTCTATTGAAAAAGGTCTTTGCCTTGAAAATCCAAGAAAAGGATTTGGTGTGGCGAAAATAAAAAATTTGTTTTCTCTGGCGGAGAGATATCTGAGCCTTGGTGCAGAAGATATTGACTGTATAAATTTTATTGTGGGTGGAGTTTCGGCATATCTTGCATATCATGATGGAATCGGTTACCAGAGTGATGACATTACAGAAATAAGAAGCAAATATGAAGACCTTTTGAAAAAGATTGCGCCAAATGACGGAATATATGGTGGGATAAGTACGCTTTCTTCTGATGATATGAACTTTGATGTTAAAGAGATTGAAAAGCTTTTTGAAACAAGGCATAGCATAAGAGAGTTTTCGGGCGAGCGTGTTGAAGAAGAAACAATCAAGAAGGCGATTTCTCTTGCCCAGAGGAGCCCGTCAGCATGCAATAGACAAGGGGTTAGAGTGTATTCCATAAATGGAGAGAAGTTTTTAAAAGAAACAGGAAATGCACTGGAAGGTATCGGTGGATTTGCCGAGTCGGTGGATAAGTTTCTTATAATTACGGGGAAGCAGTCAGTATATAGCGTTGATGAAAAATATCAGTTTGCTGTGAGTGCTTCAATTTTTGCGGGATACTTAACTTTGGCACTTCATACGTATAACGTGGCATCTTGCGTGATACAAAGACCACTTGTGCCAAGAGAATACTGGATTGAATTCCGCAAAAAGTATAAAATCCCTGAAGATGAGCAGATTGTAATGCTTATCGGAATAGGAAAATATAAGGAAACCACAAAAGTACCGCTTTCCAAACGATTTGATGTGGAAAAAGTATATAAAAGTCTTGATAAATAATAAGGAGAAAGAATATGCTTCCTGAAGAAAGACGAATAAAAAGCAAAGAGCAACTTAAGGAATGGATAAAAATTGAAGTAGAAAGACAAGACAGCAACAGACTGAAGATGTTTTTGGGAATAAGCGAAAGGGCGATTATCGCAAAACATCAGGTGTTACTTAGAAAAACAGAGTATTATATTAATACAAAGAAAAGAATTCGTGGAATTATTTACAAAATAAGACTACATAAATTCCAGAACAAATACTCGCTTCATATTCCGGTAAACTGTGCAGATAAGGGTTTGTATATCGTACACCTAGGAAGCATAATAATTAATAAAAATGCAGTACTAGGCAAAAACGTAACCTTGCATATGAACACAGGAATAGTGGCAGGCGGAACAAATGACGATTCACCTGTTTTGGGAAATGGCGTAATTGTAGGTATTGGTTCTATCGTGTTAGGTGGCGTACACATCGCTGATAATGTTGCAATCGGTGCTAATGCAGTTGTCAATAAAGATGTCCTTGAACCTAATATTGCAGTTGCAGGAATCCCAGCAAAGAAAATCAGTAGTAACGGCAGTATGGAATGGAACAAAGCTAAAAGAGAAAAATGGCTGAAAGAGGTATAAATGACACAAGATTTTAAGAATATGCTGTATTTGTTTGCTGCAAATGCAACAGGCTGTGAAATAAGAACAGAAGGAGAAATCAATATTTCCGAAATTTACAGGCTTTCGATATCCCAGGGGATCTGGACAATGGTCTACCCTGAACTCGCAAAAATTTGCGATGCTTCAAAATATCATATGTCATTTTTTAAAACAATTTCTCAGGGTATTGCGAGAAAAGAATTCAACTTGGAAATTATCAAAAAGCTTGAAGATGCTGGTATAAAATGTTGTATACTAAAGGGAGCAGCAGTTTCTCGACTTTATAAGGACACTGAGTGCAGGATTTCCGGAGATACAGATGTTTTAATCCACCCTAAGGACGAGGGCCGCCTGATAGAAATTCTTAAAGAAAACAACTTTTTGGTGCAAAGAAGAAAACGAAATGACCACCACACTCAGGCGATGCATCCTGTTGGAGGACTTTTTGAGGCTCATGTTGAGCCGTACAGTAAAACTGCAGCAAAAATTCTGTTTAATGGCAAAGATATGTATTATGAACCATGGTCTAAAATAGAGATTGGCGGGAATGAATATCATACTTTAGGTATAAACGACGGACTTATGTTCTTAACAGCTCATTATATAAAACATTTTGTAAACGAGGGCGGTGGCGTTCGCCAAATGATGGATTTGCTTCTTTATATGAAAGAAAATAATGACAAAATTGATTTTGACAGATATAACCGCACTTTGAAAGAGCTTAAATATGACGGACTTGTGGATATTGTTAAAACAATAGGCGCAAAATACTTCGGGTTTGACTATGAAATCAAAAACGAGGAGCTTGCCGAACACGTACTTTCGGACAGCGAAGTGGGTGGAATCTTTGGTTTTGAAACCGATGAGAGAAAAAGATTTTATGATGCCTACTGTAACAAACGAACAACTATGTCAAAATACAAGTATAAAGTATTTGTATCGCTAAAAGGGCAAAGAAGTATTTTTAACAAGTTTTTTCCGTCAGTCAATGAGCTTGTCGGAATTTACGGGTACAGTTATGCAAAGAATAAATTACTTATTCCGGTGGCGTGGCTACACAGATACTTTGATATAGTATTTGGACGCAGGAATAGAGTGGAAAATAAAAAGGGTACTGCGGCATTTAAAGAGCGTATGCAAATGATGCAGGAATTGGGAATGATAAAGTAAAAATGAAAAATAAATGTGTGTTTAAGAAGGCCACGAAAGAATCTGCTAATTGACAAGAAAAGGAAAGGGTGTTTATATGTTTTTATATAATAAAGGGAAGAAAAAGATGATTGCGTCATTTTTATGCTTGGTTTCTATTGTAGTATGTAATTTATCTGTTGTACATGCTACAACGGATTCGGCAAACAAGATTATAATGACCGTGGGGAAAACAGATATAAATGTATTTGGTGAAATAAAAAACAGTGACGTTCCACCAATGGCTGTTAATGGCAGAGTAATGCTTCCTATACGCATTGTGGCAGAGGCACTGGGTGCAAGAGTGGCTTGGAATGCGGCTCAGAACAAGATTATAATTGTAAAAGCCGGAGAAGATACCGTAATCGAGGTTGTTATTGGCGAGGAAAAAGCGTTAATAAATCAAAAAGAGTATTTCTTGGATAGTCCTGCATTTGTTAAAGACCAAAGAACCTACCTCCCTGTCAGATTTGTATCGCAAAGTCTTGACGCATCTGTTGATTGGGACGGAGAAACGCAGACGGTGATAATATCAAAAAATGTTGCTGATACAAACGTGGATGCTGATGAGTCTTATATCTTGTATTCGCAGAACATTTGCCCTGCTCCTACAACAAGCAGGGTATCTGGTGGAATTACATTTACCCCTATGGGAGATGGCAGCTATTTATTGCAAGGGACAGCAACCACCTCATCATACTATAATCTTTATTTGTCCAAAGACACATTCCCTGAAAACTTTTTTGCGGGTTGTAAATATGTAGTCGATTATTATCATTTAGATAGATTTGTTAAATTAAATATTCGTTATATTGATGCAACAGGAACTTATACAACAATTTTCAACAGTAACCATACAGGTGTTTTTGAAATCCCAAATGATGCGGTTGGATTGCAAATCAGATTTTATGTAGGGCAAAACCATACTGTTAACCATTTAGTGTTTCCACGAATTTACAAAGAAGGTAGTGAGGCATACACAACAATTGTTGGAGAGAGAAAGCCGCCGGCAATGTTATCTATAGTTTATGATGATGGACATAATGATTTTTACGACTATGTTTTACCTATAATCAAGTCTAAAAATGTGCCAATAGCTACTGCAATTATTCCCGGATATGTGAACGACAATCCTTCTATTATGACTTGGGACAAAATATCAGAGTGTCAGCAAGCCGGAGCGGAAGTTCTAGTACATACTGCTCAACATGATGAAGAATACTGGGACAATCTTGGGCTTGACGGTGTAATGGGCGAATATACTTTTTCAAAAAACACACTTGCAGAAAAAGGATTTAATCCTCCTAATGCCTTGATTTTTAGCGGTGGTTCTGCTGGTTTCGAGGTATGTAGAGAGGCTTGTTCAAAAATCTATGATTATGGATTTAATGCGGATGTTAATAAGATTAATTATTATGGCCTGTTTGACCCATATTTCATAAATCGCTTTGGTACAGACAACGAAAATCTTGACACCTTAAAGGGTTGGTTGGATGAATTGTCCGAAGCCGATACGGGGTGGATGATATGGATGAGGCATAACAGCAATGCTACAAAGGAGGATCAGACCGAAGCTGCCAGGATTTTATCGGATGCTATTGACTATGCTATTGAAAAACAAATCCCGATTGTTACCATAGAACAAGGATTAAACGAGTATTTGAAATAAAAAAATAATGATAAATAGATAGCATCCTATATTCAAAAAAGGACACCTTTTGGGTGTCTTTTTATGTTGCGGAAAGCTGTTAAAAGCTGTCTCACATTTCCCACTAAAATATGTTATTATCCTCAATAGGGGGAGTTTAAAAAGAGAGGAGGCGACAGAGGTATGTCACAAAAAAATAAGAAAAATAAGGAGGTTGAAAGATGGAATTCAATTTTAAAATCAGAGAAGATAGACTGTTAGCAGGCAAGGCGCTGACAGGAAATTCCGGAAACGTAAATGTGTATACTTGTAACTTTGAGATTGCAGAGAATACAAACTTTACATGGTTATGTGTATTTAAGCAGGGAGACAGGGCATATCAACAGGTAATAGAAAACGGAAAATGTGTTATTCCAAAAGAGGTGTTGGAAAGTGCAGGAGTGATACAAATAGGTTGCTATGGGACAGATGGTGATATGCGAATTAGTACAAACTGGCTTGAGTTCTGTATATTCGAAGGAGCATACTGTGAGGCAACTATGCCAAGCGAGCCGACGCCGGATTTATGGGAAACACTTGTAATGAATTCTTTGCCGTATATAGGAGAAAACGGGAATTGGTATGTATACGACAAGGTGAAAAAAATCTACAAAGATAGCGGCAAAGCATCCCGCGGAGAAAAAGGTCGTCCCGGGGATAAGGGGGACGCAGGACTTGACGGATTAGACGGAAAAGATGGATACACTCCACAAAGGGGAGTTGATTATTGGACGGAAGAAGACATAGCAAGCATTATAGATGATATTTATGACATAAAACATGATATTGTGCAAGAAGCCGGTACGGATACGTATAGGGCGATATCTCAAAATGCTACATCACTGTTGTTTTCCAATGCCTTAAAGAATGTGAAGACCGGCGAAACTGTTGTTGTTACTGACATTTCTCCGGCCAAACATAAAATGAAGGTCAGTGCAAGAAGTAAAAATCTATTCCCCTATCCTCATTACGACAGCACAAAAACTGCAAATGGAATTACATTTACAGATAATGGAGACGGAAGTGTTACTATTAACGGAACTGCTTCTGTACCTGTAACATATTATATCGTTTCTAACGTTACCCCGTTTACGTTAACAAAAGGTGTTACATATACGTTGTCAGGATGTCCGTCAGGTGGATCATATAATACCTATAGATTGGTTTTAAAGTCTGCCGAAAGTGACGAGGGCTTTATCGACACAGGTGACACAAAAGTAGTTGTACCTACTAATGCACAATATTATTGTTATATAAGGGTTGAAGCCGGTACAACTCTTACTAATGTAGTAGTTAAGCCGATGTTGACAGAAGGTACAGAAGCTGTTGAGTACACACCATATATAGATGTAACAACAACTACCATTAACAAGTACGGCTCAAATTTATTTAATTCGGCAATGACTCTTGAACGCGAAAATAATGGAATAACAACAAAAATTCAACCAGATGGCGGAGTTTTATTTACCGGCACGGCAACAGCAACTACCAGATATTTTGGTTCGGGATCAGGAGTAGCGACACAAATCATATTGCTCCCCGGAACGTATACTATTAGCGGACACAGGCAGCTTGTGGCAGTCATAACCGCAGAAGATGGCACAACAGGTTGGTACAAAAACACATTTACAGTCACAAAAAAATCTTATCTGAAAAATTTACTATTAAGTGACTTAACCATAGGACAAGAATTTAATGAGATCATATATCCTTCATTAGCAGTTGGCAAAGTAGCAAAATACGAACCATATATTGAACCTACATTGCATACACCAAGCGCAGACGGGAATGTAGAGGGAGTGACTTCTGTATATCCGTCAACAACCTTGTTGCCAGATACAGAAGGTGTTGTAATAGCTTGCGAATACAACCGTGACATAAATAAAGCATATGAAGAGCTTACAAATGCGATAATATCATTAGGAGGTAATGTGTAATGTTTAATTTAAGAGAATTTATTAAAAAGGGGCTTATTTCTGCTGTCGGAAAGATGGCGGATTATCAGGTTATTTTAAATGCAACAGGCTGGTACGAGAAAAATGTTTTGCAGGAGGAAGACTTATCGGAAATTGATACAAAAATCAATGTACAATATGAAAATGCTGCTGAAGAATATGTAGCTGAAATACAGATAATACAATAAAAAGACATGCCGCCCCGAATAAAATCGGGGCGGCTTTTTGCTATAGCAAGGGTGATTACATATTGTATAAGTTATGATTAACCTTAGCTTTGTAGTAGTTATTTATAGTTGCATACGAGTTATACAGAGCTGTCAGTATATAATTTTTAATACTTTTTATCCTGGAGGTGTTTTTGTTCATACACTCAAGCACATAATCGATATGTCGCATATCAAGTTGTAACATCCTGCCTTTTACAATCTCCTGAGGAAATGTACTGTGATTTATAATTAAATACTCCTTCTTGCTGCAAACGGCATCAAGCATAATTTCAACAATTTCGTTAATATCATCGCACTCATTGTTCGCAATTAAAACATCGTAGTCAATATTTTCTTTAATTATTTCTTCGTATTGTCTTCGTTTGATTATTTCATCTGTGGCGTTGGCAGTAGGTTTTCTTTTAGTCGTGATATGATAGATATCACTAAACTCATTATCATTAATATCTTTATTATTACCTTTCGTGTTTCGAAAATCTTGTTTTTCGGTTACTGAAATTTCAGAATTTTGATTTTCGAAAGTCACAGGTTTAGGATATTTTTTGGATTCGCTTCTTAATGTAAATTTCATAACATAAATCTTGGTGGGTTTTCCTTGTCCTTGACGCTTTTTATGAATCAGACCGCATCCTTTCACATCATCTAATTCGGATATTATCTTTGTGCATTTTTCGCTTGCTATATTAAGCCTATCCATAATTTCCTTGACGGAAAAGTATATGTAAACTCTTTTATCGTCATCAACCCACCCGTTTTTTCTGGACAGGGACATTCTGTCAAGAAATAACGCATACAAAAGCTTGGCATCGGTCGATATTCCTGAAAATCGTGCATCTGTGAACAGCAATTTTGGTATTCTATAAAAAACAAATTGTTCAGATTCGTTTTCATAATAAAAATCCATTTCGTGTATGGTATTTGGCATTTGTAGTCGCCTCCTTTTTATAGTTTCGGGTATAAAAAAACAGACCATAGAATTATGATCTGTTAAAAAATCTTATTTAGTTACATTTGTCTTGTAGTTTTATTTTAATTTATCAAGTCTGAAATATTTAAGAATTTCATAGAACTTATCCTGACAGGAAAGAACTGTATCACGAAGGAAGCCTTTTTCGTTCATCCATTCTTTTAAGCCTCTGTAATAGAATATTTTATGCTGCTCGTCAATTATGAATGGTGTGAGGTTATGTTTAAGGCATTCCTTGAACATAATCAGTCTGCCGACACGTCCGTTGCCGTCCTGAAATGGATGTATACGCTCAAACTGAACATGGAAATCAATAATATCGTCTAATACAACCTGTTTTTTCGCATTATACACGTCTAAAAGCTTTCTCATTTCAGCGTGAACATTTTCGGGGAGTACCGTTTCCGTTCCGCCAACCTCGTTTGGAAGCTTTTTATAGTCACCAACGCAGAACCAATCTTTTCTGCTGTCACCTATACCGCTTTTTAATATGCGATGCAATTCCTTTATATATTTTTCGGAAAGCTCATATTTTGCATTATCAATAACAGAGTCGATGCATCTGAAATGGTTTGTGGTTTCTACAATGTCATCAACATTCACGCTTTCATCGGTTATGCCTATGGTGTTGGTT
>JAZNIJ010000201.1:0-9204 GCA_045577455.1 Eubacteriales bacterium
ATATATTCTTTTTGCATTTCTTCCGTAAAAAGTTCAGTATGTCCGAACGTTATAAGTCCAAATACTTCCTTGTGATTTTCCCAAAGCCAATGTTCAAGGCTTGCTGTAAATTTAATCATCTTCTACCTCGCTTTCAAGCCATTCCAAAACAATTTCAAATTCTCCTTTTCCCTTGCAATGGTTAGGGCAATCTTTTCCGTTTCCTATGCAATAGCAACACAGATTATACGAAATAGTTTTCTCTATATCTTTCGCCATTTCCTCAACGGACATAGCTTTTATTTTTTCGTAGTTTGTCATTCTTCCGCCCTCACAATCTCAACAAGTTTGCATAAATCATAAAATTTCAAAGGATCAAGTCCCGTTTCTTCTTTGATTTGCTTAATGTGATATAAAACCGTGTTTCTGTGCAAAAACATCGCTTCCGCCGCTTGTGTGGGTTTCATACCGTTTTCGGCAAGTGCAAGAACAATCTCCTTTTGTCTTTCCGTCATTTCATCGCCTCTCCCGCTTTCCGAATATCGCTCCAATGCTTCTTAAACCAACAATACCAGGCGATGCACATTCGTTTCGAGCAATTGCCCATTTCTTCGCACTTTTGACAGGGGTATTTACCGCTTTTTTCAGAATCAAGCGCAAGCATTAACATTTCTTCGTTACATCCCCGTCTGTCTCCTTTTGCGTTCTTTAGAAAACCATCTATGTTTTGCTTCATTGTGCCCTCCTAAATGATTTGTTTTTTTACGGCAAGCAGATAATAAAACTGTCTGCGTTTTTTTGCAAAAACCTTTTCAGCCGAAGGTAATCCGTATTTTGTAATAAGACACCAAATCGGAACATCTTCCGTAACGCTTTTGATTATCCACGGCGCGAAAAACTCATCAACTTCTTTTGCTGTGCTTTCAATCAAATCGATGTCTTCCTGCCATTTTGCAATTGCTTCCCCTGCTTTTGCTGTCGGATCTGAAATTCCCGATCCATGCGGCATTCCGGAAAAACTCGGTGATTTAAGACTGATTGCGTCTTCTATCTTTGCTTTTTTCTCTTTGTACTGTAAGCAAAAGCCACGAAGCTCCTCATACGCCGCACGAGATATGCCATATTTTTCAAGTGTGATTTTGTATGTTCTCAATAATGTCACTTCCTGTCGAAAGTATTAAGCACGCGTATCAGCTTCGCCGGGATTTTAACGCACCCTTTATCGGCGATTTTCATTATGCTTTTACTTAAAGTACTTCATCCTTTCCATCATATTTCTTCATCGGAAGTCCGTATCTTTCCCTTATTTCCGTATCGTGTTTAACATAGAGGTCAGCCACATCGTAGGTGTCAATTCCTTCTTCGCCCTCTATGCTGTCTTCAACGAAGGTTTGCAGGGTTTCTGCAAACCCCCGATAAAACTCTTTGAACTTTGGTTTTGAAAGATATGTTGTTCCGTCGTCTTTTTCGTTTGTGTAAGCCATCGCCAGAAGCATATAAGCATACGCAAGATTTATTCCTCTGCGGATGTCCGCCGCTCTGGCGTATTTCTCGCCCTCAATCCTGCCAAGCTGATAAGCCTGTATTGGATTCATTCTCGCTATGTTTTTCATTCAAAAAGCCCTCTAAAATATTTCGTTTTTCTTTTATCCAAAAATATTCTTCAAATCCTGCATAATGCCTTCAATCATCCTTTTATAAACAATAAGAGGTTTTTCCCTTCCTGCTTTAATTGCTCTCAAGACTTCATAATAGCCTTTTGTGTCAGCTATTTCCCAACCGTCAGAAACAAGCCAGTCCTTAAAATCTTCAAGTTTTGAAACGGCTAAAGTGCTTCTGTTAGCCATCTTCTTCTACCTTCTTTCCGCAGTTCGGGCATATCGTTTCGTCTGTTTCAAAGCGATACCCGCAAGAGCAAATTTCGGGAAGCATATTTTCATCGGCTTCTTTCAAAAGCCATTCCCGAATCCCGTCTTCACATTTAGCCCCGCATCTGAATCTTTCAGCGTGTTGTCCGTCGGCGCAGAAATTACATCTTCCAGGACCTTCCGCAAGAACCTTCGCCGCAACGTTAATTCCAACATTTGGCAAAAACGGTTTCATTGTTTCAAAGTTCGTCATTTTCCACCTCAAACGCTTTTTCAAAAGTCATTCCGGTAAGCTCAAGTATTCCCTTGATTTGGTTGAATTTAAACTCGCTTTGTCCCGCAAGGCACTTTCTGAAATGGTCCATTCTCCTCCCCTGTGAGTCTTTTCCGGAAACAAGCTGAACAAACTTTGCCATGCTCACTTGATTTTCAAAAAGCCATTTTTTGATGTTTGGATAAACGATCCAGTCGTGAACGCTCACCCTTCTTTGGTGCGTTGCGTTTTTGCCACTGCATATCATGTTGATATACTGTCTGCTGCATCCAAGTTTCAGAGCAATTTCGGAATGTGTCATTCCCGTTCTGCTCAACCGCAATGCTTCTTCCTTATCTACCATTCATCATTCCTCCGTAAATTCCTGTAACAAGTTTTGCCCATTCTCCGTCGTCCGGACACCATATCCTGCCAATGTCCTCAATGGTGCCGCCCCGGTAATATCTTCCGTTTTCGTTGAGATAATGCTTTCTGAGAAACCATGCGACGTAATCGATGCATTTCGGAACGCTTTCAAATTCCGCCCTTCCGAATCCAAAGATGTTGTTTGGCCTGAATTGGTGCTCACCCCATCCGGATTCTGCGGCGGCGATGCTCGCAAGAAAGCAGGCGTTGATTTCGTAATCTTCCTCCGCGTTCAGAAACTCCTGTGCGTATTGTTTAAGTTCCCCTTTGAGCACGCTCTCAAGTTCTTCGGTGCTCAAACCGCAAGGCTCTGTGATGCTCAAAGTTTCGTATCCAAAAGCCTGTTCTCCGAAGATGCTCGTTCCGAGCACTACGCAAAGCCAGACTGCAAGCATTGAAATTACCGATACTAAAATCACAAGCACAATTCCTTTAAGTATTTCCAAAAATCTGCTCATTCATTTCCTCCTCGATTTTTTGCCGCTTTTCCATTTAAGGTTTTCGATTGCTCTCTTTTTTTCAGCAGGCAAAACGTGATAAGTATGTTCCCACCAATATTTCAACGCTTTCCGTCTTTGAAGTTCTCTCTTTATTGCGGCAATCTTTCCTTTTCTGCAAGTTTTATGGCAGTTTTCTGTTCTTTCGGTGCATCCCCAGCAAGGGTTATCGTCGTTATTCATAATTAAAAACCTCAACTGCGACAAAGGGTTCGTTTGCATAATGTTTTTCTGCCGTAACTTTAATTACCTGATTATCGTCGTGATAAGCAACTCCGTTAAGTCCGTCAAGTATCGCTTTGATAACGTTGTCAATGTCCGGCTTTACCGCGGGTTTCAAAAGTCCCCGCTCTATCATTCCGCGTTTTACTTTTGTTGTCGCTTGCGGGATTTTATAAAAAGCGGAAATGCTCACACAAACATATCCGTCCAAAAGTTCACCGCCTGCCGCTTTAAAACTTTCGGCAATAAGATTTTCATAATCTTTCGTAGCCTGCGGTGTAAAAGCGTGCCCGCTTCTGGTAAATCTCGGTCTGCCTTTTCCTTGCGGCTGTCCTTCAATGGTAAATGTCATTTCAAAAATCACTCCAAACCATAAAATTTAAGCGTTTCCGCTTTTCCAACTTCCTTTAGCATCTTTTCGATTTCTTCGCCGGAAACAAAAACGCCTTTTCTCATAAGTTTTGCGCCTATAACTCCAACGTCAATTTCTGAAAAACTCTCGCGCGTACGCGCGCAAAAAAGAGGATAGCTTAATGTATTATTTGCATTATTATCATTATTGTTTGTGTCGGTCAGTGGTCGGTCAGTGGTCGGTAACTGGTTGGTTACTGGTTGGTGATTGGATGGTGCGTACCGATATTTCTCGTAATTTATCACGTTTATCGTCGTTTTTCGGTGGTCGGTTTTTGCAAAAATCATATTATCGCTTTGCAAAAGTGCTAAAAACGCATTTACCTTCCATCTCGACCAACCCCAACGCTCTGCAAGTTTGTGTTCCGATGTAACAAAACTGCCGCTTTCTATCACAACAATGTTGTTGTCAATAAGAGTTTTCTTGTCCTCGTGGTTCGCAAGCATAAGCATATCAATCCAGGCCTGCCCTTTGGAAAAGGGTTTATCGGCCCACAGCCAATGCTCTTGAATTTGCCTGTGAACCGAAATCCACCCTTGTAACACCTAAAATTCACCGCCTGTCAAAACGGAATATCTTCATCTTCAACAAGCTGGAACGAATCAAAATCGTCAACCTTAACGCTGTTTTCGCTTTTCGTCTTCGGAACAAACTCAACGGAATCTGCGATAACTTCAACCGTCTTGCGTTTTTGACCGTTTTTATCGTCCCACATTCTTGTCTGCAAAGAACCGGTAACAACAATCGGAGAACCTTTCTGAAAGTATTTGCAAAGGAACTCTGCCGTGTTTCTCCATGCGACAACGTCAATCCAGTCGGTGATTTTGTCCTCGCCTTTTGTTACTTTGCGGTCAACCGCAACGCAAATATTTGTTACGGAAATTCCGCTTCCGGTGGTTTTAAGTTCCGGGTCTGCCGCAAGTCTGCCGATAATGTTTACAATATTCATTTCTTTTCCTCCGCTTTCTTTCTATTTTCTTCTGCTTTTTTACGAAGTTCTTCTTTCTTTTTCTCTTCTTTCTGTTGCCACAAAACTAAAAATGCAGGGTTCATTTTGTTTTCTCCTTTATAAGTTGTTATCCTGGCGGACCAATTTCGCAAATTCATTTTTTGAAACAGTTTCCGCTTTCTTTTTGTTGATTTTCTTTGTAAGTATTTCGATTACCTCAACATATTCTTTCTTGTTGAGTTCTTTAATTGCGGAAATGCTTCTGCCATTCTTCTTGTTGATATATGCGATAATGTCGCTGCCGGAAGCTCCGCTCTGCTCGATCATTCCGCTTATGGTTCGTATCTGGATTTCGTCAATGGGTTTCTTCGCTTCTTCTTCAAGCCTTGCCCTTTCTTCTTCGTCCTCTTCCGGAAGGTCTTCTCCTGCGTAAATGTAAAGTCCGAGTCCGTGTCTGGCGCAGGCTTTCGTAAGGCTTCGCTGAATCGCTTTGTTAACTTCAAAACTTGTGATGTTTTCAAGCGGAATGGATTTGTTCTTAAAGTCCATAACCGGAAGATATTCAATGTGCTCAATTCCGTTTATGGTAACTCCGGTCTTTACCCAAGCGGTTCTTCCGTCCGTGTGATAAATACATCCGTTTTCGTCTTCATAAACGGTGTAAATCGCTTCGGGGAATTTCTTTTTAACTTCCGCCCAGGCCCACGCCCATGAAAGATAAGTAAGTCCGCCTTTTTTGTCTGTGTGCTCGTTTACGTTTATCGTGTTGAGCACGTTAAAATAGTTGTCGCTCATCTGCATTCTTCCTTTCCCATATAATCGGAATTAACGTAACCCTTAACGAGCTGGTCAAACCGGTCCAGCTCATCGCTGATAAATTCAAAAACGTCGGAAAAGCTGTCCCCGCCTTCGGTTTCATCGTCAAGAAAAACCGTAAAAATTGCTTTCGCAATATATCCCTCTCGGTCTTCCCAATAAGCAAAATAAAAAACAACCGCTTGCAAATCTGTGCTGTATCTGAAATTTGCAATTTCGTGTTTCCCGTTTTTCAGATAAATCCCGGAAAGCTCCATCGCCGCTTCCATAGCGTCAAAAGCCGTCAGCTTCTTTCCTTCAACAATCATTTGACTTTTCCTCCGTTTCTGCTATAATGGTGTTGCTGATATTTGCTTTGCCGCCTTGCTCTGCGCCAACAGAGCGGGCGGCTTTTTCTATTTCCCGGTCAACAATATAGTTGTACCAGTCCTGCTCGGTTCGAAAACCCTGCGCCGCAATAATCTGTTTAAGTCTTGCATTCCTCGTTCTGTTAAGCCGGTAGCATTTGCGGATAAGTTCAATATGCCTTTTCTGCGACTTGCAAATCGGTACAGAAACGATTTTCGGTTCTCTGTCGGCAAATTCCTTGTTTGAAATCAAATCGCCGTTTTCAGCCTTTAAAAGCCTTCCGAAAAACTCAAATTCTTTTTCGGTAAAAAGCTCCTCAACTCTGCAGCCGAAGATTTCCGCGAACCTTTCACAGTCGCTTTCAACCGCAAGGGCTTTTCCGTTTTCGATTTTGGAATAAAGCCCGATGTCCTTCATAAGTTCTTTTTGCTGCAATCCTTTGCGGATTCGCATTTCAGATAAATTCATTTTCCTCCTCCTCGTTGTTTTTCTTTCTGTTCTTTTTGATGTAATACTTACATTCTTCCGGAGGGCAATTTCTTAATTTCCCGGTTTGAAAAGCATAATCGCATATGCTCATGCTGAATCCGAGATAACTTCTATAAGCACATCCTTTGCACCTTTTCGGCATTTCCTGTGCCGTTCCTTTAAAACTCATTTGCGAAAGCGCCTTCTTTCTTTGTTGTCCTCGATAATCACAACAACAAAGGCAAATCCCGCCGCGATCAGAAAGAAAACGATGTTGAATATCGGGTTTCCCTCCGCAACAAATCCCAGAACGGCGAACAGCATAACAAGGGCTTCACATATCAGTTGAAACATCAAATCCCTTCTTCCATTCGCACATTGCGTCAAAAATTTCATCAGCGGTTGCCTCATTTGAGTGCCATTCTTCCTCTGTGAGATAAAATTGGAATCTTCCTTCACAAACACAGTCCGAACTTTTTTCAAGCTCAGGAAAAACCCAAAAAGAAACGGTGCACGTTGGGTATGGGTTTCCGTCAATCGAAAAACAAACTTCTCTGTTTTTCGGAAGCGTTTGATTAAACTTTAAAATATCATTCAGAAGAATCTTTGCTTCTTCCATTCTTTCTTTTGAATAAATCATTTTGGTTCCTCAATCTTTCTTTGTTCCCTTCGGGCAAACTTTAGTTATCATCTCTGCTCTGTCAATATGGAGAAAATCGCAAAGCTTGCAAAACTCCCAAAGGTCCAACTTCGCCGGGTCATTTAACTTAATGGAAAAAGTATCTTTGCAAATTCCGAGGACTTTTCCGACTTCCGCGTTATCCAGATTAAAAATATCCATTTCGCCGGTAACTTTGTTGTAAAATCTCTTTTCCCATTCGGTTTTTTCTCTGCCGTTTCTTGCAGGTGTTCTTGCCAATTTTTAAAACCTCCTTTTGTTTTTTTCTGAATGCCATTTGACAAAGCAAAGCGTTTGTGGTATTCTCAAGTTGCGAACTGATAAAAAACCTTTTTGATACCGTGTTTTTCAATGGTGTCAAGCTTTGCTTTTGTCATTTTTAACTGGCAAGATTATAATACACGATTTCCGTGTAAAAATCAATAGTTTTTTCACGGTTTTCGTGTATTCTATGTTTTAAACAAAATTTAAGGTGGTTTTATGGTAGAAATAAACAAGATTGATGAACTTGCAAAAGAAAAAGGTATAAAAGCTTCTTTTATTTGTTCTTCTCTTGGAAAAAGCGAATCTTTTCTTCGCCAAGTAAGGGCAGAAAGATGCAAGATTTCCGAAAGCGATTTAGCTATAATCGCTGATATTCTCGGCACTACCACCGACTATTTACACGGAAAAACAGACAAAAAAGAAAAGCCCGGCGTTTCTGCCGAGCTTTCCGAAAGAGATATTAGAATTTTAAAAATTATGCGGAAGCTTTCTGATGAACAGCTTGACGCGCTGGAACTTGATCTTTATCGCAAGGGTCTTTTATAACCTTAAATAAAGAATCCAAAAATTCTTCTGGATGCTCCTGAAAAACTTTTATAAGTTTATATTCCCGCTCACTCATTTCCACTGCCATATTCATCAGCTCCCATCGCATTAAATAATTGTCTTCGGTATTCTTCCGCAGCCTGCATCTTTCTGGCATACTGCAATGTTTTAATTGTGCGTCTGAATGAAAAACCTTTTTGCTCGCTTTTGTCATTTTTTAAAATGTTTAATATATTAACAAGTTCTTGCTTGTTCACTATAATTCCTTCTTTGATGTGAAATGTCAATTAAGGAATTATCGTTTAAATATACCGAAGTACCAATAGTTAATGCTATTCGTCCGGGTTCTGAATCCGCCGGGGTCTTCGTCCATTTGTATCACCGTTCCTTTTAATTTGAATTTGGAAAAAACTTTTCCGATGATACGAATTTTACACTTTTTCGTCAACTTTTCAATACGCAAATTTGACAGAGCCTGTCATTTTTGCTGATTTGTATTTTTTTCGGTATGTCAAAAATGATAAAATAATCTGTCAAAGGTGGTGGTTCTATGGAAGTGGATTACATAATAGCGCTTAAACAAGCCAAAAAAGCGACCGTCAAGGAATTGTCAAATCTGACAGGCTATCCGGAAAGCACAATTAACAACGTGCTTACCCGCAAGACCGAAAAGCCTTCTTTTGAGCTGATTTCAAAACTCGTTCTTGCCCTCGGTGGTTCCCTTGACGCTCTTGCCGGAGCAAAAGAAAATCAAAAACCAGGAGGCGAAGATGTGACCGCTTTTATCGCAACGGTAACCCAGATTTACGAAAATCAAATTAAAAGTTTACAAAAAGATAAATTTTATTTGTTTGCCCTGCTTGCCATTGTTCTTGTAATCGTCTTTGTTGTTCTTGCAATAGACGTTATCGACGGCAGCGTTGGTTGGATTCGTCATTAATTTATTGGAATGTCGCTTAACTGCGACATTCTGTGTTAAAGAACATTTGTTCTGTTTGTACTGTAACACATCTTGTGTTATTCTGCAATACTAATTTTTTTGTCAAGTGCAAAACCGCACCAACAAGAGGATTTATGATAGATTTCCTTATATTTTTACTCGTTACAATTATACTTGCATCTTTAAATTATTATTTCTTTTCATCTTTTCCAGCCGGTCGCAGATATTTTCATATATCTAATAAAAAGCGCAAATAGGGAGGATACATTATGAAAAACTTTTTAGCCGTAATATGTGGAATTATTGTTCAGGCAATTGCAAGTGTACTTATTTACATTGTTTTTTCTTTTTTAGGTCAAGTTCCGATAATTGTTTCTCTTTTAAGTTGGCCTGTTGATTATGAAGTTTATGCTTGGATTGGAACATATTCTTTCTCTATTCTTGCGGGCGCATTTATTTGCAGCTTAATTGGTAAAACAAACAGCAAAGGCAAAAAACCTTCTATAATCGCTTACGGCATTATTTCTTTGCTCTATC
>JAZNIJ010000202.1:0-7387 GCA_045577455.1 Eubacteriales bacterium
GGTAATTATAATAGCGTATTATCTGGTGAGAAAACTTTTGATGAAGTTTATAAAGATTCAGATGAATATGATTATTGGGAGAAGAATCTTCCTGAGGGTGCTGTTTTAAAAATTGTTGATTTTGAAAAATTCTTTCAAACAAAAAAAGATTCTTATAAACCGGGCGATATTTTATATATTGAAAGTGATATTGGTGTGTATTTAATCGAAATTATTCCATTTTCTCAAAAATACATTGATCTTGAAAAAGAAAAGTTAATCAGCGAGGAATTTGGATTGATTCTTGAAGATTATTTTTCAGAAATACAAGAAAACAAGGAACTTATATTATCTCTCATAAAATACCCTGAGAATTAAATGAAAATAAACCTATGGAGGATGTTTATAATGTCTATATTAAGAAGAATTATTACAGGATTTTCAATCATATCAATGATTCTCGCTTTTGTTTCTTGTTCAAATGATGGAGTTACCCTTAATCAGACAGATGGTAACAGCACAGCAAATGTTGTTACATTCAGCTATAAAAGTGATGAAAATTCCGAATCTGCAGAAATAAAATCCGGACTTTTTGCATTTATTTTATCAACTAAAAAAACGGATTATTTGTATTATATGTCTCAATATTATGATGGAGCGAGTTCTCAGATTACGGTGAATGATACAGAAGCATTTTGGAACACCGTTTATAACCAAGAAGATGGCAGAACATTCAAAAACATCTTCGACCAAGATTTAAGAACATACTGCAAACGACTCGTTATTACAAAAGCATTATGTAAAAAATACGGAATCTCTGTTACCAATAATGCAGATACAAAAAAAGAAATAGAGGATAAGGTTCAAAATCATATAAATGCATATGGTGATGAAACTTCTCTTAATTCTTATCTCTATCGATTTGGAATAACTTCAGACGATTTGTTTGAATATTATGAAATGCAACTTTTGATTGAGGCACTTGAAAACTATTTATACGGTGATGGTGGTAAAAACACAATTAAAGCCGATTTAATAGAAGAAGAATTTAACAAAAATTTCTGCAAGGCGAAAAGCATTTTTATTTCCTACACAGAACCTGAAATTAAATTGCCTGATGATTCATTGAACAGCAGCTCATCATCATCCAATTACAAATTTGAATTTGATGGAGCGAGAACAAAAGATAAGGTTTTGTCTCTTGCTAACGAAATATATACATCTATTGTAAATGGTGAAGTTAGTTTCGACGATAAATATGTTTATTCTGATGATAATATGGCTGAGTTTTTTCCAGACGGAAAAATAACTGCAAGAAGTTCTTCCGACGAGCTTATAAATAAAGCATTGTTCGATATGGAAGTTGGGGAAATTCGAGTTGTTGAGGGAAATACAGGTGTATATATTCTCTCTAAAGAAAAATTCTCCAAGGGCGATATTGATGATTATTACGATGAGATAGAACAAGCATTCATCAATGAAAACTATGCAGAATTTATCAACAACTATGCAAATTTTGTAACAGTTAACGAAGATGAATTATCAAAATATGATGTAATTACTGCTGATATTCTTCCATGGTAGATTAAAAATAATTATTAAATCTCTCAAGATAATTGATTCTCTTTTATAATTTAGTCTCCTTTTGATTGAAATAATCCTGTTTGTAAAATATTACCTGCTTTATTTTTCTTAATATGAGTTATAATATTATCGAGGATAAAACCTCAAGAAAATAATTCAAATTTAAAGGAGATTAAATATAATGGCAAGTAATAAGCATGTTGTTCCAGAAGCAAAAGAAGCAATGGAAAAATTCAAGATGGAAGCAGCTAACGAAGTTGGTGTAACCCTTAATAAGTCTTATAATGGTGATATTACTGCAAAGCAGGCAGGTTCTGTTGGTGGTCAGATGGTTAAGAAAATGATTCAGCAAGCAGAGCAGAATATGCAGAACAAATAACTTTATATTAACCATTTTTCAAACAAAAAGGCGGTTCGATTCAGAATCGCCTTATAACTTTTAATATTTAAGATAGTATATAAATATTAAAATCTTTTTGTTTTATACTAATCTACTTGTTTTCAACCAAAACATCAGTTAAATAATTATTAAATAAAGTTTAATAGAAATTTTTCACAAATACATATTGATTTTTTTCTTTCTATATGATATAATATCTTGAAATTACGGAATGGTCCTCTGAAGCTCAACATGAACATTCTGATATCGAAAGGAGAGAGCAATAATGGATTTGCTTAAAGCTTTTACAAACGAGCAACTTAAACCCGAACCCCCGAAGTTCAATGTCGGCGATACAGTTAAAGTGTATAACCGCATTGTTGAGGGTGCAAAAGAAAGAGTTCAGATTTTCGAAGGCGTTGTTATCGCTAAGAAAAACGGTGGAATTTCTGAAACATTTACAGTACGTCGTGTTTCTTATGGCGTAGGTACTGAAAAGATTTTCCCTCTTCATTCTCCCAACATCGAGAAGGTTGTTGTTGTTAGAGCCGGTAAGGTTCGTCGCGCAAAACTTTATTACCTTCGCGGTATGGTTGGTAAGAGCGCAAAAGTTAAAGAGAAGATCTAAACTTGCACTGTTCGACTACGGAGGGTTGCCAAATGTGGCAGCCCTTATCCGTTTATTAAGGTATTGTTTTTAATATAAACCATACAAAAGAGGGATTATTATGGTTAGTTTGAAAGAAAAACATAATTTAAGTATACAGTTTTTTTCTGAAAGCTCATCGGATAAAGATAATTCTGTTTTATCTCCAACAGCATCTGCAGATGATAATTCAAGCTCGCAGAGTGATTTTGAAGTTGAAGAATGTTACGAAGAAATAAATTTTGAAACAGGCGAAAAAATAACAAAAAAAGAGCCACAATCTGTTGCAAAAAAGGCATTGTCTTCTATATACGATATAATTGAAATATTCGCATATGCAATTGCTATGATGGTTATTGTTTTTCTTTTTGTAATTAAATTTGTAACGGTTGACGGAACTTCAATGCTTAACACTTTACAGCATAAAGATAGACTTATTGTTTATAACCTTTTTTATACACCGCAAAAAAATGATATAATTGTTGTAAATTATGATGAAAGAGAAGAATTGCTTGTAAAGCGTGTTATTGGAACAGAGGGTGACAAAGTTAAAATTAACTTTATAACTTGGGAAGTATTCGTAAACGATGAGCTTCTTCCTCAGCCATATTTATCAGATAATGTTCAGAAGCTGGAAGGTAGACCTATGACAAGCGGAAATATGAAGCTTGACGAAAATCACTGTGTTGAGTTTGTTGTTGCAAAAGGCCATATTTTTGTTATGGGTGATAATAGAAATATGTCTCTTGATAGTCGTTCTATAGGTCAGCTCGATGTTGATGAAATTATAGGAAAGGTTGTCTTCAGGGTTGCACCCTTTGACAATATGGGTACATTTGAATGAGTGATGGCACAACAATAGTTTGGTATCCTGGACATATGGCTGCCGCAAAGCGGAAGCTGAAAGAAAAGCTACCATTGGTTGATTTTGTTATTGAACTGTTGGATTCTCGTGTTCCTCTTTCAAGCAGAAACCCGGATATAAGGCAATTGTGCGGTTCAAAGCCAATTATTACTCTTTTAACTAAAAGTTCGCTTTGCGATATGCAAAGAACAAATAAACTCATTTCTGTTCTTGAAAAAGAGGGTAGATATGTTATTTCCATTGATTGCAAGACAGGAAAGAATGTTAATTTAATACAGAAAGCTATCAGAGAGGTTCTCGAAGATAAAATTAAGCGTTTCGAAGGCAAAGGGATGGTAGGTAGACGGCTTAGAGGTATGGTTGTTGGAATAACTAATGTTGGTAAATCAACTTTTATCAATTCTTTCACAAAAACTTCAAAAGCCAAAGCGGAAGACAGACCCGGTGTTACAAGAGAACTGAACTGGGTAAGCTCACCTTATGGAATTGATTTGCTTGATACTCCTGGCCTTCTTTGGCATAAATTTGATGATCCTCAGGTTGGTGTTTATCTTGCCCTTACTGGTGCAGTAAGAGACGAAATATTAGATATTTATCATCTGAGCTTTAATTTGCTTGAAGTATTAAAAGATAAGTATCCCTCTTTGTTATGCGCAAGATACAAAATTGATATTTCTGATACAGATTCAACAGCTGATATTTTCGAAAAAATTGGCAGAAAAAGAGGATTTTTAATTTCAGGCGGAGAAATTGATGCTGACAGACTTTGCGTTTGTTTGCTTGATGAATTCCGAGGTGGGAAAATAGGTAAAATCACTTTGGATTAACGGAGAAACTTGTAATGGAATATTCATTTGAAAAAGAGCTTATTGATAGTGGATATAATATTATATGTGGTGTTGATGAGGCAGGTAGAGGTCCTCTTGCAGGTCCAGTATATGCTGCTGCTGTTATTTTGCCCTTTGGACTTGACATCAAAGGAATTAACGATTCAAAGAAATTATCCGAAAAAAAAAGAGATGAACTTTTTGATTTAATAATTCAAAATGCACTTGCTTATTCAGTTGCGTTTTCAACCGTTGAAGAAATTGAAAATATAAATATTCTGAACGCTTCCCAGCTTGCAATGAACAGAGCTGTTGAAACATTAAATATAAAGGTAGATTACGCCTTGATTGATGGCAATATCGCAAGAGGATTCCAAATACCTTGTAAAACAGTTATTAAAGGCGATGCTTTATCTCCATCTATCGCCGCAGCATCAATTTTGGCAAAAGTTTCAAGAGATAGATTCTGCATAGAGATGCATGAACAATATCCTGAGTATAGTTTTAACAAACATAAAGGATATGGAACAAAAGCGCATTATGAAGCAATAAAAGAATATGGTCCTTGTCCATTTCATAGAAAAAGTTTTTTGAAAAATGTCTTATAAAGAAAAGGGAAATAAAGGCGAAAAAATTGCCGAAAAATTTTTAAAAAGAAAAGGTTACATCTTTATTGCAAGAAACTATTGGACTGATATTGGCGAGCTTGATTTGGTTTTTTATAAAAACTTTTCGTTAATTGTTGTTGAGGTTAAAACAAGAAAAAAGTCTCAATATGGTAGTGGTCGAGAAGCGGTTGATTTCTACAAACAAAAATGTATAAAAAGTTCAACAAAAATTTTTTTACGTTCTCATTGCAAAAAGAATTATGCTCCTTTTTATCTTTGCAATATAAAAATACCCTTAAAGTTCTTTAAAATAAGATATGATGTTATCGAAGTGTCAGTTGATGATGAAAACGATAGATATGTCATAAATAACCATTTAAAAGGTTATTTTAAATAACAAATTATTGAAAGGTGATGTATTTCAAATGATTTACAGCAGTACCAGAAGAAATAACGAACCAAGAACTGCATCCTATGTAATTATGAATGGGATTGCGCCTGATGGCGGTTTATATATCCCTGACAGAATACCAACTATTTCCAAGATATTGGCAGATGAGCTTATAAATTCGACATATCCAGAAAGAGCCGCTAAAATACTTTCATTGTTTTTAACTGACTATTCCTATGAGGAATTATTGGAGGCGGCAGAAAATTCTTACAGTGAAAAGAATTTTCCCGGAGGAGCTGCTCCGATTTCCAAGTTAGGTGATAGCGGTAAATATATGCTTGAGCTTTGGCATGGCCCAACTTGCGCTTTCAAAGATATGGCGCTTCAGATTATGCCTAAATTATTAAGTCTTGCCATCAAAAAGTCTGGAAGCGATAAAGAAGCTCTTATTCTTGTTGCAACATCAGGCGATACAGGCAAAGCTGCCCTTGAAGGATATTCAAATGTTGATAGAGTTCGTATATCCGTTTTCTATCCTTGTGATGGAGTTAGTAACATCCAGAAACTTCAAATGTCTACACAAAAAGGAAATAATGTATGTGTAACAGGTGTTAGAGGAAACTTTGACCATTGTCAAACAGCAGTTAAACAAGTTTTTTCCAATGCTGATATTAAAGCCGAAATAGAAAAAGATAATTTGTTCTTCTCAAGTGCAAATTCAATCAATTGGGGAAGACTTGCTCCTCAGATTGTTTATTATATTTCTTCATATTGCGATTTAGTTAAAGAAGGCGAAATCACATTTGGAGAAGAAGTAAATGTTTGCGTTCCAACAGGAAATTTTGGTAATATTCTTGCCGCATACATTGCTAAACTCATGGGCATACCTTTTGCAAAGTTAATATGTGCATCTAATTCAAATAAGATTTTGTATGATTTCTTTGAAACAGGTATATATGACCGAAGACGAGATTTTTATACAACAATATCACCTTCAATGGATATTCTTATTTCAAGTAATCTTGAAAGACTTTTATCAATGGTTGGTGGAAATAAGAACTGCGAAATTTGGATGAAAGACCTTTCAGAAAAAGGTATATTTTCTGTTTCTGATGAAATAAAAAATATATTAAGTAAAGACTTTTCCGGTTGTTATGCAAACGAAAACCAAACAATGAAGACTATTAAGCATTATTTTGATACTTACGGATATTTAGCAGATCCTCATACTGCAGTTGCTTTGTATTCGGCAGATGAATATGTAAAAAAATCAAATGATAGCAAAAAGGTTATTGTTGTATCAACTGCTTCCCCATATAAGTTTTCAGATTCTGTTCTTTCATCTTTGGGTGAAAAAATACCCACCGATGAATTTGAAGCACTTGAAAAGCTCCATAGCATCAGTGGGCTTGAGATTCCTGTTAATCTTTATTCTTTGAAAAATTCAGAAAAAAGATTTGATAAAATTATAGAAAAAGAACAAATCCCTGAAAGGGTATTAGAGTTTTCAAAAGACATTTCTTGCGGATAAAGTTATCCTTCAAGACCTGATGATGTGCATTTATTTCCGCATTTCTTTTTAAAGGTTGCACATACTGTTTCTGAACAGCAAGAAGCGTTATGAGGTCCTATATTGATGCTTTTAGCAGTACAGTAATCATCAATGTCATGATGAATACAATCTTTAACGCAACATGATATACCCTTTATATGCTTTGGTGTATCACTAATTGAAATATTATTCATTGATTTTACCACCTTAATTTTCTTTTGTACTTTCGTACATAAATATTTTGCCCATATATATTGTTTTTATTATTGGAATTACTTTCAAGAGAGGAGACTGATTCTTGATTTATACAATTTCAGATCTACACCTTTCTTGTTCCGTTTCCAAGCCAATGGATATATTTGGTAAAAATTGGGAAAATCATCATAAAAAAATTAAAGAAAATTGGCTTTCAACTGTAACAGAAAACGATACAGTTATTCTTCCGGGGGATTTATCATGGGGAATGACGCTTGAAGAAGCTAAAGAGGATTTAATTTTTCTTGATTCATTACCGGGGAAAAAAATAATCGGTAAAGGAAATCACGATTATTGGTGG
>JAZNIJ010000203.1:0-10063 GCA_045577455.1 Eubacteriales bacterium
TTACGGAGATTGATCCATAATGATTTCAACCCCAAATCAAAAAGAAGCACTTGCCGAAAACGGCAACGCAAATAAAACCGAATATGAAATTGTTGAAAGCCCCATAAATGAAAAGGTTATACTTAAGGAACATAAAAACGGCTTCAGAATGGGAACAGATTCTGTTTTACTTTCAAAATTTGTTGTTGCAACATCCAAAGAAAATGGTGTTGACTTAGGAACAGGAAGCGGCGTTATCCCATTGCTTTTACTTTCAATGTGCAAAGGTAGTTCCATAACAGGAATTGAGATTCAGGAGAGCTTATTTGAGCTTGCCAAAGCAAACGCCAAGGATAATGGATTTGAAAATAATTTTCACCCTGTTTTGGGTGATGTCAGAAATATAAATCATATATATGAAAGCGAAAAAGCGGATTTTGTAACTATGAATCCACCATATTTTAAATGCGGAAGCGGGAAAACAAGCGAAAACATTGAAAAAGTTACTGCACGCCACGAAATGAACGGTGGACTTGATGCTTTTTGCAAAGCTGCCGCCTTTTGTCTTAAATACGGTGGCAGATTTTACGCTGTATACAGAGCAGACAGACTTACCGAGATTCTTCACGCCATGGCATCAAACGGCATTGAAGCAAAAGAAATACTTATGATACACAAAAAAGGGAATGTTGAAACTGTTCTCATAAAGGGAGTTAAAGGCGCAAATCCGGGATTAAAAATAAGCGTTAAAGAAACAGAGCTTGTTAAAAGCACGGATAATTGAAAAATAATCAGACAAAACGCAAAAAAGTGAGCGACGATCAGAGAAAAAGCATCAAAGCACTTGAAGTATCATATTATCAGCAAGACCAATATCAAAAAAGGATTGCTTTATTTAACGGAGATATGAAACAAATGACAGGTAAAAAAATAATATCAACGCTTCTTTCCCTTGCGTTGCTTGCAAGCACGCCCTGCCTTGCACTCAGCTCAAGGGTAAACCAGAAGCCCAACAACCCATTTATGGCAGAGGACAGGGAACGAAACAACATAATTGCATATGCCACCGGTGAAAAAAACGGTGGTATAACTAAAAACACCTTCAGTATGGGGGATAATCAAAGATATATCGTAACCTTCAAAAAAGATGTTTCCCTCTCCCAAATCAAAACTGCTTTAACAGGTTATAAGTATCGACTTTTGGCAGACAGCAGTCAAAGGTTATTTTTGATTCATACAGACGATAGCTTTGGAAAAACGCACAAAGATATTATCCTCTCATTTGAAGAAGATTCAACAAAGGAAGTTGCGGAGATAATCCCAAACGATACATATGCAACAAACTACGAATACGAAATGCTGAATATGTTTAAAGCGTGGGATTATGGATTTGGAAGCAAGGATATTGTTATAGCCGTAACGGACAGTGGCATCTTAAGAAATCACGAAGACCTTAAAGATGCAAACATACTTGAAGGATATGACTATGCAACAAGCAGCACAGGCGTAAATTCCGACACATCCGGGCACGGAACAAAAATTATCGGTTTGCTTTCTGCAACTCCAAATAACGGAAAAGGTGCTTGCGGAATTGCGCCCGAATGCACGATACTTCCCCTTAAAATCACCGCAGAAAACGGAAAAATTTACGCATCCGACTTTTTGGATTCTGTATATATGGCAGCGGATAGCGGTGCGGATATAATCAATATGAGTCTCGGTGGGTATAAATTTTTAGAAAGCGAAGCAAAGGCAATGGAATATGCATACAATAAGGGATGCATCCTCATTGCCGCATCGGGAAACGAAGGAAACGATGCAGAATATGCAGGTATGAAATCCTATCCTGCCTCATACGACGGTGTTATTAGCGTTGGCTCTGTTGACAACAAGGGAAATAGCTGTGTTTTCTCGCAACATAACGAAGCAGTTGACATATCAGCTCCGGGAAAAGACCTTACTCTTCTTGACAAAAACAACAGCTACATAACAAGCTCAGGCACATCATTTTCAACCGCATTTATTTCAGGAGCTGCCGCGCTTGCACTTTCAGAGCTTGGTGACACAGCCACAATGAACTCCGATGCTTTTGATTTTTTAATTAGTCAATGTGCATTCGGAGAATCCGGAAACCGACTTGGAGCAGGTATTCTTGATGTTGAAAAGGTTATTTTCAATGTTCATTCCCCTTTAATCTGGGGAGTTGAAGATGGTGGCATTTATTATGACAATATAAAAATCCATTTCAACAAGGGCGAAGCCATATTGGATGGTGAAGCGTTTAATAGTGGTGAGCTTTGCAAACATACGGGAAACCACACTCTTACAGTTACAGACGGAAGCAAAACAACGGAAATAAAGTTTACAACAGACAATTTACCCCTTGAATACAAGCTCAAAAACGGTAATGGTTATTCCTACATAGAGTTTTCATATGGTAAAGGAACCTTAAACGGCTTGCCGTACAAATCGGGAGAAAAAATCACAACCGAAGGAAAGCATACCCTTGTGCTCACAAGCCCATACGGAAACAAAGAAACCTTCCAATTTAATCTTTCCTTTAGCGATGTTGCCGTATATGGAGTTGAAAACGGAGAAAAATACAACCATCCCGTTAACATTTCAATTCCTTCGGGTGGCACAATAAAACTCAATGACAATAGAATTGATTCCAATCGTTTTACAGTTTCCGAAAACGGAACTCACACAATAACAGTAAGCCAGAACGGTGAAAAAAAGACCACCATCACTTTTGAGATAAACTACAACCAACAAACCCTCAACACCTCTGTTTCAGGTGGGAAAGTCGTATCAGAATTTGGAGTTATAGTTGTATGGAATGACATAAACCGTGGGGTAAGATTATACGACAGCGAAACCTTAAAGCTGATTAAATATGTTAATCTTGGTGAAAACATAACAAACGCCTGCTTTATTGATGAAAAACTTTATGTTGCAGGGACAAACAATCTTTACACTTTCAAAGGCAAAGAGTTAAAAAACAGTGCAACTGCCTCTGTTGTTCACTCCTTTGAGTTTCCGGTTGCGGTTTCCACATTTGATTCAGGTGCTTTATACTCCGTTCAAAGTAGCTCCGTCAATTCGGGCAAAATAACAAAGCTCGCCATTCCATCTCTTGAGGAACAGGAAATCTGCTCCCTCAAAAGTATTCCCGACATTATTTCATATGACAGTGTTACAAACTGTATCGCCTTTGGAAAAAAAGAAGAAAGCAAATTCTACATTTCTTCTGCCGACGGAACTATTATGAAAACATTCCATACAGATGATACGCTTGAAAATGGGTTTATTTTCAAAAACGGAAAGCTGGCATACGGTGGAAAAATATTCAGCGTTGAAAAGCATAAACTTGTATTTTATGTGGCAGACAGCAAGGCGATATATTTCGATGGCACAAAACTCATTACAGAAAACGGAATATACAACATAGAAACCTTTGAAAATCAAGGATTATTTGCATTTCCCGTGGAAAACCTTGCGTTTTGCAACGGAGTTTATTACGCTTCCTTTGATAACAGCTTTTTGTATATTTCAGAAATTCTCCCCTCTGCCATATGCTTTGATATCTTAGGAAACGGTGGGGCAAACGCTACTTTTGGAACAAATGTTTCTCTTTCAACAAAAGCAACATCGGTTGCTTCTATAAACAACAATCTGTTTTTCACAGATAACTCCAACATCCTTTATTCTATCGATAAAACAAATTTGTTGCTCACATCCCATATTTTTCTTCCCTTTATCCCATCGGGAATGAAAGCATATGATGATTCTTTATACATATACTCTGATAAAATATCGTATATACTTATCTATAATATCGATTCAAAAAAAATGGTTCTTTTTGAAACCTCCCACCCTATATCAAAGCTGGATGCAGGAAAAGATATGTTTGCGTATATTGCCGACTCTGCATTACATATATATAGTACAGACTATAAAAAGCTGTTTTCAGACAGTGAAAAAACATATCATTCTGCCGTTTTTTCAAAAGACGGTAAGTTTATACACACTCTTTCCGATAGGAGCTTTTACACAATTTTAGAATGTATAAGCATAAGTGATTTTTCTCAAAGATATGAAAAGATATTGAACTACGAAGCCCTTGATATGTTTTGCGATGATATATATTTATACATCAACACTGCTGTATACAACATAGCAGACGGTAGCGTTGCTTCCTCTATGACATCCAAGGTTTATGGAAGAAACGGCAGCACATTTATAACCGCCACAGGACTTTTTGAAAACGGAAAAACCAAAAGCTACATTGATTTATCTTCGGATATATACCATCTGGACACAAACGGAGACTTATATATCTTTGAAGGAAACTCTCTCAACATCACAAAAAACACATACGGAAAATACAACATTAACCCAAATGTTGTTGGCATTGAAAACGGCGGCGTTTACTCATCATCTGTTTCATTCACCTTTTCTGCAGGTATTGCATATCTTGATGGGGTTAAAACAGATGAAGGAAAAACTGTTTCATCAGGAGGTGAGCATACCCTCTTGATTGCGCTTCCCTTTGGCTTGATTTATGAATACAACTTCACCATAAACGCCTCGTTAAACGAAATCCGCATAAAAGGCGGTGATGTTGCTTTAAGAGTTAACGGCGAAACAAAGCTATATGTTGAATTTTTCCCCGTTGGCGCACCTGCAACAGACATTATGTTTTATTGCGAAAGCGATGTTGCAAGCGTAAGCTCAGACGGTGTTCTAAAAGGGCTTAAACCTGGAGAAGCAACCGTTTTTGCCGCAACGCTTGATGGGGTTTATGTAACAAGCGTTAAAGTTGTTGTTAAGGCATCTGTTCTTGAATTCACACATTCATATTACGGAATTAACCTTACAGATGGTATACTTTATGGTGTTTCATCAGGAACAACAGTTCAGGCATTTTTCAATTCCTTAAAAGATGAATCGAAAAATCACGCAAAACTGTTTGATACGAACAAAAACGAGGTTACAGAAGGAATAATTAAAACAGGCATGGAAATTTGCCTCCTCAATCAGAAGGGCGAAGTTCTTGACAGCTTGCTTATTGCCGTTACAGGAGATTGCAACGGAGACGGTGATATTGACATTGGTGACTTGGTTTCTGCATCCGATATGATAAACAACCAAAACAGAGATAAGGTTTTTGTCTACGGTGCAGACTTCAGCAACAACGATATTGTTGATGTTGCGGATATCTTTACATACAAAGAGATTATTTTGGGGAATGAAAACACCGTTTCCATCGCAGGAATATCAAAACCGATTTCAGACACAGGCATTATTATTTCCTTTTCAGAATCCAACGGAACATTTACACTAACAATTCGCTCCGAAAAACCGATTCTTGGAATTTCAGGAATAATTACATATTCCAAAGCCGACATAGAATTTGTTTCAGCAGAAAAAACAGGAGCTGTATACGGAACAGAAGAAACAGAAAAAGGCATACGCTTCTTTTCGTCGTTTTCAGCTCCAACATCAGAAAATCTTACAACGATTACATTCAGAGCAAAAACCGAAGGTACAAAAGTTTTTTGCATTGAAGAAGTTCTTATATATTCAAATGAAACAAAATCAACGGAAAATATTTCTCTTTCATACACCCCTGGTTTAGAGCCATCGGGAGACGGAAACGAGAAGATTTATCCATCGTCAGGGATTCTTATTCCTGAATTTTCACCAAATGTTTTCTCATACGCCTTAAAAGTTCCATACGGAACTGAAAGCGTTGAGTTTTCAGGCACATTCACCGAGCTTATTGTTATTGGAAACCACAACTTGAAAGATGGCTCTGTTATAACAATAAAAACACCCGAAAGCGAATACAAATTCACCATTGTTTTTGAAACAAACGAAAATAACGGTATATCTCTTGCAATTATTATTCCAATAGCAGTTATTTTCCTGCTTGTTGTGGGAATACTTACATATATCACATTGAAAAAGAAAAATGGTGAATTTTTAAGTAAAAAATGATGCTTTTTTAACTCTTAAACGGTATTTCATAAAAATACACTTGAAAAATTGAAACAGATGTGGTAAAATGATATAATCAAAGAAATGGAGGTTTTTTGATATGGGAATTTTTATAGCAATAGACGGGCTTGATGCGTCCGGAAAACAAACGCAAACAGACAAGCTGTGCGAATATCTCGAAAGCATAGGAAAGGAATACAGAAGGTTATCCTTCCCAACATACGACGAAAAGTATTCTGCCCTTGTTAAGCTGTATCTTGAAGGCAAGTTTGGGAGCGACCCTTCCGATGTAAACGCATACGCTGCCTCCACTTTCTTTGCGGCAGACAGATATGCTTCTTATATGGCAGACTGGAAAAAGGATTACGAAGAAGGCAAAATAATTATTTCAGACAGATACACAACGGCAAACGCTGTGCATCAGCTTTCAAAACTTCCTAAAGAAGCGTGGAACGATTTTCTTTCATGGCTTTGGAAGTTTGAGTTTCAGCTTTTAGGGCTTCCAAAGCCAACAACTGTTGTATTTTTGGAAGTATCTCCCAAAACATCAATTGAAACAGCAAAAAAACGTGCAAACGAAACAGGCGGAAAAGTTGATATCCACGAAGGGTCGGCTGAATATGTTCAGACCTGTTACGATGCGGCACAGTTTGCTTCTTGCACTTTGGGCTGGCACACCGTTAAATGCGACAACGAAAACGGTTTCAGGTCAAGAGAAGACATCTTCAACGACATCCTTGCGATTGTTAATAAAAGCGGTTTTTAATTACACCGCAAAGCTAATTCCAAAAAGTAACGCTTGTGCTTTTGGAATATCGATAAAAAAGAGGAACATTTATGACAGTTATATTTTTATTGGCACATGGATTTGAGGAAACAGAGCTTATTGCTCCCGTTGATATTTTAAGGCGAGCAGGCGCAAATGTTGAGCTTATTTCCATTGAAGAAGATTTACTTGTGGAAAGCTCCCACGGGATAAAAATCGAAGCAGACAATTTTGCAACTCAGGTTGATTTAAGCGCCATTGATGCAGTTGTGCTTCCGGGTGGACTCAGAGGAACTGACCGCCTTTCCAAATCTCCCAAAGTTGAAAAAATTATCCAAACAACCCACGATAACGGTAAGTTCGTTGGGGCAATATGTGCCGCCCCAATGGTTTTGGGTAAGTTAGGGCTTCTTGAAGGTAAAAGTTTTACCTGTTACCCCGGGATTGACAAAAATATCACCGATGGGCTTTACACAAAGAAAAATATTGTTCACGAAGACAATATAATCACTGCAGAAGCCATGGGTTCATCTATGGAATTTGGATTCAAACTGACAGAGCTTTTATACGGAAAAGAAGTTGAAAAGAGGATTCGCAACGAAATTTGTTACAGAGACGAATAAAATTTGCTTTGCAAAAAACAACGCACAAAAATAAGGAAGGATAAACATGGGAAAAAAAGAGAAAAATATATCTGGTGCTGCTTTCACAACCCCCTTGCTTTTTCTTTGCGTTATGATGCTTTTATGGATAAGCGAGTTTTATGTAAAAAGGGCATCCGCCAACGGAGAAAATGTTTTTCTTTCCCTCTGCATTGTTCAGATTGTATCTTTTTTCATACCCACCATATTCTACTATCAGCTTAAACACAGAAAGCTATCGACATCACTTCTTATCTCTCCTTTAAGGGTGAGCCACGGAGTTTTTGTTGTTTTTGCATCGTTACTGTTTTTTTCGGGGCAATTACTTTTGAAGTTTTTTCTCAGCAAGCACCTCGGCATCTCAGCCCCTTCAACATCTTATATTTCATTTGACAACGCACCTGTTATACAGCCAATCTTAGCTTTCTGCGTTGTACCTGCGGTTTGCGAAGAATTCTTTTTCCGCGGAATTGTTCTCAGCGAATACAGAAGCTATGGGCTTTCGAGAGCTATATTTATCTCTGCTGTGTTTTTTGCATTTGCCCATTTTTCTTTTGAAGGGTTGATTACCAACTTTTTTGCAGGGCTTATGCTCGCGTTTTTAACCGTTGTATGCCGTTCTGTTTTTCCTGCAATGATTCTGCATTTTGCAAACAACCTTTTAGATTTATATGCAGGTGATTTTTTTGAAGATCTAACTAAAACCGAAACAGGGACATATTTTATTATCTTTTCACTTGCGCTGATTTGCCTTGTTTCGCTATGGAGAGTTTTTTCAAGACTTCAACATATTTACCTTTCATATGCAGAAAATCCACCCAAAGAATCTCTTATAAACGGCAATACCAAAAGCACGGGTGCATTCAGGTCTTGGACTTTACTTCTTACATTGATAGCATTTTTGCTCATAACCGCCATTTCCGGCTGAAAGGAGTTTGAGCGTGGCATATAAAAACAATAATTCCCATGATATTTCCACAACATCCCCACAACTTGATATACAACCTGATTCTCAGGGCAATCAAGGAGAAAGCAACAACAGATACAATGTTTCCGACGAAAAAATAGATGAGTTTTTCTCTATGGTAAGTGAAAGCCCCTTAGAAGACGAGGAAGAAACCGTCGAGAAAAAGAAACGCAAACTCCGTATTTTCAAAGGAAAGAAACGCAACCGTGAAGAAGAAAAAAACGGTGGTCTTATTTCAGGCGTTGCAAAAGCCATCATATATATCGTTGTTGTTCTCATCATTTCAACATTTCTATCTTATTTTATAATCACAGCGGGTAACGATATTTTTGCTTTAGTTAAAACCCAAACCCCGGACGCCTTTACCATAACCGAAGAAGATAACTATTCTTCTGTTGCGGAAAAGCTGAAAACAGCAGGTGCGGTTGACTATGACTGGCTTTTCAAGATGTTCGTTATATTTCAGGTCGATAACACTGATGATATTGATTTTATTGAAGGTGAATACTCCCTTGAAGCCGGCTTGAACTACACTCAGATATTCACAGAGCTTACCGTTGAACCCTTTGTTCAGACGGAGATACAGATAACCGTTCCTGAAGGGTACACAACCGACCAGATTATAGATATGCTTGTTTCTAAAAACATTGCATCCAAAGATGAGCTTATTCACGCTATTAACAATTATCCATTCAAGCATGAATTTGTGCAACAGCTTGAAGAATTTGGGTATTCAAAAGACAGAAAATATCGTCTTGAAGGATATTTATACCCCGACACCTATTATTTTTACGAGAATTCTGACCCTGTTCAGGTTATAAACAAGTTCTTGAACAACTTTGACACAAAGTTCTGGGATGAATACGAATACACATACAAAGAGTATTGTGAGAAACACGGGCTGACATTTGACGAGATAATTACCCTCTCATCAATTGTACAAATGGAAGGAATAACACTACTTGACTTTGAAAACATTTCCATGGTGTTCCACAACCGTATGAAGTCAAACTCTTATCCCAAGTTAGAGTCCTGTGCAACAATTCAATACTTCCTTGAAGAACGAAAAGATGTTATAACCGATGCGGACACCAAGATAGACAACCCATACAACACATATATGTATGATGGGTTGCCACCCGGTGCAATCTGCAATCCGGGTATCAACGCTATTGAATCTGCGTTATTCCCCGTCTTTGACCCTGAGATGCTGAAAGAAAACAACATCAAAACGGCTTATTTCTTTGTTTCCGACTTAGCAGGTAATATTTACTACGCCGCAACGGAAAGAGGTCACGAAAACAACAAGGCGAAGGTTAAGAAAATCAACGAGCAGATACAAAACGGTGAATACAACCCCGAAGAATAACATTGGGTGCTTTTTGAAAAAAGCCCCAAACCCTCTTGGGTGCTTTTTGGAAAAAGCACCCAAACCCGAAAAACTTAATGCGCTACGCGGTGTTAAGTGGTTATTTATTTAAATACAAAGCACAAGTTGTAACACCCAACATTTTGCAAGAATTATCCCACCTTGAATTCTTTTTGCAAACAACACCTACCACGAAAAACTTAATGCGATACGCGGTGTTAAGTGGTTATTAGTGAACGGTGAAATGTTAAAACGCTTCATTAAACAGTTTCACAAATATCACCAAACCCGAAAAACTTAATGCGCTGCGCAAAGTTAAGTGGTTATTTAATATATTT
>JAZNIJ010000204.1:0-7789 GCA_045577455.1 Eubacteriales bacterium
TATATTCGCTTTCAAGCCCACAAATATTATCGGCGGCGATGCGCCCCTGCTTATTCGCAGGTCCTGCCAAGGAAATTAGCACGTCTTGCTCGGTGATAAAATGTTTTACTTGCACGGCATCTCCCACAGCGTAGATATCGGGAACAGAGGTTTCCATTTTGCTGGTTACCTTGATTGCGCCTTTTACGCCAAGCTCTAAACCCGCCTTTTTCGCAAGGGTATTTTCAGGAACAACACCAACCGAAATCACAGCCATATCAGCGCTGATTTGCCCTCCGTCGGTAAGTTCAAGCAAGACCTTGTCGCCTGTAACACTCATTTTTTCAGCGCTGCTGTTCAGTAATAGCTGTACACCTCTGGAACGGAATATTGCATGGATTAACGACGCCATATCACAGTCAACAGTCGGCAAAAGATGCTCGCCGCGCTGAACAATAGTCGTTTTAACCCCAAGTCTGATAAGGTTCTCCGCCATTTCTAGACCGATAAATCCACCACCGATAACCACTGCTGTCTTAGGCTGATTTTCCTCTATAAATGCACGGATTTTCAGTGTATCTTCTACCGTTCGAAGCGTAAATGTTCTTTCATTTTCGGTATAGGAATCGGGCAAAATAGGCCTTGCGCCGGGGGATAAAATAAGCTTATCATAGCTTTCCGTAAAGCTCGCTCCCGTTTTCAAATCGATTACGGAAACAGTTTTGTTTTTTGCGTCGATATCGGTTACCTCGTGACCTACCTTGGCTTTAATTCTAAAACGCCGATAAAAGTCTTCGGGAGTTTGCAACATCAAATCTTCTTTATCATCAATGATGCCGCCGATATAATACGGCAAACCGCAATTTGCGTATGAAATGTAACCCGAACGCTCAAAAATGACGATCTCTGCTTTCTCGTCTAGTCTTCTTATTCTTGCCGCGGCAGTTGCTCCACCTGCAACCCCACCTATAATTATGATTTTCATAGGATCTCCTTTTATAATCTTCGATAAACAATATCCACCAAATTCTTATTTATCAATTGGTTTATATCAACACTCCACCGCAACCTTAATAACTCCGTTTCGTTTACGGAAAACTTTCAAGGTCTTTTTCTATGCCTGTTACGCGCTTTTTCATAATGTGTTACGCAATTTGCTACGCAGGATTAGAGGAATCATTGTTTCATTCCACCAAAAATATTTTTTACTTGAACTCAATTAATAGATAAACTTCTGGTTTTACAAAATACGGGACTTTTTTTCTTGTATTCGGTTTTCTTTTTAAAATAAGTTGCCGCTTTAAAATCATTTATACGGTCGTAAACATCGTCAAACAAGCGTTGATAAACAACAATCTGCTCACAATTTTCGTTTCGTTCTTTTGTAATCTCAAAAAAGAAATTATTAAGTTTAAATAATATGTCTACGCATACAGCAAAATTTCCTTCTCCTTCTTTTAATAGGTTAAAGTGGTATGATTCACACAATATTTTATCGCGATATGTGTTCAAAGGAGTAAAAATAAAGTTATATGCAGCGGTTCGAATGGAGCTGTTCCCAAAAAGAAAGTCCAAGTTGCCGTAGGCACTTGATAAATTTTCTAAATCAAGTTTGGATAGTTTTATGTACATATCTATTCGAGATAGAAAAGTTTTTTTATAATTTTCAATGCGTTGGTTATAAATCGAAATTAATATTGATTCAATATCATCGTTTTCTGAAAATGAAAATATTTCATTTTCTTTCATCCAATCAATATAGGCGCTGCGTTTTTCGTGAGAAAAAGTAAGACCCATAACTTTTGCAGTTTCTTCTTCAATCTCTTTTATCAAATCATTATCTTGTTCTTCATTTATACAATTAAAAATAAGCTCTTGCGGTTCATTAACATCAATGTACTTAATTCTTTTTAATTGTACAAATGCCCTATATGCTGCTGATAAAAAATCCTCCATTGCTTTTTTTCGTTCAGCAAAGTATTCAATCAATGACATAATGCAACCAAGTAAAGCACTTCCGAATATAGCCATTGAAATATCATAGATAATATTACATTCAAGTTTGAAATTTGCAATTATAGCGCAAGTTAATGAAACGATAGAAATGCCCATCGTGATGAAAGTTACCCATTTCTTTGCTTTCATTTGTATTATCCTCTTTAATCGTTTGTGTTAATGAGTGTTAATCAAAAATAGCTAACTGTCTTTTGTTTAACTCACAAAATAGTTACTATATTTCCTTAAACTCTATATAAAAATTATTATTTGATTCTATATGCCAAATAGCTTTTTTCGACACAAACGCACCATCCGATTGGCGCAATCCAAATTCTTTGTATATGTTGGAAATTCCTCCGACGTATCGTTTTTGAGCATCTATATTGTGTTCTTTGTATGTAACACCATCAAAACTTATTTTTATCGTTTTTGCATTTTCAGGCAATATATCTTTAATGGCGCGAGGTAAAATCAAAATATATGCTCTAATATCGTTTTCGGTTACTATTCTCTCTATGGTTGAAACATCTTCTGTTGTAGTATGATTTTGCTTTTGCATCAGGCTGTCAAATGCTAAGGTGCTAAACACTGGTTTAAATGTAAAACCAATTCCTCTTTCTATGCAAGTGGTTATAAGTTCTTTGCCATCAACAACTATAATTGGTCTGCTTGAATCCACTTCTAAACCCTCTCGTTTGGCTCGGTCCGATACTCTTCCGGTTGTGATAAACAATCCGGTTCCATTTCTAAAAGAGCCACGCAACGCTCGTATTTTTTCAGGAGAAACAGTGCTTGAAGGGCAATACCTTTTGGCTTGAATAAAGAAGGGTTCGTCCACTGCATTGGATAATCCGCCAAGACCTTTTCTTACCGCCGTTAAATCAATTCCGCCATCCCCTGATTTTTGTGTCACAAAAACTTCTTCCAATCCCATTTGTTCTAAATAGACTTTCAGGAATTCTTCAAATTTGTATCCGTCCTCAAAATAGTTATAAAACTTTTCAATCAAATCATTGTATTCATCCGAACTTAAATCAAAACTTTTTCTCATTATTCCTCCCATAGGCATGTGCTGTAATCGTTTAGACACGATGCTTCCTTTTTTCTATTTTGAGTTCATTTATTACGTTTTTATTATTTTACCACATTATCCGACAAATGTCAAATCCCGCAACATTTCTGCAAACAACATCATTAACCCATTCGCGAGAATGAAAAAATATGTTATAATACTCCTATCAAACCACGGATAGGAGTATTTTTATGACAGGGTGTATAGCATTAAGAAAAGACATATATTAGGTTCGTTTAACCTATTATGACAAAAACCACAAAAGAAAAGACAAGTGGGTAAGCACAGGGCTATCAGGACGTGGTGCAAAGCAAAAAGCAACTGCAATGATACAGTCGCTTATAGAAAAGTATAGTTATCTTGAAAAGAGTGATCATCCGTCAAAGATGGCAGAGTATTTGCTAATGTGGAAAAATCTCCGTAAAAATGAAGTAGCTGAAACTACTTTTGACGGTTATCACACATACATAGACAGACATTTAGTTCCGTATTTTAAAGATTTGAATTTAGATATTCAGGATATCACAGCAGGACACATTTTTGATTATGTTAATTATCTATCTAACGATGGTGGAAGAAAAGATAATAAAATCGGTGGTCAATCTGCTACATCTATCAGAAAAACAATCAGCATTCTTCGTCAAGTATTTGAATATGCTGTACTCTACAGCAGGGCTCATACAGCGCAAAAGATTGCTATATCGGGCAAGAAATTAAAATGCGATTCTTTGCACATTTGAAATAAAAAAGCGATTCCTTTGCCCCATTGAAATAAACAGCGATTCCTCGCACATTTGAAATAAACAGCGATTCCTCGCACATTTGAAACAAACAGTGATTCTTCGCACATCTGAAACAAACAGTGATTCTTCGCACGTTTGAAATAAACAGTGATTCTTCGCACGTTCGAAATAAACAGTGATTCTTCGCACGTTCGAAATAAACAGCGATTCTTCGCACATTTGAAACAAACAGTGATTCTTCGCACGTTTGAAACAAACAGCGATTCTTCGCACATTTGAAATTAAACAGCGATTCTTCGCACCTTTGAAATAAAAATCGATTCTTCGCACGTTTGAAATAAACAGCGATTTCTTCGCACGTTTGAAATAAAAATCGATTCTTCGCACGTTTGAAATAAACAGCGATTCTTTGCACATTTGAAATAAGCAGTGATTCTTCGCGTGTTTGAAACAAACAGTGATTCTTCGCATATTTTATGAAAAATGTTGAATTATTCATAAAATCGTGGTATAATTAACAAAAAAAATTGGAGGCATTTATTATGTGTGATAACAATAAGTTTTATATTTGTGAGCATTGTGGCAAAATGGTCGGTGTAATTTACGACACCAGTGTTCCTATGATGTGTTGCGGACAGAAGATGACCAAACTTGAACCCGGCGTTGTTGAAGCAAGCCACGAGAAGCATATTCCCGTTGTATCGGTTGACGGCAATATTGTAACTGTAACAATTGGTTCGGTAGAACATCCTATGCTTGAAGAACATCACATTGAGTGGGTATATCTTCAGACAGATAAGGGCGGTCATCGCAAATGCTTAGAGGTAGGAAAACCTCCCGTTGTAACCTTTGCGCTCTCTGATGAGAAACCCATTGCTGCATACGAATACTGCAACCTTCACGGCCTTTGGAAGGCAGATATTGTTGAACCCCTTGTTTGCGACCTTAAGCCCTTAAACACCAAGTCTAACGAGAATTATCTCGTTTGCAAGTGTAACAATGTATCCTTCTTTGAAATTCAGGATGCGATCCACGACCACAAAAACATAGGAGAGCTTCTTGAAATGTTTGAAAAGGTAAAGAATACCACTCATTGTTCCACAGGATGCGGAGGATGCTACAATAAAGTCATTGCCATCATTTCCGAGGCGATGTCAAACTGATAGAAGAAAAAACATAGTCATAACCACCGGCTGTAAAATAAAGGTAGACACATAGAAAACCACTATGTATCTACCTTTTTGTTATGGTATAATAAAAGAAAAAAGGAGAAATGAAAAAGGGACAAAAGAAACGGATGTGAACAAAAGAAGAAAGAGTGATACATTAGAGTAGTGACTGCAAGTGCGCTATAATTGTCCGTTTGCGCACTCTTTAGACTGAAATGTCGGTAAGGCATTGTTGATTATGATAGACACAATATGAAATACCCTTGCGAAAAATCGCGAGGGTATTTTATCAATATTGCGTTTTATTCTTTCGGTCAACAAAGATTCTGCCATATGTGGGGATATCATAACATTCAATGGCAGGAATGAAAGCATCGGGGTGAGCATCACAAAAGCTCTTCCTTTCCTCGCGCGTTAGCGTGAGTGGGTAATAGTCAAAGGATGGCGGAAGGTGTCCTTGTTCATTAAGAAGAAAATCAAGGGCAAGGGCATCTTTTAACTCGTTATACCGTTTTTTATCTTTTTCAAAGGCAAGAAGTGTGCTGTACGCCTCACGCTGTGAAATCAAGTTGGGGTTTGGAAGATAATCTGCAAGGGATTCAAAAACCGAAAACGGTTTTCTATCCTTCGTTAAAACCGTCATAGCGTGAGAAAAGCGTCCACTGTTGGAAAAGCGTTCAAGAACGGCTTCAATATGATGCAAGCGGTTGATTTCTTCAAAGGAAAGGGTGTTATTTGCAAGCACCTCATAGGGTGGTTCAGTGTGGTAAATATAACCGTAAAGGTCTTTTTTAGCCATTAAAGGAGAACCGTGTAAAAGCTTCAAAAATCCGAGCTGGAGCATATGGCATTTGCCGTAAAGGTCGTTAAAGGAATTGGCAAAGGATGCGTAATCCTCAGTGGGAAGTCCTGCAATGAGGTCAGCATGGATGTGCATATTACCAAAGGAAAGAAGGGTTTCAAGATTTTTCAGCACCTCCACAGTGTCATCACGTCGGTTGATAGCGGCAAGGACTTTTGGGTTAGTTGTCTGTACACCGATTTCAAGCTGAATCTTCCCTTTTTCAAAGCGGGAAAGCAAGTTCAGAGCTTCTGCGTCAAGAAGGGACGCGCATACTTCAAAGTGGTAGTTTTTAGTGTATTTGGGTGATTGCAAAGCTTCCCAAATTGCAAAAGAGCGCTTTTTATCAAAGTTAAAAGTACGGTCAACAAATTTGATTATGCGGATATTATCAAACTCTTCAAATGCCTCAAGGTCAGAAAGCACTGCTTCCACGCTTTTGGCACGCACCCTCGGTGTGGTATGTAGAGAGGAAAGGCAATACGCACAGGAATATGGGCATCCTCGGGATGATTCATAATAGAGAATACTGCCCCTTGTATCCTCTTTACTTTCGTATGGCACACCTGCATCTAAAAAGCCAAGATATATTCCACCGTCAATGATTTTGGGAGCTTGGTTGTTTTGCTCAATTGCTTTAGCAAGGGTAACAATAGCATCTTCCCCTTCCCCACGAATCAGGTGGTCGATATAGGGGTGAATAGCAAGGAAACTTTCGTTGTGATAGGAAACCTCAGGACCTCCGAAAAGAATCTTGCTGGTTGGCAGAAGCTGCTTTAAGTTTTGAGCAAGCGTCAGATGTGCATCAACATTCCAAATATAGGTAGAAAATCCGTAAAGGTCGGCTCTTTCACAGTAAAGAGATGCAAGAGTGTCATTACGATTGTCTTTTTCGGTGCGCTCCATAATAACAACATCGTTGAAACCGTTTTGTTTTAAGCTTTTGGCAAGGCATCGTATGGCAAGATTTGTATGGGTGCGTGAGGCATTCAGAGAAAATAAAACGATCTTCATGAGCATCTCCTTTTTTTAATTATATCGGTACAAATATTGTTTGAAATTTTACTCAATCAGCGTATAGCTGAACAACTCGCAATGCACTCTTGAACCCACATCTGCACCTGGTGGCAGAAGTGCCATAGCTATAAAAACATCGTTGCCCGATGTGTCGCCGTCTTCCCTTAAATATGCATACTCGCCTTCAATTCTGACTACTGTATAATCTTTGGGTTCCATATGTTTTTCTCCTTTGATTTTTATAGAACCTCTGCGGCATAAGTGATTTATGAACAAAGAGGTTCTTTTATTCTATAGTATCAGAGTATTATTATACCCTCGGTCTATTGAACTCTCTGTAAAGCATTCCTGCCAAAGCAGACATAATCGCATTATATTTGCTCTTGTTCTGGAATAATGAAATGAATGCTTCGGTCTGTTCCACATAACTATCCTGCGCAACTTCATCAAAAGTTTTAGGGAAAATGCTTTCCGCAAATACCTGAGGGTCGGAAGTCTGTGCAACTTTCTGCAACTTCTTATCATCTTTCAGTCTATCATGCAAAGCATAGATAAGGACTCTGTCCGCATCGCTGAAATTACCCGCAAAAAGCTCATTGATTTTCTGTATAACTTCTTCCAAAGGTTCTTTTGCTTCCGGAACTGCTTTTCCATTGCCACCGGCAGGTTCATAAACGCCTGATTGGTCAATAAGAGCAATATCGCCCTTGAAGGTCTGCTCCAATTTATAGAATTCCAATTTCAAAGCGCCGTCAAGGTCAAGCATCTGCATAGCTTCAACAGGAAGAAGCTTCAGCAAGTAAGAACAGAAAACATATTCCTTCTGCATATCTGCATCAAACATACGGCATACCTGAGAAATGTATCCGTACCACTTGATGTAAGAGCGCACCTGACGGCGGAAGTTGTAGCGTCCATCCGCATCCAGCGCATTATAGCGGTCTGCCACAGGCTTCAAAAGTCGGATCGT
>JAZNIJ010000205.1:0-4783 GCA_045577455.1 Eubacteriales bacterium
GTATTCTATTCCGCCCTCGTTTGTAAAGTTTGCCTTGAAAGCTTCCTTACTCTGAACAGGATTTAAGTTTTCTGTTCCGATAAGACTCCACGTTCCCGAAGAGATATAAACTCCGTTTTCAGGAATTGGGCAAGCGGCAACCGCACTTGCTGTATCATGAGATGGGCAAAATACCACATCACAATCAAATCCAACTTCTGATTTAATTTCATCAGTAAAATTACCAATAAATGCACAAGGAGTTTCAAGATAGCCGAAAATATTTTTATTTATTCCCAAACGGTCTAAAATCTCTGTATCCCATGTTTTAGTTTCTGCATTCAAAAGATTTGTTGTTGATGCATTAGTATATTCATTTTTCATAACGCCGGTTAGCTTATATGAAAAATACTCTGGAATCATCAAAAAACGCTCTGCTTTATCCAGTTTACCGCTTTTTTTATCACAGTACAACTGATAAATTGTGTTAAAATTTTGCTTCTGTATTCCTGTTCTTTCATACAATTCGGCATCGGAAATTATTTCACCAACCTCTTGCTGAACCAAAGATGTTCTTGGGTCCCTGTATGCAACCGCGGGAAATATTTCTTTTCCCTCTTTATCGAGAAGAACATAGTCAACCCCCCATGTATCAATTGCTATGGTTTGAGGAATTTTATCGATTTTTTTACATTCTTTTATGCCATTTTTAATTTCAGCAAAAAGATATTCAATATCCCAAATTATATTTCCGTCTTTATTTACAACATTGTTTTCAAATCGATAGATTTCTTTAAGGGTAATTTTTCCATTTTCAAGAAAACCCAATATATGTCTGCCGCCTGATGCACCAATGTCAATAGCCAATGAACAAAACATAATAAACTCCTTTTTATGATTTATCATCACAATAATACCATAAAAAGGAGTTATTTTAAATATCCGTATTTGACAAAAAAACTGTCCTTATTTGCAATCTCTGTATTTTTTTGGTGATAGAGAAAACTTCTGTTTAAATATCCTGTGAAAATAGCTATAATTTTCGTAACCAACATTATTTGCGATATCAGAAACACTCATACTTGTATTTTTAAGAAGAAATGCTGCTTGAGAAAGTCGTTTTTCCTGAACAAGGTCTGTATAACTTTTTCCTGTCTTGCGTTTTATATCACGGGACAAAGCGTATAAATCGTAATGAAGTATTTCTGCAAGCTCCGTGAGACTACCATCGCGGAAATTATCTTCAACATATCGAAAAATCTTAAAAATTTCTCCACGGTCGGATTCCAGCTTTTCTGTGCAATTGAGCAAATGGAGCAATAAAAGCCCCATAGATGTCTGATTTATTCTACGCTTATTTGCAGTATCATTGATAAGAGTCCATATCATATTTTCAACAAGATTTTGCACAGGCAAAACATCGGAAACCCTGAAATGAAGATAACAAGGGCCTGAAGCGTTTTTACTAAGACAATTTACAATAAAGCTACGAAGAGGTGTTTCTTCTTCTCCGATCATTGCAAGAGGACTATGGAAAAATTCGGGAAGTATAATAAAATTAACAGCAATATCATCTTTATTTGCAACTTCAATTTCCTGAACAGCGTTCTGTCCTAAAAACAATAGCTCCCCTTCATTCAACACAATTTTCTTATTATTTACGATATGGGTTGTTGAACCACTACACATATAAATCAATTCAACATAATCATGAGAATGGCTAGGAAAATGCACAAATCTCGTATGAGGTCTTATAGATATAAGTTTCCCTGCTTCAAGAAGCTTTTTCGCATTAATAACATTTCCGCTTGGATTCATATATATATTGCGTTCTATTGTTTTTGTTCCTTCAAGCAACTTTTTTTCTTCGGGAGTTATATCGCTTAATTTTTCAAGTAAAATCTTATTTATCATACACATTCCTCCAAAACAATTATACTAAATTACAGTTTAATTGTCAATTAAATAATAATTTTTATATAAACTTTTGTAAATTGATTTTTTTTGTATTGATTTATATTTTTTTTATGGTAAAATGATTAGTGATTTTATAAATAATGGTAGTATTATGAAAAACATTTTAGAAACAATAAAAAATACTAATAATATAATATACGAATTTGTTTGGACAGAAGTAGGTTTGTATCTTCTCCTCGGCGTTGGGCTTATAATGACCTGTGTTACCCTTTTCTTTCAGGTAACTCATATACGGCACTGGTTTGGAAGCACCATAGGAAGTTTGTTTAAAAAGGGAAACAAATCCAATGCTAAAACTGACAAGAAATCCATTTCACAGTTTCAGGCATTATGTACTGCACTTGCGGCAACAGTTGGTACAGGAAATATTGCAGGAGTCTCTGCCGCTATATGCATTGGTGGACCTGGAGCTGTTTTCTGGATGTGGATTGCAGCTTTTTGGGGTATGATGACAAATTTCTCTGAAAATGTTCTCGGAATTTACTTCAGAAGAAAAAACAGCAACGGTGAATGGTCCGGTGGTGCTATGTATTATCTTAAGGATGGTCTGGGTAAATTCAAAGGATTCAAGCACATTGCTTCTGTTCTTGCAGTTTTATTTGCCGTATTTTCCATATTTGCTTCTTTTGGAATTGGAAATATGAGTCAAGTAAATAATATAACCTCAAACATAAAAAGTGCTTTCATAAAAGAAAGCGGTATTGAGTTTTTAAACATCCCTTTAGAAAACATCATTATAGGGGTTTTACTAACAATTCTCGGTGGTATTATTATTCTTGGCGGCTTACAAAGAATTGCAAAGTTTGCAGAATATGTTATTCCTTTTATGGCAATTACATATATTGTTCTCGGCATTGTTATTATTGGAATAAATTATGAAAACATTATCCCTGCTTTTAAGTCAATTTTCAAATATAGTTTGGGAGCAAAAGCTATCGGTGGCGGTGTTGCTGGTATTGCTATAAAAGAAGTTATTGTTCAAGGATGTAAACGAGGTGTTTTCTCTAATGAAGCAGGTCTTGGCTCATCCGTTATGGTTCATTCTTCTTCTAATGTAAAAGAGCCGGTAAAACAAGGCATGTGGGGTATTTTTGAAGTGTTCTTCGATACTCTTGTTGTTTGTACAATAACTGCACTTATTGCTCTTACTTCGGGAATGATTAACCTTGATACATTAGTTTTAAATTCAGGTGTAACAAAAGAAACTCTTATAAACAAAGCATTTGGCAATGTTTTAGGAAGTTTTGGTGAGGGATTTATTGCAATTGCAATGCTTTTCTTTGCCTTTACAACTGTTTTAGGATGGTCTCAGTATGGAACAAAGGCGGTTGAATATTTATTTGGAACAAAAGCAACAAAAGTTTATAAAATAGTTTTTGTTCTTATGATTGTTTCAGGTGCTGTTATGACATCTTCTTTAGCTTGGGATTTATCGGATACATTCAACGGACTTATGATGATTCCCAACCTTATCGCCGTTGTTGCCCTTGCTCCCCTTGTTTATAAAATAACAAAAAATTATGTTGACCGAAAGATTAAAAAGAAACAGGTTAAACCAATGTATTCTTTTGACGAAGAAATACAGAAGTTAGCAGAAAACAGCCCCGAAGAAGATATAATTGTTGAACCAAACAACAGCTCAGTTGAATGATATTTTAAAGAAATGAAGGTAAATCAGCATGAACAGATATACCATAGCAGTTCTTGTTAGCAACCAATTCGGTGTGCTTAACAGAGTTACAAGTATGTTCAGAAGAAGACAATTCAATATAAACGCCCTCACTGTTAGCGAAACAGAGTCTAAGGATTTTTCAAGAATTACCGTTGTTTTCGGTGGCGAAGAAAACAACAAACAACAACTTATAAATCAGCTTTATAAGTTACCTGATGTACATTCTATTGTAGAACTTGACAACGAGACAAGTATAAGCTGTGAATTGCTTTTAATAAAGATGGAAAACAATTCTAATGTGAGAAATGAAATATTGGCAGCAGCAGATGCTTTTAAAGCTATTACTGTTGACTATTCTATAAATTCTATTATGTTTCAACTAACTGGAGACAGCAGAAAAATAGATGATTTTATCAACATTATGAAAGAATTCAATATTCTTGAAATATGCCGTACAGGAAGCATTTCACTTGAAAAAGGAAGTACAACAATCAGAAATGTTACAAATTTTTAAGACTTACATTTAAGGCAAATTGTTGTTTTTATGAGTTGAGAGGAAAAATGGTCTATCACAAACACAAAGTGCAATATTATGAAACCGATAAAATGGGAATAACCCATCATTCGAATTATATTAGATGGATGGAAGAAGGTAGAACGGCTTTTTTTGAAGCCATTGGATTTCCATATTCTGATTTTGAAAGAATTGGTATATTCTCTCCTGTTACAAAAATAAATTGTGAATACAAGAATCCGACGACGTATTGTGATGAAGTAGAAATTCATATTGCAATCACTTATTACACAGGAGTAAGAGCTATATTATCTTACGAAATGTATAATTCTTCAAATGGAAAATGCGTTTTCTGTGGCAGCTCTGAACATTGCTTTTTGAAAAATGATGGTGGGATTGTACGAGTTAACAGAGCGTTTCCCGAACTTCATCAAAAACTTTTATCCCTTCTCCCAAATCATTAGTTTTTTGAAATGCATATTAGAAAATCTATTTTAAATAATAATTTAAAAGGTGGCTATATTTTTGAGCCGAAATCCAAAAGTCAGATATATATCTAACGATTGTGGTGTCGGTTCTTATCATAGCCACCTTTTAAATTTATGTTGTTATATGTTATATGTTATATGTTATATGTTATA
>JAZNIJ010000206.1:0-13664 GCA_045577455.1 Eubacteriales bacterium
GTGTTAACTACAACTCCTTGGCTCACAGAACGACATGGCTACGATCCGACTTGGGGACGAAGCCGAGCGCTGCCGATGGCAGGAGGAGCGAGGCGAAGGAGTGGCAGCGGTCGAAAAATACGAGGGAGAAGCGAAGCGCCGAAGGATTTTTCGGGTAACCGCAACAGGAAGAGCGTTTACGCTCTACGCCATAAAAATAGAAAAATAAACATATAAAACTAAATATAACATTATCGGGGTGTGGCTCAGTTTGGTAGAGCGTTTGGTTCGGGACCAAAAGGCCGCAGGTTCGAATCCTGTCACTCCGACCAAATAAGGACTATAATTTTGATACGATAAGTACCGAGGTTATAGTTCTTATTTTTTTATTCAAAGCCTTGATTTATAAGGGTTTCTGTGTTTTCACAAACAGGATAAGTGTCCGTATCAAAATTATCCGTTCTTCCTCTGCTGAGTTTTGGGGAATTAAACTATCAAAATCCAAATTCCGCAATTCATTCTGACACTTTACAAAAGATAAGTATCAGAATCCGTAACGGTCGTCTAAAAAGCAGGGCAAGAACCTTGTAAGGTTCGAATATTGTAAGGTTTCCTAACGGGTAAGGCGGTTTGAGTGAAAATTCCGTAAATTCCCAAAGTAAATTCTACTTTTGGGATTAGGGTAGAATTTACTTTGAGAATTATCTTGTGTTAGATAATTCAAGCCGTCTTATTCTTTTTGGATTGACAAATCCTCTAAAATGTGGTATAATAACTACGCTACGCAAACTTAATATTTTTAAGATCGAGTATTTTCCCAGCCAAGGGAATACTATACCCTTTTTTCGTAATACTATTTTTGAAATTGGCAAAAATGCGAATTCCATTAAGTAGTATTACGGTGTATACTTGATCTATTTAAGCTTGCGTAGCGGCAATCGGAGTTTGCGTTTTTCGGTGCGTGGCTTCGGTTACGCACCTTTTTATATACTTGGAGGTACGACCATGAAAAAGATATTATGGTTAGCACTGATTTTGTTGCTTGTCTGCGTAGTTGCTTTTTCTGCGTGCGACAATGGAGACACGCCACAAAACAATAATGTAAATTCTCTGCAAACCCCATCCGATAATCAAAATCAATCAACCACGCCTACGCCCTCTGATAAAGACCAAGGGACTACTTCTAATACTCCAGCAGTATGTCAGCACACCTTTGGTGAGTGGAGAACGCTTAAGCAACCTACTTGCAAAGAAAACGGAGAATTGATTAGAGTATGTAGCCAATGTTCCGTATCAGAACAGAGTACAATCGAGAAAAGTACTAATCACGCTGAGGTAATTGATCAAGCAATTGCGGCTACTTGCACAACCGAAGGTAAGACCGAGGGAAAACATTGTTCCGTATGCGGAATTACAATCATAGCACAAACGAATGTAAATAAAGCACCGCACACCTATGATAAAGGAAAATGCATTCATTGTAATGCTGATGATCCCGATTATGAACCGTCAAGCGAGGGCTTGCTATTCACATCATATAATAACGGAACATGTTGTGTTGAAGCGATAGGAAAATGCACCGACACCGCAATTATTATTCCATCGAAAAGCCCTAATGGTGACGAAGTCATAAAAATCGGCTCAAAGGCATTTAAGGATAACAAAAATATTATTAGTATTACCATTCCCAGTACTGTGAAAACAATAGGTTATTCTGCTTTTGAAAATTGTACAAAGTTGAAATACGTAAATTTATCAGACGGACTAAAGCTAATCGACTCTGATGCTTTTAGCGGATGTACAAGCTTGAACATTGTAAATATCCCAGATACTGTTACAAAGATTGCTTCAAAAGCATTTTATATATGTACTGGGCTCGGAAAGGTAACACTCCCGAATGGTTTAACTACTATTGAGTTTAGTGTTTTTGAAGGATGCCGTATATTAACCAATATTAGCATACCTCAAACTGTAACCAAAATTGATACTGCAGCATTTAAGGATTGTGCGTATTTATCAACACTTGTTCTGCCAGATAATTTGACCGAAATTGGTCTATCGGCATTTTCCGGATGTACAAAGCTTAATAATATTACTATTCCAAACGGAGCCACCAAAATTGAGAATTTCGCATTCTATCAATGTGAATCATTGACAAGTATTATTCTTCACGAAAAGGTATCACATCTTGGAAACTGGGCGTTTTATGGATGCAAAAGTCTTGCTCAGATTACCATCGAAAATAAAGATTGCGTTATTGTAAACGATACATCTTCGCTTTCGATTGTAAAACCTACTGATATTCCTATTACCATTCCAGAAAACGCCAAAATTATTGGAAAACAAAATTCTACAGCACAACAATATGCCTCAAAATACGGAATTGCTTTTGAGATATTACAATGAAAGGATATACTAAAATATGAAAAAACATTTACCTCTAATTATTGCGTTTTTACTCCTCTTTTCTTTTGTTACGATATTAACATCATGTAATGATACAAACACTATAGCTTGTTCTGCGTGTGGAGAAGAAAACTCCGATACTGTTAAATTCTGCTCGAACTGTGGTAAATCATTAACAGATGTAAATGAAAACAACAATAATGATGCCCCAAATAATAATGTTGGTGGACATACTCACGCATTCGGCAGTTGGGAAACTGTTGCAAATGCAACCTGTACACAAAAAGGCGAAAAGCAACGTAGTTGCTCATGCGGTGATGTTCAAAAGCAAGATGTTCCGGCATTAGGTCATACTGAAGTGATTGACCAAGCGGTTTCTGCTTCTTGCACTACTGCTGGTTTAACTCAAGGCAAGCATTGTTCTATTTGCAACACGGTAATTATCGCTCAACAAACCATCCCTGTAGAACATACTGAGGTAATCGATCAAGCAGTTGCGGCTACCTGCACTACGAATGGATTAACGCAGGGTAAGCATTGCTCTGTTTGTAACACGATAATAGTAGCTCAGCAAACCATTCAAGCGAGTCATATCGAGGTGATTGATCAAGCAATTGCGGCTACTTGCACCAAAGAAGGTAAAACTCAAGGCAAGCATTGCTCCAAGTGCGGTACAGTTCTTCAAGCCCAAGTAACTACCGATAAAATTGAACACAATTATTCCAACGGAAAATGCACGATGTGTTCTGCTGATCAACCCTTACAAACCAAGTATTTCACGTTTGGTGATACAGTAAGCTTCCACTATGAATATGGCTCATCCAATGGTGATTTTACAGTTTCGCTTGGTTCCTCTTATACCAAAGTTACATATACAGCAAACAAATACAGTTGGGTATACGGGCAACAATTTATACGAATTCCGATTCAAATCACAAACGACAGCGATAGTACAGATGCATTAACATTGAGTCTTATTAAGCTATATGATTCAAACAATAGTTCCAACAACCCTGAAAATTCTCTGTACAGTAATCAGATTATAAGTAAAACAATGTTTGATGATGGTCACATTTTTGATGACATACGCCCACGCACCTCAATTAATGGAGCCGTTTATATTCCATATACTGGACCGGGTACATATGCTCTCATTATTAAGGACGCTGGCACAATTGATTATATATTTGAATTTACCATTCAATAACGATATTGATGTATAATAATTTTAGCCGTTATCAAAGCGTGATTATCACGCCGCGATAGCGGCTTTTTTCTCGCCATACATATTATAGTGCCGATTTTCCTTACTGGCAAAAAAATGACATCTTTTCTTGATGAATTTATTTATCAAACGGTCATTTTTTTATCATAATATAGCAAAAGCATTTTTTGCTATAAGTTTGAAAGGCACAGAATATGGAAGGAGTGAAAATACAGTATGGATAAGGATTTTGAGGCTTTTATATATTGAGATAAAGTATCATAATATGTACCGCTTTTTGTAACGGTTTCGTATTGTATCCATATTATCATCAGCTTCCATCAAAGGGCTACAAAAAAGATATGGCCGCAGAAAAACTCTGATTTTATCAGGGTTTTCTGTTTTTATGGATAAAATTTTAGTTATTAGCTTATTCGTACAAACAAGATATTTTTCTCAAGTTAGATTTAAACTCTCACGAAAAAAGAAACATATATGTGGCGAATAGTTGAAATGCGAACAAAAATATGGTACAATAAATAAAAGGTGGTGATATTTTGAAAAAAAGATTCCTTAAAATAACGTTAATTACAGTTTCCGCATTATTAGTCGTTGGTATTGTAATTTTTGCTTTGGTTTGGAACGGCATAATCATTTTAAATGACAGATTAAGTTACCAATACGAGATAAAAGGTGTCGATGTTTCATCATATCAAGGAGAGATAGATTGGAGTGTGCTATCGTCACAAAAAATTTCTTTTGCATTTATAAAGGCAACCGAGGGAAGTTCTTTTGTGGATGAATACTTTGCTTACAATTTTCAAGAGGCACAAAAAACTTCACTTTCCGTGGGAGCTTATCATTTTTTTAGCTATGACAGTGAAGGAAAAACGCAAGCGGAAAATTTCATAAATACAGTTGCTCCATTTGAAGGAATGTTGCCACCCGTTATTGATTTAGAGTTTTACGGCGATAAAGAAAAAAATCCACCTGACAGAGCAGATGTGGAAAAACAATTAAAGGTAATGCTCGTTTTGTTGGAAGAACATTACAATCAAAAACCTATTATTTATGCCACAGAAAAGTCTTATGAGCTGTATTTATCAAACGACTATAAAGAATACGATATTTGGATTAGAAACGTTATTTCAAAACCTAAAATATCTGACGATAGGGTATGGACATTTTGGCAATATACGAATCGTGAAAAGCTCAAAGGGTATAACGGAAAAGAAAAATACATTGATGTAAATGTTTTTAACGGGAGTTCCCAGGAGTTTTCTGCATACTTGGAAAACAAGGCGTACAAAATTACTGCTAATGCGGGGTAAACCCATAAATATTCGTTTCTTAAATATCTTTATTGTAGACCATAGACAAAAATTGCACTGGGGTAGTTGCCCTCAGTGCAATTTTTCATTGAATGGAAGGATTCGAGGGGAGCGGTAGTGAATCGACAGTCCGGTGGACTGTCGAGAGCCGCGGAAGACCAGAGGGCGTCGAGCCCAGAGACCGAATCCTGTCACTCCAACCAAAAAAAGGACTACTATTTTGATACAATATATCGAAACAGTAGTCCTTATTTTTAATAATCCCAAATAAAAACAAGGTGGCAACGAAACACAATGTTGCCACCTATTTATTTATCTTTTTTACTACTATGAAATCTTAAAGCAAAAGACAAGGTAAAATCAAAACAAATATGCTTTACCTTGTTTATTTAGCATCCTTTCTACGACGGAACATCAAAGCAACAACAGAAGATAATCCGAAAACAGCCACGAGAACCCAAATAGCAACCTGAGATTTGTCGCCCGGTTTTGGCAATGGTTCTTCGCTACTATCGTCATCGGAAACAACGCCTTCTGTGAATGTGATATTGGTTTTAACTTCTGCGTATTCTTCGCCAATAACACCGTCAAGGTGTTGGGTGATGAAGTTTTCAAGCATTTCAACATCCAACATTCCTTCTCCATAAAGAATTTTAGCGTCCTTGAACATTGTCATGCCGCCACCGAATTCCTGAATATAATAGCCAATTGCTGAAATAACATAGTTTTTATCAAGCTCCAACGCCTTATATTCACCGCTTGCTTTATCTAAAATCTTAACATTATAAACACGGTATTCACCTTCAACCTTTTCAAAAAATCCGTTTCCGTCTACCTTTACAGATGAGGGGATTGATTTGTTGACAGAGAAAGTGATACCTGCCATATGAGGGAATGCACCGTTTTCTTCGGGGTAGTTCGCCATAGCCATTTCAAGGAAATCCATAATCAACTGACCTGAAATTTCTGCAGTTACTACCTGATTATTAAATGGAAAAACAGAGAAGATATCATTGAAAGTAACATCTCCCGCTTTTATAGCTGCACGAATTCCGCCACCGTTAACAAAGGAAATATCAGAGTTTGTCATAGTGAGGAACGCTTCCGAACACAAATCTCCCAAATTTGTTTCTGCTTTTCTTATCAAGCGGTTGCCGTTTTCGTCATGGGTAATAAGGTCAACCTTGCTTTCAGCTACTTTGCGGTTACCAATCTGAGCATAGTTTTCATAAATCTCTGCTATGTAGGCATCAACGGTTGAATCAGTTTTGTCATAGCTTGCAACATCAACGAGCTGGGAATCAAGCGCACCGTCTTTAATTGTGAGTTTACCGATGTTGGCAAACTTTGTACCTGTGGAAGTTAATAAAACATCGTCTCCACTCTTGTCTTTAACAAGCATTTTTTCAATAACTGAATGAGAGTGAGCATCAAGCACAGCATCAAATCCATCTGTGTTTCCAATTACATCGGTGATATCATCGAGCTTGCCCGACTCGTCATAACCAACATGAGAAAGAGCAATTACATAGTCAGCTCCCATGTCTTTTGCATCGTTGATATTTGACTGGATAACATCATATAACTTTGATTCGTTAAAAGTGTAAATCAAATTATCGTTTTCATCTTTAAACTGTGCAGGAAAAGCGGATGTTATTGTTTCGGGAGTGGTGATGCCTATATATGCAATATCAATATCCCCATATGAAACAATTCTGTATGGCTCAAAAAATGGCTTGTCTTCCCCAATTTTCTGAAAATTGCAGGAAATAAACTTTGTGTTTGCCATATCGTTAAGTTCGATAAGGCGTTCAAGACGATAATCGAACTCGTGGTTACCAAGAGTAATTGCATCGTAACCAACTTTATTCTGAAGATTTACAATATACTCACCCTTTGATACAGCACCCAATGTTCCGCCCTGCACGAAGTCGCCACCTGAAACAACCCCAACATTTGCATAGGTTTCAAGGAGTTCATTTTTCATTGCGGCAAGTTTGGAATAACCTTCCACCGCACAATGAACATCGTTTTCATAAAGTATTACAATGGTATCTTCGTCTTTTGCATAAGCAACACCTGTGAAAGCAGATGCTACAAAGCACAAAACGAGGATAAAGGTTGTTAGTTTCTTACATAGTTTTTTCATTTTGTTTCTCCATTTCGTTTTTATTTTATTTTCTCACAAAAATATTAAAATGTCAAGGTATCAACTTTATCAAGCAAGATTCCGAGTATTTCTTTGTATTTTGCAATTTTTACAGGGCTGGTATCATCAGGACGGCGGACGGCTCTGCGAAGCAAACGAGTGTAGCAGATAATCATTGCCTTTTCTTCAACGCTTTTGCAAATTTCTTCATCATCTGTGCCAAGATACATTTTAAGAGCCATATTCCAGAACTTTTCCGCTGTTTCAAAGCTATATCCAAAGAAATCCTTTATTATCTGATGGTTGGTTACACCAAATCCAATACAGGCGTTGAACATAGACCCAAGCTCAAACACAGGGTGTCCCATACATAATGTATCCATATCGATGAGCATCGGCTCTCCGTTTTGCACCATAATGTTATTTGTGTGATAATCACCATGCAAAAGTGTGTTTTGCTTCGGAATGGCTTCAATTAAAGCACAGAGCTTCTTTGCCTGATTTTCGGGAAGATAAGAAGATGCAAATTCTGCCCAAGCAATAGCGGTTTCTCTCATGTCGGGAACTTCACCGTCTTTAACCTGGGTTTCGTGGATGCTTTTAAGTAAATCAACATAATACTTAACCGCAACAGATAAATCGTTTGGATTATTGATAATCAGCTCCGTTAAGCTCACAGCATTCAAAAGCTCTGTAACTGTGCCGTATCCATCTCCAACACGAACAATACCATAAGGAATTGCTGTATTGATGCCAAGTACAAATGCCTTTCTTGCGTTTTCTCGTTCTTGCTTGATTTCGGGGAGGGCGTCTTTTGAAAAGTATGTTTTAATTATTGTTTCGTTGTCATAACGGTAAAAGCTCCGTTGCCTTTGTGCATGCGTTTTTGTTTATAAAATTAAGCAGGCGTTCCTCGCCATAAAGCTGGTTTTCTATGTTTGTTGCTTCGGTAACACCGTCGGTATAGAGGAATATTCTGTCTCCTGAACCTAGCTTTAACTCACCTGAACGGTATCTTACGCCCTCCATTCCTGCAAGAACAAAGCCACCACGAGTTTTTAAATATTCAAACGAACCGTCTGCACGCTTTATTAAGGGTGGGTTATGCCCTGCGTTGGCAAACTGCATATTTCCCGTTGTGATGTCAAGAATACCCATCCAGGCAGTAACAAACATACCCGATTCATTGTTTTCGCATAGCTTTTCATTTGCCTTTGTGAAAATTTCATTTACCTTCATACCGCTTTCCGCAAGGTCTTTAATGATTGTTTTTGCCGTCATCATAAACACCGCAGGCAGAAATTCCAAATAATGGGTTTTCTGCATCAATAACATATGGTTCGTTTTCGCCATCTCGTATGGTTAAGCTGATGTGGTCTGCATAGAGTGCTATTGGTGTGTCGCCTTGGAAAATTCCAACATACTCTCCATCGGGAGCAAGCATATGGAAATTTCCCCTCAGCAATACATCCCCCTCTGTGGAAGGTATATGTTTTCCCTTCACGATTTTTTGCCATTCCCCATCAGAAACACGGTATTCGCCATCAAAATATACCTTTGCTGAAATAGCGTTCATTGCCTGATTGCTGTTGGAGTTACCATACCACAACAGAATAATAGCTAATAGCAATATAAATAAAACTCCTGCAATGGTCAATGTGGTTGTATTTAAAAAACGAAATTTGTTTTTTTCAGAGCTTGTTGCCATTTTTTGTTTCCCCTGTTTTAGTGTAGCTTTTCAAAGGTTAGTTCGATTATATCACATATATTTTTTCGCCGCAATAATTTTAATGTAAAATGTTTTTGCTTTTTGAATTATGGCGCGCAACTCATTTTCACTTTGAATTATAGCGCGCAACCTCTTTTGATTCGAAACTCCGTTTATCCTCGTTTTAATTTGTAAACATTCCAAAATTTCGCGGTGAGAATTTTGCCGCCACCAACATGTGTTGATTGTGTTAAAAAGTGTTCAGTGTACTTGTACTTGTACTTGTACTTGTTCTTGTACTTGTACTTGTACTTGTTCTTGTACTTGTTCTTGTACTTGTACTTGTACTTGCACTTGTTCTTGTACTTGCACTTGTGCTTGTGCTTGTACTTGAGATGATATGTAGTTGTTACTATCACATCCTTTCTCAAAGCTCTTTCGAGCGTGCTGTTGTGGGCAAGGGCAAAGGGCAAAAATTTAAAAATATATCTGTGTGCAATGGTTTGCATTTTTAAAAATGCGTCTGCTGTGTTTTATGTGGCGCGAATTATAACATCTGCTTGTTGCTGCTTTGCATTTTTTGAAAACAGATGTATTTATTTGTATTTGTTTTACATTCCCTTAAAATATAACGATTTGTTATCGTTTGTTTTTCAATAATTTGTATTTATTTTACATTTTGGTGAGGTTTTTTAAAATCAAATATAGTTGATATGGGTGCAAAATGGCAAGAAAATCCATAATTTGTGGTTCAAAGTGTGGCAAAAATGACAAAAATAACATTTTCTGCGGGAAAAATGCCAAATTTTCTTCGCAATGTCGTTGTATCCAATTGACTTTTGGGTTGAAGCCAATTGGCTTAATTCCCATTGGTGCGATTTTTTAATAAAAATTTATTGCATTTGAGACAAAAATATATTATAATCCTGATGGGGTTTTGTGTAATATCATTGAATCAAAAAGAATTTTTTTGAAGTTGTGCATGATTTTATTCTTTCGATAAAACTATGTTTGTGTGACAATAAAATTATATATTATGCATCGGGTATTGTTTTGGGACTATGGCAACGCTTTGTGTTATACTGAGAAAAGGAGAAAAAATGGTTTCACTTAAAGAAATGCTCCCCGTAAGATACAATAGCGCAGGGATAAGCCACCTTGTGTTTTCTTGGGAAGGTGGGGAATGTGCGTTTCCTTATCATTTTCATGAACGGCTTGAGATTCTGTTTGTTGTAAGCGGTGAGCTTCATATCTGTATAGATGAGAAAAACTATGTTGCAATAGCAAATCAAACTGTAATATTATCACCTTTTGAAAAACACAGCGGAACTGCAGGTGAAAATGGTGTTAAATATCATTGTATCACTTTTAAAAATTCAGATTTCACCAATGCATCTGATGCCTCAAAAAAATATTTGTCTCTTATAGCTCAGAATTCAACTAATTTTGAAAAGGTTGTTGAAAATGCTGAGCTGGCGGAAGCAATCAAAGGTCTTGTTTCATATCTCGATTACAGAAACACAATAAACCCACTATGCTCCATGGGTAAAATGTATGAAGTTATTGGGCTTATGTATCAATATGCAGTCGATTCAAAAGCAAATGCTCATAATATCCCTAAGGAAGATGGATTTGGTGAGGTTATTCAATATATAGATACCAACTTTCTTTCGAATATCAGCACAAGGGATATAAGCAAAAAATTTGGTTATAATGTGGCATATTTTTGCAGAAAATTCAAAAACGAAACCGGAACAACGGTTATGAAATATATTTTGGAGTTGAAGCTGGAATATGGCAAAAATCTTCTTCTTGCAACAAAGGAATCGGTTAATAGTATCGCAAGTAAGGGCGGTTTTTCAGACAAAAGCCACTTTTCAAATTGTTTCAAGAAAAGATACGGTATTTCTCCATCGGAATACAGAAAAGTGAATAAAGTTTAAGGAAAAAATCGAAAATCCGATAAATAAAGTTTAGTAAAAAACAGTAAATAAAGTTTATTTGTTTAAAAATTAAAGGAAAAGAGGTTAATATGAAAAAGCTAATTTCTTTTGTTCTCTGCATGGTTATGCTTTTGTCTGTTTTGTCATTCCCAATATTTGATGAAAAAGCATTTGCAGAAAATCCAAACCTTGAGGGAAATGCTCCCATAAACCTTGGTAGCGATTTTTATGCACACATAAAGCATAAAGCAAGTGGTCTTTATGTTACGGACAAAAACAGCAATGTTTGCGTTTCAAGCCCTGTGCTTGACAAAAGCCAGACATGGCATTTTATGCGTCAGGATAATGGTGCATATATAATTGCAACAGATATTTCTGCTTCTGTTATGGATGTTACAAACGAAAACTATTCAGACGGAACAAACATTCAGATGTATAGAAACCACGGTGGGAAAGCACAGCAGTTTTTCCTTTACTACATAGGTGGAAACTTCTATTTCAAATCCGTTGGAGAAAAGACTCTCGATGTTGATGCATCAACAAAGAATGTTCAGTTATACGGTTGCGAAACAGGAATTGCGTCTAAAGCAACATCTTCCGTTGTTTTTGATGCAAGAACATTTGAGGTTTATAAAATTCAGATAGACCTTTCACAATGGAACTCCAACCTGGGTAGCAACTTCACAGGTTACATCAGAAACACACATAGCAATCTTTTTATGACTGCTGAAGGTGATAATGTTGTTTTCAGAGGTGCAACATACGGAAACGAGCAAAAATGGACGATAACCCGAAACGAATACGGCGGACATGTTATCCAATCCGTTTCAACAGGAAAGGTTCTCGATGTTGCAGGGGCATCAATTAACCATGGGGCGGATATAAATCTGTATGCTCCCAACGGTTCAAAAGCTCAGACATTCTTTTTCATAAATACAGGTGAGTCAAGAGTGTATATCAAGCCGTCATATTCTGCAACGGTTGTTGATATGAATGCAAACGACCACGAATTGCACGCTTGCGATTATGGTCAAAAACCCGAAAATATTCAGGCACAGGTTTTTGAAATAATAACCGAAATGCACATAAGCGATGGTAGTACAGTAAAACAACCAAAATTCTTGGGTAACCATTTCACGGCAAATGTTGTTTTAACAGCGAACAACGAATATCTCACTGATAACGCAGGCAGCGTTGCCATGAAGAAAAAGATGGATAACCAGAGCCAGGTCTGGACATTCCAATACGATTCCGCATGGAAAGCATACACTATTACAGGTTCATCCGGCAAGGTGCTTGATGTAACAGGCGGTGGATATAATAACGGTTCTGCTATCGGTCTGTACAGGTCAAATGGAACAGCGCCTCAGAGATTCCGTTTTTATGATTACGGTGCAGGATACCTTATCAGCCCCGCTCATTCACAGAAGGTTGTTGATGTAAAGGCGGAGGATGGAGCATCCCTTCAGCTTTATGATACAACCCCGGGGCCAACAAGACTGTTCTCAATTTCCATGCTTTCTTATGAAGGTCAGAAACCCGTTGACCTTGGAAAACAGTTTGAAAGCAGTATCAAAAACAAAGCATCAGGACTTTTTGTAACAGGAAATAACACAGGCGTGCTTTCCTGCACTGCGACAGAGTCAAGATGGGTATTCACAAGACAGGCAAACGGTGCTTATGTTATTAAAAGCAACGCTTTCGGCAAAGTGCTTGATGTTAACGGTAGTAATGTTGATGACGGTACAAACATAAAGCTCTACACAGTAAACGGTGCATTGGCACAGAGCTTTTTCATCTACAGAACAGAGGGCGGATATGTATTGCGTGCCGCAAACAGCGGTAAAGCAATTGATATGGATGCAAACACAAAACAGCTTCATACATACACATCGCCATCAGGTCAGACAGTTAAGAACGCACAGACATTTGTGCTTGAAGGAATTGCTCTTAAGCAGAATTCCAAATATGTAAGAGAGGATTCATATGTAAATAAAGTTCCTCAAAAAACAACAGCATCTCAGGTTGCATCACAATTTGAAAACTCTGACCTTGCTATCTATGACAAGGATGGAAACAAAATCGGTGCAGAAGATTTCTGCACAACAGGTTCTACTCTTAAGGTTATAGCAGGCGGAAAAGTAATTAACTCTGTTTCTGTTGTTGTTCCAGGAGATGTAGACGGTAACGGAATCGTTGACTCAACCGACTATCTCAGAGTTAAAACAACCTTCAGCGGTTTATACAAGTTGAACGGCGTATATTTCACCGCAGGTGATGTTGACGGCAACGCTATCCTTAATTCAACAGACTATTTGAGAATAAAGGGTTCATTCCTTGAAATGTATGATTTGTATGCATCAAACAAGGCAGATGAATATATTTCACAAAAGCAACCTGTGGAAAAAGAAAAGGATATTTCTATTGACAATTCTCCCGAAGATATTCTTAATTACCTGAATAATAAAAAGTATCTTCTTAAATCCGCATCTGCAACAACTGTTGTTTCAAGAATTGATTTTGCAACAAATATAGTTTTGCACAGCGGTTTCTATTCAAACTTTGCATATTATTATCCTGCAGGCACGTATTCCGAGTTTGGAAGATTTACAGACAATGCAAAATTTGCAGAAATTGCAGTAAATCAGGGATATATGTTGAGACCATCAGGCAAAAACTTCCGTCCAAATGATGGTATCACTTACGAAGAGGTTATCAGAGGTTACCTCTATGTTCTTGGCTATCGTGAATATGCGGATAGCAAGGGATATCTTAAGTTAGCAGGCAATATAGGGCTTACAGACAATATAAGCAGAATAAAATCCCTTAAAGACACAGTTACATACGGTGAGTATGCACAGATAGTTTATAACGCCCTTCACCTTTCAATTGTTCAGTGCATAGAGATTGAAGGCGAGTATTATGTAACCGCAAGAGATGGCTT